>DASVMY010000099.1:0-2365 GCA_036384135.1 Caulobacteraceae bacterium | reverse complement strand
CCGCGAAGGGGAGGTGGCGAAGCTGTGCCGGCTGGGCGCCTGGTTCGCCGCCGCCGATCCTGATCCCTGGCGGAGCGCGCCGGCGACCGGTCCGGTGGCGGACGAGGCGGCGTCCCACGCCTTCCTGTTCGGCTTCCCGCGGTCCGGCACCACCCTGTTGGAGCAAGCCCTGGCCGGCCATTCCGGCGTCGTCGCCCTGGAGGAGGCGCCGACCCTGGCCGAGCCCTATGCGGAATTCATGACCTCGGCCGAGGGGTTGGAGCGTTTGGCGCGGCTGTCGGACGCGGAGGCGGCCCATTGGCGCGCGCGCTATTGGGCGGAGGTGAAGGCCCAGGGCGCCGCCGCGCCGGGGCGGCTGTTCCCCGATTGCCTGTTCCTGGACAAGGCGCCGGCGGGGACGCTCACCATGCCCCTGGTGGCGAAGCTGTTTCCCAACGCCAAGGTGCTGTTCGCCCTGCGCGATCCCCGTGACGTGGTGCTCAGCTGCCTGCGCAACAACTTCCAGCTCAACGCCATGACCTACGCCTTCACCACCCTGGAGGGGACGGCCGCCTGCTACGACGCCTGCATGGCCCTGGCCGGGGCCTATGCCGCCATCCTGCCGCTGGAGGTTATGCCGGTGCGGCACGAGGCGCTGGTGGCGGATTTCGAGGGTGAGCTTGACGCCATCGCCGGCTTCCTCGGCCTGGACCTGGAGCCGGCCATGCTGGACGTGGCGGCGACGGCGGCCGGCCGCTCGGTGCGGACTCCAAGCGCCGCCCAGGTGCGGGCGGGGGTGAACACGGCTGGCGTCGGCCGCTGGCGGGCCTATGCGGCTGAGCTGGCGCCAGTGACGGCGGTGCTGGACCCGTGGGTGGAGCGGTTCGGGTACGGTGAGGCTTAAGAAGGCGCCGCGGGATAGGCGTCCAGCACCGGTCCCAGCGCGGCCTTCAGCGGCTCTAGCCACGGCTCGAAGGCGCGCCAGTGGTCGAGGGCCTGGGTGGAGATGGGGCGGCGGACCTGTTCGGAGCTGGGGGTGGCCACGGCGCGGGGGTTGTCGAAGAACCGCAGGCAGGCTGGGTCGAAGGGCAGGTCGAGATAGGCGAGCAGGCGGCGGACCTCGCCTTCGGTGTCCGCCACCAGGTCCTCGTAGATCACGCGATGGACCCGTCCTGGCAGCACCGCGTCGTAGTGGGCCATCAGGGCGACATAGTCGGCGTAGTAGCGGCCGATGTCGGCGAGGTCGTAGGAGAAGTCCCAGCCCTGGGCGAAGTGCTGCGTGTAGATGGACCAGCCGCAGGCCAGGGGATGGCGGCGCACGTCGATGATCTTCGCCCTGGGCAGGATCAGGTGGATCAGCCCGATGTGGAGAAAGTTCCACGGCGCCTTGTCGGTGAACCGGGGCCGGCCCAGGCGCCGGTTGATCCGGGTCCAGTCCAGGTAGTCGCGGCCCAGCCTGGCGCTGGCGTCCCGCGGCATGTCCGTCAGCGGGCCTGGATAGGCGCCGCCGGCCGGCTGTAGGGCGACCCAGTCGGCGATGGTCTGGATGTCCTGCAGTTCCCGCGTGCCCTCGATGGCGGGATGGCTGGCCAGGATCTGGTCCACCAGGGTCGAGCCGGAGCGGGGCATGCCGACGATGAAGATCGGATCGGCGCCGTCCGCGCCCCAGCCGGCGCGCGCGGCGAAGAAGGCCGGGGTGAACAAGGTCCTGGAGCGCTGCACGAGGGCCGTCGTGTCGTCGGCGGCGTAGCGGCGGCGGCCCCGTTCGACGGCGTTGCCCCGCGCATAGTGGTCAAAGGCCTCGGCGTTTTGGCCGGCGTCCTCGTGCAGCTTGCCGAGGGTGAATTCGAGGTTGCCGCGGTCTTCGGGCTTCAGATCGGTGACGGCCAGCCGCGCCTCGATCGCCGCGCGGTCCTGCGCCGTGAACCGATAGGTCTTCAGGTTGGCCAGGTTCCAATAGGCCTCGCTTCGGCCGGGATCGAGGTCGAGGCAGCGGCGCCAGGCGGCGACGGCCTCGTCGATCCGGCCCAGGGTGCGCAGGCCATGGCCGTGGATCAGCCAGCCCTGCGGCTGGTCGGGAAAGGCCCCCAGCAACAGGTCGGTAACCTGCGCGGCGGCGGCGAAGTCGCCGGTCTCGCTCAGGGCCGCGGCCTGCATCATCCGGCAACGGTTGTCGTGGGGATCGCGGGCGAGCAGGGCGCCCAACTCGCTCAGCGCCGGCGCGGGCTTGCCACCGGCGAGGAGGGCGGCGGCGTAGGACATCCGGGCCGGGTCGAAGGCTGGCGCCTGGGCCAGGCACTGCGCCAGCACCGTCGTAGCGTCGGCCAGTCGGCCCCGCCGGACCAGGACCTCGCCGAACAGGTGCGCGGCGGCCAGGGCGGTCGGG
>DASVMY010000098.1:0-1774 GCA_036384135.1 Caulobacteraceae bacterium | reverse complement strand
GCTACGACGACGCCGTGGCCACCGCCGAACGCGTCCTGGTCATTGATCCCAATAATCTCGACGCCCTGCTGGAATCCGCCCGGGCCCGCATCGCCCAGGGCCAGGGCTTCTTCGCCATCGATCCGGCCCAGCGCGCGGCGTCGCTGGCGCCCAGGGATTGGCGGCCGTTGTCACTGCTGGCCATCGCCCTGGAGCAATCCCAGCGCGACGACGAGGCCCTCGCCGCCCATCAGCGGGCCCTGGCCCTGGCGCCGGGCAATCCCTCCGTGCTTTCCAACCTGGCCATGTACTATGCGGCGCACGGACAATCGGACCAGGCGGAGACGCTGCTGCGCCGCGCGGTGGCGCAGCCCGGCGCGACCGCTCAAATTCGTCAAAATCTGGCCCTCATCCTTGGTCTGGAGGGCCATATGGCCGAGGCGGAGCAGTTGGCGCGCCGCGACCTGCCGCCCGCCGTGGTCGACAACAACCTCGCCTACCTGCACGCCTCGCAAACCCAGCCGCAGCAACGGTCCTGGGATTCCATGCGCAGCCAGCCGTAAAAGCCGCTTCACGTCAGCGGCGTGGCGCCGGCGCCACAGATTTCCTCCAATGCCTCCGCGGGCGGACGCTTAATCGCCGCATTTGGGAACCGTTATCCTCAAGGGTGCGTTGACGGCCCGATCGCACCCATGGGGGTAGCAACTCGGGGGGCGGCATCTCGGAGGAGAGAGGGGCGAACGAATCACTTGCGATATCGCTTAGGAACGCCGGAGTTTCCGCACCACGCCCACGGGCCGGCGCGGTCGTTCGCAACGTTTTGAGGTGCTCGCTTGCCCTCCAAGGCCCTGAAAGGCCCCGAAAAGGCAGGAATTGACCACAAAGCCAAGTTGATCGGCTAAGGGGATATTGTATAGCGGTGTTCGCTGTCTCTCCGAAGAGGCGACTGTCTCTACGATGAGGCGAAATGGCGACTACTGTGTCACTTAAGGCGCTGCCGCCATTGAGTCGGGTTGGTATAACATTGCTCGGTCGGATGGCCGTAGAGGGCAAGGAAGGATTTGGTATGAAGTTTAAACTCCTGGCTGGAGCCGCTATGACCACGGTCATGGTCGCGACCGGCGCCGCGGCCCAAGACACGGGGTGGTACGGCGCCCTCGATCTTGGCTACCACCGCACCGAGGTTCTGCGCACCCACTCGGCCGCGCTAGAGTCGGACGGACAGCCCTACAACTTCCACTTCGGCCACACCGATTCCTGGACCGGTTTCGCGCGGGTCGGCTACAAGCTGTCCCCGAACCTCCGCCTGGAACTTGAAGGCGGCTACCGCCCCGGCAACCTGTCGAACGTCTATGACAGCGCCGCCCGGCCGGTCACCGCCATCTGCAACAACTCGACCGTCTCGCCGGCCTGCGGCACGCCCAACGGCAGCCTCCACGCCTGGACGCTGATGGGCAACCTGCTGGTCGACCTGATGCCCGACGGCCAGATCGACCCGTTCATCGGCGGCGGTCTGGGCGTCGCCCGCACCTCGCTGAGCCTGAACGGCCGCCTGCAGCCGACGGCGCAGACGCTGACCTCTGACGACGCCGACACCAAGTTCGCTTGGCAGGGCATCGTCGGCGTCTCGGTGAAGGCCAACGAGCGTCTGAACGTCGATGTGACCTACCGCTACATCGGCAGCCAGCGCAGCAACTTCGCCACCGTGGGTTCCGGCGCCTTGCAGCCGGGCGTGATCGACGGTCCTTACAAGGATCAATCGATCACCATCGGTCTGCGGTACGCGCTGTCGGCT
>DASVMY010000097.1:0-25485 GCA_036384135.1 Caulobacteraceae bacterium | reverse complement strand
CTCTGTAGGGGGGAGGGGCTCTAGAGCGGAGCGCGCCCTCGTTCGTCGTCAAAGGTCTACCCCTCGCCCCGCGCCGGGAAGATCGACCGCGGCACGCGCACATGCACCCCCTGGCGGCCGTCCACCACCTGGGTGACCGCGAAGTCGGTGGCGACGCTCATCAGGGAATAGGCGTCGTTGCGCGAAAGCCCGACGTGGTCGGTGAGCAGGCCCAGCATCTGAAGCGACGCGTCGCGCATGGCCACGTTCAGGTCCTCGTTGAAGCCGTGCACGATCCAGTATTTCGGCGTCTCCAGCAACGGGCTGGGCACGGTGAAATCCTTGCGCAGCACCACCTGGAAGAGGACGTTCAGCGACGCCTCGATGGCTGTGCCCGACAGCTCGCCGTCCCCCTGGCTCACGTGCGGGTCGCCGATGGAGAACAGGGCTCCGTCCACCTGCACCGGATAGTACATCGTCGCCCCGGCCCCGATGCGCCAGTTGTCGATGTTGCCGCCGTGCAGGCCGGGCGGGATGGTGCTGACGCGGCCGGTGGTGTCGGGCGCCACCCCGGCCGTGCCGAGGTGCGGGCGGGCCGGAACGCGGACCCCCTTCAGCGCCGGCTGGCGGTCGCAGACCGGGCAGTTGGTGATCGTGCCTGGCGTCAGGTATTTGCCAGGGAAATCATAGGCGTAGAGGGCGGCCGCGTGATTGGCGTTGGCGTCCAGCTCATAGATGGTCACCCGCTCCTTCTCGCCGAACTCCTTGTAGAGATAGCCCCAGTTGGCGGCCAGGTTGGAACCGTAGTTGCAGCGCGGGACCATGCGCAGGTAGCGTACCTCCAGGATGTCGCCCGGCTCGGCGCCCTCGACCCGGATCGGCCCGGTCATGATGTGGACGCCGGGATTGCGGTCGGTCTCAGGCACCTGTTGGAAGATGGCGGTGACGCCCTCGTCCATCATCAGCTCCGGCGCGTCGCCGGCATGGTGAGTGATCGCCTCGGCCTGGATCAGGTCGCCGCTCTTGACGCTCAGCACCGGCGCCAGGGCGGCGTCAAAATAGCCCCAGTGGATGGTCTTGGGCGTCGCCGGCAGGTGATGCAGGGCGCCGGGCAGGGTGTCGGCGCGGGTCTCTCCCGCCTCGCAGATGAACGCCATGTCTCGCCTCTCAGAGCTCTTGTGAAATGTTACGTAGCCTTTGAGGCCCCATTGTCGTGCGCGCCCAGCACAATACTCATCATGCTCAGCGATTTGTGCTCGAAATGATCAGGTTCGAAGCGGGCCGCCTCACCCGGCGCCCGCGTTCCAAGCACATAGAGCAGCGGCCAGAAGTGATCGGGGTCGGGCACGGACATCACCGCGTCCTGGCCCTGGGAGGGATAGTCCACCACCTTCTGCGGCTGGTCCCGCGCCACCGCGTCTCGGATGTAGTCGTTGAAACGCACGGCCCAGTCATAGGCGGCGGCGTAGCGGCCGACCCAGTCCATGACCCGAAGGTTGTGCACGATGTTGCCGCTGCCCACCACCAGCACGCCCTCGTCGCGCAGGGGCGCCAGCTTCTGACCGATGGCGTAGTGCCAGGCCGGCGGCCTGGTTGCGTCCATGCTCAGTTGCACGATCGGCACGTCGGCGTCCGGATAGGCCTTGGACAGCACCGACCAGGCGCCGTGATCCAGGCCCCAGACCGATTGGTCCAGCGCCACGTCGATCTCCGGCGCCAGCAGAGCCTTTACCCGCGCCGCCAGGGCCGGATCGCCCGGCGCTGGGTACTGCACCTGGAACAGAGCCTCGCCCAGGCCACGGCCGAAGTCGTGGATCGTCTTGGGCTTGGGCATAGCCGTCACCGCCACCCCCCGCGTCAGCCAATGGGCCGAGATGCAGAGGATCGCCTTTGGCTTGCCGATCTGGCGCGCGATCCGGTTCCAGGTCGCGGTGGTGTCGTTGGTCTCGAGCGCGATCGTCGGGCTGCCATGCCCGAAGAAGACAGCGGGGAGGCGAGCCATTATTCGGCGGCCACCGAGCGAGCCGCCTTACCGCTGCTCACCCGCCGCCAGGTCTCCTGATAGCGGGGGGTCAGCCAGCCGTTGAAGGCCCGCTGGGCCCCTTCCTGCCAGGAGTATCGGCCCCGCGGCGCGAAGCGGGAGCGCAGCCCCACCTGGACCATCTCATCCACATGCATGTCCTGGGCGATGATCTCGGTGGCGGCGGCCATGTTCATGCCCAGCCGGTGTTCGAATGCCGGATCGGACATGGCGCCGGGCGCCACCAATATGCCGGTGTCCATCTCGTGGGTCTGGGCCCCGTCAGCGCGGACGATCAGATAGATCACCATGTCGCTCATGATCACCAGCGACAGGGTCGGCGGCATGTTGGCGAACAGCATCCGGTTCCGCTCAACGTCCCCCAGGCCGGGGAAGATCGGCAGCAGGGCCTTCTGTGTGGCGTTGAAGCTGGCGTCGGGGTGCAGGGTGCCGTTGAAGCGGTAGTAGCCGGCCGTGTCTTCGGGCAGATCGTCGGGGAACACCGCCAGGGCGCTGGGCACGAAGTCGTGTAGCGGGCCGTGGTGCAGGCGGTTGGCGTGGTAGCCGTCGTTGTTGTTCTCGAACATCACCTTCCAGTTCCAGGCGTTCTTGCCTGGCGCCCCCGGGCGCGGCCCCTCGGCCCTGGCCAGGTCGTAGGGTTCCAGAACCTGCGTCACCGCCGCCAGGCGCGGGGCCAGGGGCGCCGCCTCGGCGTCGAAGTTGATGAAGATGAAGCCCATCCAGACCTCGACCTTGAAGGTCGGCAGAGCCACCGCCTTCTTGTCGAAGTCACAGGTCTTCTCCATGGCCGGGGCGTTCACCAGCCGCCCGTCCAGGCCATAGGTCCAGTGGTGGTAGGGGCAGACGAAGCCGCGCACGTTGCCCGCGCCCTCGGCCACCAGCATGCCCCGGTGCTGGCACACCGACGACATCGCCTTCAGCTCACCCATCCCCCCCGGTGTTTTGGGCCGGGTGCGGGCCACCACGATCGGCTCATCGACGATATGGGTGGTGAAGTAGTCGCCTGGCTCCTTCACCCAGTCCTCGCGGCCGACGCACAGCCATTCGTGATTGAACACCGCCTCCTTCTCGAACTCATAGAAGCCGGCGTCGACATAGCAGGCCGGCGGCAGGCTCTCGGCCTCGCCCACGTCCAGGACGGAGGTCGACAGGCTGTCGAAGAAGGCGTCGCTAAAGACGCTAGGGAGGAGGCTGGGGAAGATATCGGCTTTGGGGTCGGCTTTCATGGGGTCTCTCGGGGGTCTCTCCGGGGGTCTCCCGGAGTCCTGGCGGCGGCGAACCGTCCCTAACGCTAGCCCCCAAAATCTACTCCAGTCTTGCACCAGCGCGCACGACAACTTGTCTAGACGGCCGATCCACACCCCCGGAGTCGCCTTTCGAGGCGCCGCCCTTCCCAGTCTGGACAGGGCTTGTTCACGGCGCCGCGCCCCTGCCGGCAGACGAAACTCGCCGGGCGCATGCGGGCAAGACGGCGCCCCGCGCGGCCGCTAGGGTTCAGGCATCAACCGCCGCAGCCGAGGCCGACCATGACCACCGCCGTCCTGCCGAAGACCCGCGAACTGAAGCCCGGGTTTGGGGCTGAAGTGCTGGGCATAGACCTGGCCCACGCCGACAACGACGCCATCGACGGCGTGGTGGCGACCTTCCACAAACATGGCGCGGTGGTGCTGCGCGACCAGAAGATGACCCCGCCGGACCTGATGCGTTTCATCTCGCGCTTCGGCGAGCCGGAGCTGCATACCCTGGTGGAGAACACCCTGCCGGGGTTCCCGAACATCTATGTGCTCAGCAACCGCATTGTCGACGGCAAGCCCATCGGGGCGCACAATGACGGCATCGGCTGGCACACCGACATGTCCTACAAGGCCGAGCCGGTGATGCTGACCATGCTCTATGCGGTGGAGGTGCCGGCCGAAGGCTCCGACACCCTGCTGGCCGACTGCGTCGCCGCCTGGAACGCCCTGCCCCCCGAGCGCCAGGCCCAGCTTCGGGACCTGAAGCTGCACCATTCCTGGGAGCACTTCATGCACACCCGCGAGTTCAACCGCCGCGAGGCGCTGGACCCCGTGCTGGTGGCGCAGAACCCGGACGTCATCCACCCCCTGGTCCGCCAGCATCCCGCCGACGGCCGCCTGGCCCTGTGGCCCAGCACCGGCACGGTCAAGGAGATCGTCGGCATGCCTAACCCGCAGGGGTTGGAGCTGCTGGACGAGCTGATCGACTTCGTCACCCAGGACCAGTTCATCTACCGCCACAAGTGGCGTGTCGGCGACCTGCTGATGTGGGACAACCGCTGCACCCTGCACACCGGCACCCTCTACGACGACAAGAAATACATCCGCGAAATGCACCGCCTGTGGGTCAAGGGCGACCGGCCGTACTGATCCACCCAACGAAAGACCTCATGACCGCTTCCTCCTCCCCCCGCGCCTGGTTCATCACCGGCGTTTCCAGCGGCCTCGGCCTGGCCCTGGCCAAGGCGGTCCTGGCGGCCGGCGACACCGTCACCGGCACCGTCCGGCGCGAGTCCGACCGCACGGCGTTCGAAGCCCTGGACCCTGAGCGGGCCATCGGCCTGATCCTGGATGTCCGCGACGAGGACGCCGTCCATGCCGCCGTCCATGCCGCGCAGGCGCGGATGGGCCGTATCGACGTGCTGGTGAACAACGCCGGCTATGGCCTGATCGGGACGCTGGAAGAGACCAGCCTGGCCGAGATGCGGGCGCAGTTCGACGTCAATGTCTTCGGCGCCCTCTGCGTCATCCAGGCCGCCCTGCCGGACATGCGCGCGCGCCGGGCCGGGACCATCCTCACCGTCACCTCGGTCAGTGGCCTGGCCGCCTGGGGCGGCACGGCCCTCTATTGCGCCAGCAAGTTCGCCCTGGAGGGCGCCACGCAATGCCTGGCCCAGGAAGTGGCCGAGCTGGGCATCAAGGTGATCAACATCGCCCCCGGCGGCCTGCGCACGGACTTCGCCGGCCGCTCCCTGGTCCAGACCCAGCGGAGCCTCGACGACTACGAAGGCGCCGGCCACTTCCCGCGCCGGGTGCTCAGCCAGGGCGCCGGCCACGAGAACGGCGACCCGGCCAAGGCCGCCGCCGCCATCCTCAAGATCCTGGAAGCGGAGGTCGCGCCCATGCACCTGCTGCTGGGCGCCGACGCGGTGCACTACGCCACGCGGTCGGCGGGGCAGCTGCAGCACGATCTGGGCGAATGGATCGGCCTGACGACCTCGATCGGGGTGGTTTAGGCCCGGATCGACTCTCCAAATCCGCCCCCAAACACCCGCTCATCCCCTCAGAACGTCGCCTGCGCCGTCACGAAGAACATCCGCGGCGGCAGCGGGAAGGCCTGGTAGCCGCCCGAGGTGCTGGTGACCACGGCGGTGGACACGCCCTTCACATTGGCCAGGTTGGTGAGGTTGGCGCTCAGCCGCAGGGACTTGGCCCAGCCCTGGGGCAGGTCGAAGCGATAGCTGGCCTCCAGGCCCATGACGAAGGTGGACTTCACCTGCATGTCGTTGAGGTAGGTCACGTAACGGCGGCCGATGTAGTCGCCGTTCAGCTGGGCCTCGAACGGGCCGAAGTTGGTGCTGAGGATGAACTTGTTCAGGAAATCCGGCGTCAGGGGCACCCACTTGCCCCCCGTGGCGACGATCACCGGCTGGCCGTTGGAGATGCCGCTGGAGTAGTTCTGGTCGTAGGTGGTCTTGTTGTACGAGATGGCGTCGTAGAACGAGAAGTGCGGACCGAAGTGGACCGTGGCGGCCACGTCGACGCCATTGGTGGTGACGCTGCCCACGTTCACCAGGATCGACGGCGCCGGGTTGATGAAGTTGAAGGGCGCCACGTTCAGCAGCCGGTTGGCGAAATCCACGTGATAGAACGTGACCTGGGCTTCGATCCCGCTGATGAAGCTTCCCTCGAAGTTGTGATGGGTGCGCGCGCCGGCCTCGTAGATCCAGCTGGTTTCCGGCTTCACCGTGGTCTTGAACAGGTTGAAGGCCGCCTGAGTGCCCAGGCTCCAGGGTGAGAAGCCGTAGAAGTTGCTGCCCGCGCCATAGGGGATGAACTGGCGCATGTTCTTCTGCACATTGAAGAACAGCTGCTCATGCTCGGTGGCGTCCCACACCGCCCCCACCTGCGGCAGGAACCAGGCGTTCGAGGTCAGCGAGCCGGTGGGATAGTTCACCGGCGGATTGGCCGTGGGCAGGTTCTGCTGCTGGATGCGCACCTCGTCGCGGGCGGTCTGCAGGCTTGACTTGAAGCCGGCCTGGACCAGCAGGTTCGGGAAGATCCGCAACTGGTCCTGCAGGTGCAGCTGCACGTCGTCGACGTGGAACTGGAAATAGTACTGGGTGAACACCGACTGGCCCTTGGGGGTGTCATAGGGGGTCAGGTCGTTGTTGGCGGCCGAGAACGGATACCAGACCCGGTGCTGGGCCGGCTCGTTGTGCTCGTACCAGAGGCCGGCTTCGATCTTGTGCGAGCCCAGGTCCAGGTTCAGCGTCGAGATCACCCCCTCGCGGTTGATGCGGTACTCGGTGGTGCGCACCTCATAGCCCGTGCCGCCGAACAGATTGCTGATGTTCTGCAGGCTGCCGGCGCTGGTGGCCGAGCCGCCCACCACCAGGGCCGGGAAATAGGTCGCGAACAGGGTCGGCAAGCCGGCCTGGTTGATCGGTCCGGCGACGATGCCGCGCCCATAGTCGTAGTGGTAATAGGCCTGGTTCGACCAGGTGAGGTTGGAGGCCAGCTTCCAGTCGTACTTGGCGTAGAGCAGGAAATCCGTGCGCTGGGCGGCGCTGAAATAGTTGGAGAAGTTGTTGCCCTGCGAAGCCGGCGGTGAACCCGGCAGGGCGCCCGTCTGAAGATAGGCCAGGGCCGCGGCAAGGTCCGGATAGATGAAGGGCCGGGTATAGGGGGTGTAGGCCCCCGCGCCGCCCGCCTGGCTGCCAAAGCCGGTGGCGTCCTCGTTGGGCTCTATCTTGGTCTGCCAGTCGGCGAACAGGGTCAGCTTGCCGACATGGTCCTCGTGCACGAACTTCAGGTTCGCTTGGTCGTCCCGCTGATGGCCGTTGAAGTCCCAGGCCTTGGCGTCGTGGTGCACGTAGGACAGGTAGAAGCGGTTGTCGCCGTGGAAGTCGCCGCTGTCCAGGCGCACGAAGGTGCGGGTCGTGCTGTAGCTGCCCAGGGTCTGGCGCACGTCGCCGCCGGCGACGTGCGAGGGGTCGCGGGAGAAGGTCTCGATGGCCCCGCCCAGGTTGCTGGTGGAGGCCACGCCCAGGACGCCGGCGCCGGACGACAGGCTGACGTGATCGACGTTCTCGCTGGTCAGGGCGCGGGAGACGCTGAGGCCGTTGTAGTTGCCGTACTGCTGGTCGCCCAGCGGCACGCCGTCCATGGTGTAGCCAAGCTGCTGAGTGGAAAATCCGTGTACGAACAAAGACTCGTTCTGCTCGTTGTTGCCCCAGGGATCGGCGGTCTCGAACACCACGCCGGGCAGGGTCTGGATGGCCTTCAGCGGGCTCACCCCCGGTAGCAGCTTCTGGGCTTCCTGGGCGTTAAGGCTGACCACTGAACGCGTGGTGGGGGCCACGGTGACGATCAGCTCACCGACGGTGGACGCGCTCTCGGACTCCGCCGCCGCGGCGGCGTCGGCCGCATGCGCCGCGCAGGCCATTCCGGCCGCACCGAGGGCCGAGGTGACCAGAAGCAGAGACCGAAAGGCGCGAGCGTTTGAAATGACCATGTCTATCCCCAGCGGCGAATGCTGCATTGCAACGAACGGCTTCGCTTAGGGGCGGCGCGCGACGGACCAATGACGGTTCGGGAACAGTTTTACGCAGGCGATCAGGTGTGGCGGCGGGGTCACGCCCCGTCTGAGCCTCCCCCAACACCCGCTCATCCCGACGAACGCCGGGACCCAGGGCGGCGGTTCGGTTCACCAGAAAACGATCGAGTCCCGGTGGCGGAGAGGCCAACCTGGGTCCCGACTTTCGTCGGGATGAGCGGGCAAAAAGGGAGGCGGACCGCTCCCGCAAGGGGGGAGGGTAACTTTTACGGCCCAATTCCACTTGAACCTATCGCCGAATGGACGGCATGCGGTCGGGAACAACGCTGGACGAGATTTCAGAGGAGGGACCGTATCCACACCTCGAACCCAACCGCAGTCAAAGCCCACCCCACCGTTAAATACGGTGATTTACGGTGCTCTTGAGCTCGTCGCTCAGTACGGCCGGTCGCCCGCCACCGTCACCCGGAACCCCGACCGCGTCTGCGGGAAATAGTCCCAGGTCGCCAAATGCTGGGTGCAGCGGTTGTCCCAGAAGGCCACCGAATGCGGCTTCCACTTGAAGCGGACGTGGAAGTTGGGGTTCTGCAGGTGTTGGTAGAGGAAGCGCAGGATGGTGTCGCTCTCGGCCTTGTCCACCTCGACAATGCGGGTGGTGTAGGACTGGTTGACGAACAGGCTCTTCTTGCCCGTCACCGGGTGGGTGCGGACCACCGGGTGGACGTTGCAGGGATAGCGCTTGTCCACGTCCGGGAACAGCGGACGGTAGACATGGTCGCCGTCGTGCACGGCCGTCAGGCCCTCCAGATACGCCTTCATCCGGTCCGACAGGGTGTCATAGGCGGCGTACATGCTGGCGAACAGGGTGTCGCCGCCCACCGGCGGGACGGTGTGCAGGTAGAGGATGCTGCCCATGGGCGGGGCGGCGTCGCAGGTCAGGTCCGAGTGCCAGTTCTCGCCGGCTACGAACTTGGAATTGGCGTCGGCGTGGATGGCGACGATCTCCGGATGGCCCTCGATGCCGGCGACGCCGGAGTGGATGGCCAGGTCGCCGAAGGCCCGGCCGAAGGCCTTGTGGCTGTCGTGGTCCAGGTGCTGGTCGCGGAAGAAGATCACCTGGTGCTCGGCGATGGCCTCGGCGATCTCCTCCAGCTGGCGGTTGGTGGGCTTGCAGAGGTCGACGCCATGGATTTCAGCGCCGATGCGCATGGTCAGCGGAACCACTTCAAGCACTTCGTAGGCCATGGTCTGTCCTTCAGGTCTCGCCCGTCACTCGATCTGGAGACACTCTATCTGAAATTTCAGTTTGCGTCATCTATTCGCCGAGGGGCCCTATTTGCCAAAGGGATTGTCGCCATAGACCGGCGGCGCCCGGGTGGCGCTGTCCGTCTCCTCCGCCCGCCCGCACACCGCCAGGGCCGTCAGCGCGAAGATCAGGGCGCTGTCGGCCAGGTCCTTGGGGGCCGGGCGCCAGCGCTTGAAGCCGGTGGTGATGGCGGGAATGCGCTGCATGTTGAAGACGTTATGGTCGCGCCACATGCTGGAATAGACGCTGGCCGCGCGCTGCACCGGACGGCCGAGGCTAAGCCGCGTGGCCGCGTCCACCGCCCCCACCAGGGGCGCCACCGCCGCCGCGTCGGCCTCGAAGCCGTGACGGGCCACCACCGGCTCGATCTCGACCTCGCCAAGGCCCGCTTCGCGCACCAGAGCCTCCAGCTGATGCAGAATCTCGCTCACCGTCTGGCGCGGGGTCAGGCCCACTTCCAGATAGACGTTGCACACCTCCGTCCCCGCCCCGAAGGCGTAGGGCACGCCGCCGCGGACGGCGGCGATCTGGGTCTTGGGCACGGCCACGCCGCCGGCGGACTCATAGGTGTTCACCACCTGGTACTCGCGGCCCCATTTGTTCAGCGCCGCGATCAGCCCGCCCAGGCGATAGATCGGATTGGGGTGGTCGGCCGGATCCTCCGGATGGGTCAGCAGCGGGGTGAAGATCGCCTCGCCCAGCACCCTCAGGCGGAACACCGCATAGCCGCAGCCCACCCAGGTGAGACCAAAGTCGCAGCCCTCCGCGGCGATAACATAGTCGGGGGCCACGCCGCCGTGGTGGAACAGGTAGTGGGCGCCGATGTCCTTGCCCATGTAGCCGATACCGCGATGCTCCTCGATGGGCTCGGGGCCGATCTCCCCGGGGGAGGCGGTGAGGTACATCTTGCCGGAAAGATCGATGCCCGCCGTCTTCAACGCCTTGGCCGCCATCAGGAAACAGCTCATCGGCCCGCGGTCGTTGGCGATGGGGTAGCCGTACAGCACCCCGTCCTCAAGCCAGCACTCCTGCCACTCGCGGTTCTTCAGCGTTGCGGGGCGGAACTTGTAGGCGTCCAGGTCCGGGTTCCAGGTCGGCGCCTCGGTGTCCAGATGGGCGGTGAACAGCAGGTTGCGCCCCGCCCCGCGCCCGCCCCACGTGCCGATGATGTTGTTGCGCTCGGGCACGGCCCCGACCTTGCGCGGGTTGAAGCCCTCCTTCTCCATCCAGTCGTAGACGAAGTTGCCGGCCGCCAGCTCGTGCCCGGCGGGGCTGGGGATGTTGCCGAGCGTCAGGGCCAGCTCCACCAGTTCGTCGGTGTCGATGGCCGCGGCGATGGCGGCCCGGTCGGCCTCGCTGACGGCGTGGGGCGCGGCGGCGGAGAAGGGGGAGGTTCCGTCAGCCATGCGTACTCAATGTCCTTGCCAGGCGGCCAGAACCTGGTCGGTGTCGACCAGGATGGCGCAGTTCAGTTCCAGGCTCTTCAGGGCCGCGGCGTGGACGTCCGGCTCGTAGGCCGCGCAGGCGTCGCTGGCGATGAAGACGTGATAGTCCAGGTGGAAGGCGTCGCGGACGGTGCAGTCCACGCAGCATTCGGTGGTCAGGCCGCAGGCGACGATGGTGTCGACCCCCAGAGCCTTCAGCGTCGCGTCCAGGCTGGTTCCGAAGAAGCCGCTGTAGCGGATCTTGGCCACCACCAGCTCGTCCGGCAGGGGTTGGGGCCCATAGAAGTCCGAACCGGTCTCGCCGGCGCGGCAGATGCCGCTCTCCTCCTCGGCCGAGCCACCGCGGCGGCGCATCCATTCCTTCCAGGCCGGGGAGTCCAGCTCCGGGCGGGTGGAAAGTCCCACGAAGATCACCGGCGCACCCGCCGCCCGGGCGCCGTCAGCCAACCGCTGGGCCGCCGCCAGGGCCGGCGCGACCACGCCCATGTCGAGGCCAGCCTGGCCCAGCGCGCCGCTGGGCGAGGCGAAGTCGACCTGCATGTCGATGATCACCAGGGCGGCGCGCCCCGGCGCGATCCAGGCGGCCAGGCCGTCGGCTTCTCCGGCGGCGATATCAGGGGTTGGGGCGTTCACCACACCTTTTCCCTCAGGCCCGGCAGGATCTCGGCGCCGAACATCTTCAGGCCCTCGACATAGTCAGGAAAGATCAGCATCAGCCCGTCCAGCTCGCAGCCGCTCAGGAAGGCCGCGACCTTCTCGGCGCAGGTCGTGGGCGAGCCCACCATCGTCTGGGTCATGAACGGTCCCTGTTTGGCGGCCGTCGCCGTCAGTTTGTCGGCCGGCACGCCCCAGCTCTTCAGCATGGCGATGATCGCGCCCATGTCGGCGCCCTCGGCGTACTTGGTCACCAGGGCCTCCGCCTTGGCGTCTGTCTCGGCATAGATCATCGTGCACATGGCATAGGTCTTGATCGAGGTGCCCAACTCCACCGCCACCGCCTTGGCCCGGCGGCTGGCGTCGCGCAACTCTTCGCGCGAGCGGCCGCCGATGAAACAGGCGTCGGCCTCGCGCACGGCGAACCGGAAGCCCCGCTCCGACATGCCGGCGCAGATCAGGTCTGGCCTCGGCCGCGAGATTGGCTTGGGATCGGAGACACAGTCCTTCATGTGAAAGAACTGGCCGTCGAAATCGACGCTGGGCTCGGACCACAGCCGCTTGATGACGGTGGTCCATTCCTCGGCCAGGGCGTAGCGGTCGTCATGGCTCAGGGTGTCGTCCCAGGCCCCCATCTGGTCGAACTCTTCCTTGTAGGCGCCGGCGACGATGTTCAGGCCGGCGCGCCCGCCGCTGATGTGATCCAGCGTGGTGATCATCTTGGCGGTGACGGCCGGGTTGTGCAGCAGGGCGTGAACGGTGGCCCAGACCTTCACCTTGCTGGTGGCCTGGGCGATGCCGGCCATCATCATCAAGGACTCCATGGACGAGCCCCAGTGGTTGGTCTCGCCGCCGAAGCCCCGCCACTTGCCCATGGACATGACGAAGTCCAGGCCGGCCTTCTCGGCCGTGATCGCGGCCTCCAGGTTCTGTCTCCACAGCCCATCCAGGGTCGGGGTGGTGCTGGAGATGATCCAGCCGCCATTGGCCACCGGCAGGAAGACGCCGAAGTCGTGCCGATTCCCGGGCCTGTCGTACATCGTCTCCTCCTTAGGCCGCGCGCCCGGCGAGGGTGGAAGCGCCCCCGTCTTCGGCGGAGGCCGTCTTGGCCGTCTGGCGCTTCTGGGGCGGGCGCATGAAGAGGCTGGCGACGAAGACCACGAAGATCACCGCCGCGAACATCTGGAAGGTGGGGGCGAAGCCGCCCAGGTGGTCACGCATGAACCCGCCGATCACCGGCCCCAGGGCCGAGACCGCGCCGATCAGGCAGGTCAGCGAAAAGATCTCCAGGTTGTGCTTGCGGCCATAGTAGTTGAGCAGCAGCACCGTCACCGCCAGCACCGTCAGGCCAAAGCCCAGGCCCGTGCCGATCGCGTAGATCACCATCATCGGATAGGTGTGGGCGACGCTGAGCACGCCCGAGCCGACCACCTGTGCCGCCAGGGCGAAGATCAGCATGTGCTTGGGATCGACGTGGTCGCCCAGCAGGCCGCCGCCGGCCCGGCCCAGGACCTGCATCAACGATTCGAAGCTCAGCATGGCCCCGGCCACGGTGGCCGCGACGCCCAGCTCGGTCAGGTGCGCCACCGACAGGCTGGCCACCGTCACCCCGCACAGCAGGTGGCTGAAGTAGGCGGCCAGCAGGATGTAGAACTGCGGCGTGGCCAGGGCTTCCTTGACCGTCCAGTCGTCGTGGGTGTGGTAGATGTGATGAGGCGCCGGCTTGGCGTCCTCTTCGGCGATCTCGTGGTCGGTCTCCTCGCCGGCCTCGGCCAGCCAGCGGGAACTGCCCACCGCCAGGGCGCAGAGCAGGCCGGCCAGGGCGGCCGCCACGGCCATGGCCATCCAGAACAGGCGCCACTGCCCCGGGAACGCGCCCAGGATGCCGAACACCATCCACGGTCCGGCCACGCCGCCCAGGGAGCCGAAGGTGAAGTAGATGCCGAAGGCCCGCGCCCGGTTGCGGAACACCGCGCCCAGCACGTGCGTGCCGGGGATCAGGGCCATCGACTGGTAGCCGACGCCGCACAGGGCCGCGCCGGTCCAATAGACCAGCAGGCTGCGGGTGGCCCACAGGCACAGGAACCCCGCCACCATCACCGCGCCGCCGAACAGCACCGTGAAGGCCACGCCGAAACGCCGGATCAGCCAGGCCGGCAGCATGGAGGAGGCGCCGGTGAGCGCGCCCAGCAGGGTGAAGCCCAGGCCGGCCTCGGTCCAGCTCCAGTTCTGGTCCTTGACCATCATCGGCAGGACCACCCCCAGTGACGAATAGGTCGCGGCGGTGATCAGGAAGAGCACGAAGCTGAACGCCGCCAGCTGCAACCAGGGTCGCCATTGCGCCGATGTCATCACTGCGCCTTTCCCACTGGGGCGTGGCGGCCGAAGGCAGACCCGGCTTCGGCGGCCATCACACTGTAAAATGTCCAAAGCCTGCTTAGGCTCCGGCGGGCCGGCGGCGAAACCGACGGCCCTTGGGGGTGTACGAACTAGAACTTGCCCTTGAAGGTGAAGCGCCAGGTGCGGCCGATACTGGGGATGGCCCCGACGTTGGCGTAGGTGTCCTGATCGGGCGTGAAGTAAAGCTTGTCGAACAGGTTATCGACGTTGAAATCGACCTCATAGGGACCCTTGGCCCACAGCAGCGAGGCGTTCACCACCGTGTAGGCCGGGTAGGTCACGGAATTCTGCACCAACGTCGAGGTCTTGGAGGCGTAGGTGAAGCCAGCCGTGGCGCCCGCGTGACCCCACGCGTAGTCGTTGGTGGTGTAGGTGGCGAAGAAGCTCACCACCGAGTGCGGGATCAGGGTGTAGGCATAGTTGCCCCCACGGCCGGGTAGGCCGGAGAAGTCGAACACGACGAAGCCGCCGCCATAGCCGTTGACGCCGCTCACACCCGCGGTCGCGGCTGGGATGTAGACGAAGGAATGGTCCGCACCGATCTCCTCGGTGTGCTGGGTGTTGCCCGCCAGGGTAAAGCTGAGGTTCTCGTTGGCGACCCAGCGGACCTCATATTCGAGCCCCTTGCTGTGCAGGTGCTGGACGATGCTGTTCTGGCCGCCCAGCTGGGTGCGCTCCTGATCGTAGTAGGCGATGGAGCCGACCATGGTCTTGTTCAGGAACTGGAACTTCACGCCACCCTCGGTGAGGTTGGAGGTGGTGAGCCACGCGCCGTTGGCGATGTTGGCCGGCTTCAGATTGCCGGCCTGTTCGACCTCGAGCGTCCCGCCCTTGGCATGGGTGATGTAGGGCATCAGGCCCCAGCCCAGCTTGTAGGCGCCGCTGATGGTGTAGGTGAATTGGCCCTTGCTGGCCGATTGCTGCAGCGGCGTTTCGAACGAATAGATGCCGGTGTCGATGGAGCTCGCGCCGTAACCGTCGTAGCGGCCGCCGGCGATGATATCGAGCTTGTCGGCCACCGCGACATCGGTGGTGAAGAACAGGCCGGTGTCGTGCCAGCGGCTGTGGATATCGGTTTCCCAGCCAACGCCGCTGCCGGCGTCGAAGGGCGAGGCGATGATGTCGGTCGCCGTGGGTCCGAAGGCCAGGTCCCGCCGGTCGAGCGCGATCAGGCCGCTATCGTAGGACTCCTTCTGCTCACCCTTATAGGTGCGATAGGACAAACCCGCGAAGGACTTGGCCACGATGAAGTCGTTGGCGGAGGCCAGCTTGAAATTATAGGTCAGCCGCGCTTCGAACGTGTGAGCATGGTAGTCGGCCGGAAAGCCGTAGCTGACGAAGCGCTGGTTGCTCAGCCGGTCATAGAACAGCTGCAGCTTCAGGGTGCTGTCCGGCGTCAGTTCCTTGGCCAGATCATAGTACAGCGTCTGGGTGTTGGTTCGGGAGAAGTCGGCCGCGCTGACGTAGACGATATGCCGATTGAGCGTGGTCGTGCCGACGCCCGTGTCCAGGGTGAAGCGGGAGTCTGTGCCGGCGGCCCCCATGAAGCTGTAGAGATAGTTGGTGTAGGGGTACAGACAGAAGCCGCCGTGGGCCGACCCCTGCACCTCGCACGGTTCAAGCCGGCCATCGCCGTTAGTGTCCGTCAGCGCGGTGTTGCGGCCGGTGATGTAGGTTTGATGGTCGACCAGGTCCTGGGTCAGGCGGTTCCAGCCGGGCGTCTGCACGTCACCGGTGGAGTGGTAGAACATGCCCGCGAAGGCGGTAGTCCAGCCCGAGCCCAGATCGAAATTCAGCGAGAGCTCACCCAGCTGGTGCTTGGGGTGGATGCCCCGGTAGTAGCTGTCGGAATCGTCGATCTCGCCATAGGCGTAGGCGCCGCCGTGGACGCTGCCGAAGTCCAGGGGCGCGCCGCCTTGGGCGGTGAAGTTCTTCTTGCCGTAGTCGCCGGCTGTCACGGTGAGTTCCGCCGTCGGTGAGGTGATGTAGGCCCCGGAGTCCCGCGCCGTCTTGGGCACGAAGTTCATCAGGCCGCCGATCTTGCCGGGCCCGTAGATGGGCGCCGGCAGGCCCCGAACGATCTCGATCTGGGCGGCGTCGCCGATGGGCGTCGAATAGGTGCCGCGGTTCTCGATCCGCTTGAAGCCCATGAAGTAGTTCTCGGCCAGGGTGCCGCGGATATTCAGCGAACCGGGCACGCCGTAGAAGCTGGCCGTGTAGGTGCCAGGCGAAACCGCCGTCAGCTTGTCGATAGTGGTGACGCCATAGCGCTCAAGGGTTACGTCACTGACCAGGCTCGCCGATCGGGGCGTTTCGATCAGCGGCTTATCCAGCCCCATGGCGGTATTGTTGATCCGCCGCTCCAACAGCCCCGCCTTGTCGGCGTGGACGACCACCTCACCGACCGTGTTGCTGTCCGCCGCCGTGGCGTCCGCCGCGCGCGCCAGGCCGGCGGCGAAGAGTGTCAGGCTCGAAACGCCCGCCAAAAGGATCAGGTGCTTAGACAAGGTGGCCCCCGTTTTGTCGCGCCCCGCAAGAGCCCGCCCCCTAGCGGATATCCCCTTGATCTCGCAGAACTGTTGTTATCGATGCCCGCGTATTCCAGGCGATGTCAAAGCGGCGACTGAAATTTTACGCAAAATGTGAGGTAGGCGCCGTTACCGCCCAAATCATCACCGCAGGCGCCCAAGCCGGCGTCATACCTATGCATGAAACCCGTCGCCACTCTCCCCTTAGGCGAGAGTTTTTTGAGGCTTGTGCGGGTCGGTGGCGCTTCCTCCGGACACGGAGCGTTTCACGTTGTCGGAAAACACCCCCAGGATGCCCAGCATGGCGTTGTGCGCGGCTTCCGGATCGTGTCGGGTGATGCAAGCCACCACCTCCTGGTGGCGGTTGATTTCCGCCAGGCGCTCCTCCTCGGTGTCCTCCACCATCGAATAGACCCAGAACCGAGCCGCCTTGTGCTGCAGGGGGATGACGATCTGGGCCAGGGTGGGGTTGCGGCTGGCGCGAGCGATGGCGGCGTGGAACTGCTGGTCCATGCCGATCAGGGCGCGGGAATCGCGGATGCGCGCCGCCTCCTCGCCCCCCACGAAGGCGCTCTGCAGGGCGGCGATGTCGTCGGCGGTGGCGTGGGTGGCGGCCAGGGCCGCGCAATGAGGCTCGATCAGCCGCCGCGCCTCGAAGGCCTGACGCACCTCGACCAGATCCAGCGGCGCCACCGTGGTGCCGGCTCTCGGCCGCCGCACTACCAGGCCTTCGAGCGCCAACCGGCCCAGGGCGTCGCGAACCCCGGCCAGGCCGGCGTCATAGCGGCGGACCAGTTCCTGTTCGTCCAGCCGCCCGCCCGGAGGCAGTTCGCCAAGGATGACGTCCAGCAGGATCTGCTCATAGACCCGCGCCTTCTGCAGTTCCGGCGCCCAGCCGACGATGCCGCGGGGGGCCCCCTCGTCCGTGCGTCCGGCGGCGCGCGCCAGCCGCCCGCGTGCCTGTACAACCTCCGACATCATGCGAGCGCTCCTGGTCGTGAAATTTCAACGCGTGAATTATAAGCGCAAGAATAACCGCGACGAAAGGTCGGACCCAACGTTGTGCAAGAAGCGCGTCGGCGCGACGCCCAGAACGCATGCAAGCGGAGCCGTCTATCTGCGGAACCGAATGCGGCCTAGCCTGTTGTCAAAGGCGAGGGACGCCTTTCGAGCTTCCAGATCGGGGAAATGCTTTCCATGCGCACACTCTCGACCCTGATCGCCGCCGCGGCGATCAGCCTTGGCGTCGGCGGAGCGGCCGCGGCCGCCCCGGCCAACGATTTCATTACCACCGGTGCGGACGCCCCGGCGGCGCACCTGCTCTCCGGCGTCTACACCGCCGGCGACGGCGTGCTGCTTGAGAAGACCCAGTACTTCTGGGGTGGCCGGCGCTACTGCTGGTATGACGGCGGCTGGAGCGGGCCGGGCTGGTACTACTGCAACTACGCCTGGCGGCGCGGCTATGGCTGGGGCGGCCCGGTGGGCTGGCGCGGCTGGGGTCGTCCCGGCTGGCGCGGCGGCCATGGCGGTTGGCACGGCGACCATGACAGGTGGCGCGGGGACCACCGCGGCTGGCGCGGCGATCGTGGAGACCGCGATGACCATTGGGATCATGGCGACCACCACCCCCACTGATCCTCACGCAAAACGGCGATCGCCTGTCAGGGCGACCGCCGCTTCCTTCGCCTGAGCGGCGTCCTATTCCTTGGTGAAGTCGGCGGGCACCTGCGTCTCGGCGCCGGCCTTGCCCCACAGGATGATCTCGTTGCCCCACGGGTCGGCGAAGGCCCAGTTGTAGCCGTTGAAGGTCGACCAATAGTGGTTGCGCCACAGGATCGTAGCGCCCCGCGCCTCGGCCCGGTCAAGGATCGCCTCCACCGGCTCGTCGTCGCCCACCAGAATCCACACCCGCGGCTTGCGGCCGGCCTGGCTGATGTCGCGCGGCGCGGCGCCGGCCGGATCGGGATGCGGGCGGGCGTTATCGGCCTTGAAAATCCCCAGGTGCAGGTTGCCGATCTCGCTGTCGCTGCCGTCCGGGTTCTTGAACTGACCGCCCGGCACCATGCGGTGATAGACGCCCAGCGGCCGGTCGTCGTCGCGCCAGCCGAACACCTCCGAATAGAATTTGCCGGCGGCGGCGGGGTCGTCCGAGGCGAGATCGACGAAGATCAGGGTGTGGGGGCTGCCCATGGGTTTCCTCTTGGTCTTTAAGCGCAATCAGTTGGCGTATTCGGCCCGCTTGGGGGTGAACACGTCCAGGTTCATCACCGGCTCGTCGCCCACCACCACGCCCCAGTGGCGCGCGTTCGGCGGCACCACCAGCAGGCCGCCGGGGCCGAGCCGGGTCACCGTCTCGCCGATGTGGAAGTCGATCTGGCCGCTGAGGATATAGACGATCTGCTCATGCGGGTGATCGTGCGGTCGCGGCTCGTGGCCCGGCTGCAGGCGGTTCATGGAAACGGTGGCGCCCTCGCCGGAGAAGGCCTTGCGCTCCACCCCTTCGCGGACCGGCTCCCAGGGAATGTCGTTCCAGTTGATGCTGTGGATGTCCATCGCTTCCGCCTCTCCCTGATCAGGCCGCGCCGTAACCGCCGCCGCCGGGGGTTTCCAGCACAACCATATCGCCGGGCGCCATGGCGATCTTCTTGGCTTCGGAAACCGACAGGTCGTTGACCAGGAACCGCCCGGCCGCCCCCGGCTCACCACCATCGAGGCCGTCGGGGCCGCGATCGAGGCGGCTGGGCACCGCGTTCAGAAGCCAGGGCTGGTCGGTGCGCATGTGGAAGGCGATGATCTGGCCATCGCCGCCGCGGGAGCGCCCGGCGCCGCCGGAACCGGGACGCAGTTCACGCCGGTCGAACACGATCGGCATGGCCGCTTCCAGGATCTCCACCGGCACCGCCGCCACCCCGGTGGGATAGCAGGTGGCGCTGGGGCCCGGCTTGGTCAGCCGCGCGCCCATGCCGCCGGAATAGTTGAACATCGAGGAGGTGAAGGCCTCGCCATTGGCCCGCTTGCCCTGGATCTGCACCGTCCACACCGCGCCGGAGCCTTCGGCCAGGACCCGGTCCGGGATCACCTGGTGCAGGGCCTTGAGGATGGGCATGGGCACGAACATCCCCACCACGTGGCGGGCGTTCAGCGGTGAGGGATAGGCGGCGTTGATGATCGAGCCTTCCGGGGCCTTCACCTTGATCGGCGCCAGGGAGCCGTAGTTGTTCGGCTGCTCGGGGTTGAGGCAGCTCCTCACCGCGAAGGTCGAATAGGCGTGGGTGTAGTTCATCACCACATTGATGCCGATCGGACTGGCGCCCGAACTGCCCTCGAAGTCGATGATCACGTCGCCGGCGACGTTGTCGATGGTCACCGCCGTCTTCAGGGTGATAACGTCGCCGCCGGGCACGTCGAACTGGCTCTCGCCGTGCCAGGTGCCGGCCGGCAAGGCGCGGATAGCCTTGCGGGTGGCCGCTTCGGAGCGCGAGATGATCTCTTCCGACACCGCCTCGATGTTCGCCAGGCCCTGGCGTTTGCACAGCGCGATCAGCCGCTCGCCGCCGGCCCGTCCGCTGGAGACCTGGGCCGAGAGGTCGCCGAACACATGGTCCGGGGTGCGCACATTGCGGCCGATGATGTCATGCAGCAGCTGGTTCGGCTCACCGGCCTCGTAGAGCTTGGCGGGCGGGATCCACAGGCCTTCCTCGTGGATGTCCCGCGCCCCGGCGCCGATGCCATAGCCGCCGATGTCGGTGTGGTGGATGGTCGAGCCGATGTAGCCGATCAGCCGTCCGTCCCAGTGGATGGGGCACATCACGGTGATGTCGAAGAAATGCCCCGCCGACATCCACGGGTCGTTGGTGATGACGACATCGCCGGGAACAAGTTTACCGTCAAACAACTTGTGCAGGGTCTCGCCCGCCGCGGCCAGCGAGTTGATGTGGCCGGGCGTGCCGGTGTTCGCCTGGGCCACCATCCGGCCCTTGGCGTCGAACAGGCCGCTGGCCAGGTCGCCGGCCTCGCGCACGATGGGGCTGAAGGCGATCCGCTGCAGGGCCTTGGCCTGTTCGCTGACGATGCCGATCAGGTTCGACCAGAGGATTTCCAGCTCGATGCCGTCCATCTTTATCTCAGAATTGCCGTCCATGATCTAAGCCTCCCGCCGCGTGGCGACCACGCAGCCGATATCATTGACCACCGCATTCCATTCCGGCGGCAACACGATGGTGGTTTCGCGTTCCTCGATGATCGCCGGGCCCAAAATCACCTGCCCCAACGCCAGGGCGCTGCGATCATAGACCTTTACCGGCCCCGCGGCGGGCCAAAGCGGGATCAGCCGTTCCGCCTTGGGGGCGCCCGGCTCCGACGCCATGTGGCCGACGGCCTCGAAGGCGATGTCCGGCCCCTGGGCGGTGAGCCGCCAGCTGACGATCTCGATCGGCACGTGCGAAGGATTGACCCCGTATTGGGCCAGGTAGGCGTTTTCGAAGGTTGCGCGGATAGCCTCGATATTCCGGCCCTGGCGCGGATCGTGGTCGAAGGTCACCCCCACCTCGTTCTGCTGGCCGAAGTAGCGCAGGTCGGCGCCGATCAGCAGCCGCACGGCTTCGGGCGCGCAGCCGGCGTCGGACAGGGCGGCGACACCCTCGTCCGCCATCTCGCCCACCAGCCGCTCGACCTCGGCCCAGTCCAGGGCGTCCAGGTCGCCCAGCGCGCTCCTCACCAGGTCCAGCCTAAGCGGCGTCACCAGGGTTCCGAAGGCCGACAGCACACTGGCCTGGGGTGGGAAGATCACCGCCGTGCTCTGCAGCAGGGCGCCGACGGCGCAGGCGTGCACCGGCCCGGCCCCGCCGAAGGCCAACAGCGGCAAGCCGCGATGATCCACCCCGCGGTCGGTGGCGTGGGCGCGCGCGGCGGCGGCCATGGTCTCGGCGACGATACGGTAGACCCCGCCAGCGGTCTGCTCGACCCCGGTCCCCAGTTCCGAGCCCAGGCGCTGGAAGGCGGCGACGGCGGCGGGGCGGTCCAGCTTCATGTCGCCGCCCAGGAAATTATCGCCGTCCAGCAGGCCCAGAACCAGGTCGGCGTCGGTGACCGTCGCCTCCCGCCCGCCGCGGCCATAGCAGGCCGGGCCCGGCTGCGAGCCGGCGCTGCGCGGTCCCACCTTCAGCAGGCCCAGGTCGTCCACCGAGGCGATGGAGCCGCCGCCCGCGCCGATCTCGATCATATCGATGGAGGGGATGGTCAGCGGCATGCCGCTGCCCTCGCAGAAGCGGTACTTGCGGTCGACCTCGAAGCTGCCGGCCACCAGGGGCTTTCTGTCCTCGATCAGGCAGGCCTTGGCCGTTGTGCCGCCCATGTCGAAGGACAGCAGCCGCCCCAGCCCCAGGCGCTCGGCATAGTGGGCGGCGGCCAGGGCGCCGGCGGCGGGGCCGCTCTCGATCATCCGCACCGGATTGCGCCCGGCGACTTCGGAGCCGATCACCCCGCCGGAGCTGAGCATGATCAGCGGCCGGTTGCGCGCGCCTGACTCCGCTAACCCCTTGGCCAGCCCCTTCAGATAGGGCTCGGTGATCGGGGCGGTGTAGGCGTTGATCGCCGTGGTCGAGGCGCGGGGATATTCGCGGATCTGCGGCGCCACCGACGAGGACAGCGACACATAGAGGTCCGGCGCGGCCGCGTGCAGGGCCGCCGCCACCGCCTGCTCATTGGCCGGGTTGCGGAAGCCGTTGATCAGGCACACCGCCACCGAGACCACGCCCTGGGCGCGCATCAGCGGAACCAGGGCCGCCACCTCGGCCGCATCGACGCCGCGCAGCACCACGCCGTCCGCCAGGCTGCGCTCGTCCAGCTCGAAGGTCAGGGCGCGCGGGATCAGCGGCGCGGCGAACTCGATCTGGGGATCATACATCTCGTAGCGATGCTCGTTGCGGATCGACAGCACGTCCGCGAAGCCCTTGGTGGTGATCAGGGCCGTCGGCTGGCCGCGCCGCTCGATCAGGGCGTTGGTGACCACGGTGGTGGCGTGCACCACCACCCCGTCGATCTCCGCGGCCGTGACCCCGGCCTTGTCCAGCACCAGGTTCACGCCGCGGAAGAAGCCTTCCAGCAGGTCGTGGTGGGTGGTCAGGGTCTTGTCGACGGTCAGCGCCCCGTCGTCGCCGCGCAGGACGGCGTCCGTGAAGGTTCCGCCAATATCTATAGCCAGGGAATAACTCATGCCGCACGCACTCTCCAGCCGAGCCGGCGGGAGGCCTCGTCGGCCGCCCGCGTGACTTCGGCAATTTGATCTTCCGACGGCACAGCCGCGATGAACTGACTGGCGCCGACGATGGCGATCGCGCCCCGCCACTCGCCGCGATGGTCGAACACGGGCGCCGCCAAGGCGTTGAGCCCCAACAGCACCTGATCCATGGCCGTCGCCCAACCCTGATGCCGCACCTTGGCCACCTCGTCCCTGAGGGCCTGGACGCCGGTAAGGGTGGCGGCGGTGAAGGTCGCCAGCGGCATGGCCAGCACCTGCTCCAGCAGGGCCGGCGGCCCGAAGGCCAGGGCGATCAGTCCGTGGGCGGAGGCGTGGAAGTCCAGCCGCGCACCCGGGCGCAGGCCGAATTCCACCAGGGTCCGGCCCTGCAGCATCTCCAGCACCGTCACCGCGCCCTCCACCAGGGCCGAGGCGGTGACCGCCTGGCCGGTGGCTTCGCGCAGGCGGCTCATCTCCGGCCGCATGGCGGTGAGCACGTCGAAGCGGTCGCGCACCGCCTCGCCCAGGGCCAGCAGCTTCACCCCGATCTCATAGCGGTCGGTCTCGGGATCCTGGCGCACATAGCCGCGCTGGACCAAGGCCCGCAGGTGCCGGTGGGCGCGGGCCTTGGAGATATGCAGGTCCCTGGCGATGTCCGAAACACCCCGCGGCCGTGGCGCGGCAGCCAGCAGCTCCACCAGATCCAGCACTAGGTCCACGGACGCAAGCCCCGATCCGGTGTCGCCCTCCTCCACGCTCGCCAGCATGGCTCACTCCTTTGTTCCGATCACCGAAACGATGTTTCGAAATTTTACGTAGAGTTTCCCGATGGGCGGCGGGTGTCAAGCGGTGACGATGTGGGAGGGGCTATTTTGGGTGCGCGAGGGCCCGTCCGTACATGACACCGGGATAGGAAGGCGAACCCTAGGCCGCCTCCAGCAACCCCGAGCGATGGCACTCGTCCAGCAGCCAGTCGGCGAAGCGGCGGATCACCGCGATCCTGGGGCTGTCGGGTCGCCAGACCAGGAAGCAGGACAGCGGCGTCTTCATACAGGTCTGCGATACCCGCACCAGTCGCCCGGCGTCCAGATAGGCTTCGGCGTGAATCCGCCGCACCAGGGCCACGCCCAGGCCCGCGGCGGCGGCCTCCACCACCATGGCCGCGTCGTCAAAGGCCAGGCCGCGCAGGAGCTGCGGCGGCGGCTGCTGGGCGGCGGCGAACCACGCCGGCCACAGCTGCGGCTCTTCCAGGATCAGCGGCAGCTCGCGCATCCGCCCGTCGCTCACCGGCCCGCGCCGGGCCACGAAGTCGGGGCTGGCCACCGGAAAGGCGACCTCGTCGAACAGCGGCTCCACGTGCAGCCCCGGCCAGTCGCCGCGCCCGAAGCGCATGGCGATGTCCACCTCGCCGGTCTCCAGGTTGGCGAAGTCGCGGCTCGTGCGCACGTCCACGGCCAGCTCCGGCAAGGCGTCCTGTAGCCGGTGCAGCCGCGGCGTGAACCACAGCTTGGCCACCGACGGCAGCATGGCGACCACTAGGCTGTTGTCGCCGGCTTCGGCCGAGACGTCGGCGGCGGCGCGGTCGATGATGCGGGCGGCTTCGATATAGGCCTTCGAGAGCGCCAGGGCCGGGTCGGTGGGCATCATCCGCATGCCCTGCCGCCGAAACAGCTTCAGGCCGTAGGACAGCTCCAACCGGCGGATGGTTTGACTGATGGCGCTGTGGGTGACGCCCAGTTCTTCTCCGGTTTGACTATAGCTCTTCAGACGACAGGCGGCCTCGAGAACCCGGAGCCCAGCAAATGGCGGGGGCCGATGGGGCATGGGTGCTGTAATCCCCTCTAACATGATTGCTCAATTCAACTGACGAGCCGGCCCTATCGCTCGGGAAATCTAAGCCGCTCGCGCCAAGCTGAGGAATTAAAACCGCGTAATAATACGGGACCGGCGTTCGCCGAGCGCCGCTCCGGAGCCCGCAAGGGCCCTGCCTTGCCTTGGCGCCCCGCCGCCGTTAGGTTCCCCGGCCCTTTCGAAGCCCCCAAATCGTCAGCCGATCAACGCCATGACCACCCCCTCCGCCCTGCTCAAGGTGATGATCGACGCGGCCCGCAAGACCGGCCGGGTCCTGGCGCGCGACTTCGGCGAGGTGAGTGAGTTGCAGGTGTCCAAGAAGGGCGCCGCCGATTTCGTCTCCGCCGCCGACCTCAAGGCCGAGCAGACCCTGTTCGAGGAACTCAGCAAGGCCCGCCCCGGCTACAGCTTCCTGGGCGAGGAGCGCGGGCTGATCGAAGGCACCGACAAGACCCACCGATGGATCGTCGATCCCCTGGACGGCACCACCAACTTCCTGCACGCCATCCCGCACTTCGCCATCAACATCGCCCTGGAGCGGGACGGCCAGATCGTCGCCGGCGTCACCTACAACCCGGCCAATTCGGACCTGTACTGGACCGAGCGCGGCCGCGGCGCCTTCATGAACGACAAGCGCCTGCGGGTCAGCGCCCGCAACCGCCTCGAAGAGTCGGTGATCGGCACGGGCATCCCGTTCCTGGGCCACGGCCAGCACGCCCGGTTCCTCAAGGAGCTGCACCAGATCAGCCAGCGCGTCGCCGGCGTGCGCCGCTTCGGCGCCGCGGCCCTGGACCTGGCCTGGGTGGCCGCCGGGCGCCTGGACGGCTTCTGGGAACGAGACCTCAAGCCCTGGGATGTGGCCGCCGGCATGCTGATGATCACCGAGTCCGGCGGCAAGGTCACCGACATCGAAGGCGGCGACACCGCCCTCGAAGGCGCCTCCATCCTGGCCAGCAACACCGAACTGCACCCGGTTCTGCTGGAAAAGCTGAAGGCGGCGGGCTGAGACTCTCTTTCTTCTTCCCCCGCTTGCGGCTAGGCGATGCACACATCTCAAAACCGCCCATAATATCAGCAAGTTATGTGAGGGTTGAAATCGCACTTTCTCGTCCTTCTCCCCTTGCGGGAGAAGGTGGCCTCCTGTGCTGCCCGGATAGAGAGGTGACACCTTAGCCCGGATAGGTGGGTGACACTCGTCAGCCTGGAGGGCTGATCGATGGTGTGGGCCGGGGTGGTGGATCAACGTCTGA
>DASVMY010000096.1:0-4220 GCA_036384135.1 Caulobacteraceae bacterium | reverse complement strand
CGGTGATCGCGGCCATCAACGGCCTGTGCATGGGCGGCGGCTTCGAGATCAGCCTGGCCTGCGACATCCGTATCGCCGCCAAGGACGCGGAAGCCATCGGTCTGCCGGAGACGCGGGTGGGTATCTTCCCGGGCGGCGGTGGCACCCAGCGCCTGCCGCGGGTGATCGGCGAGGCGCGGGCCCTGGAGATGATCCTGCGCGGCCGCACGGTGACGGGGGAAGAGGCCGCGGCCATCGGCATGGTGCATGAGGCCGTCGGCGACGCCCTGGACCGGGCGCTGCAGATCGCGGCAGAGTTCGAGACCAAGGGCGCCGAGGGGGTGGCCTACGCCAAGCGACTCACCCGCGCCGCCCTGGACCGCCCCCTGGCCGAGGGGCTGGCGGACGAGCGCCGGAGTTTTGTCGAGGTGATGCGGACTTCGGGCGCCCGCCAGGGCCTGAAGGCCGGGATGCCGCCGAACCAGATCCAGGCGCTTTGACCACCTTCTTCTTGATCTTCGGCTTGGCCCAGCCGGCTTTGTAGACCTTCTTGGCCGGGGGTTCGGCGGCCACCAGGGCGGCTTCCTGCTTGGCGGCCTCGACCTTGCGCCGTTCGGATTGGGCGCTGGGCGGAGCCTTGTATTGCGGCCGCTCGCCGGTGGGCATGTTGTCCGGATCGATGAAGTCGGCCAGCTGTTCGCGCACCACGCGGGGGCCGACCTCCTCCACCGCCCCCACCGCCAGGGTTCCGAGCGCGAAGGGGCCGTAGGACAGGCGGATCAGGCGATTGACGGTGACGCCCAGGTGCTCCAGCACCCGCCGCACTTCGCGGTTCTTGCCCTCCGACAGGGTGACGGTGATCCAGAGGTTGGCCGCGCCCTGGCCTTCCTTGACCTTGTCCAGCGTCGCCTCGATGGGGCCGTAGCGCACGCCCTCGACGGTGACGCCGTCCTTGAGCTTGTCGAGCCTGGCCTGGTCGATACGCCCGCGCGCCCTGGCCCGGTAGCGGCGAGCCCAGGCGTTGGACGGCAGCTCCAGCGCCCGCGCCAGTTCGCCATCGTTGGTGAGCAGCAGCAGGCCCTCGGAATTGAGGTCCAGCCGACCGATGGAGATCAGCCGCGGCAGGCCCTCGGGCAGGGTGTCGAACACGGTATGCCGGCCCTTGGGGTCGTTGTGGGTGGTCACCAGGCCGGGGGGTTTGTGATAGCGGAACAGGCGCGCCGGCTCGGCGTCGGCCACCACCTCGCCGTCCACCGTGACGATGTCCCCCTGGGCGACCTTCACCGCCGGCGTGGTCAGGACATGGCCGTTGACGGCGATGCGGCCGGCCTCGATCAGGCGCTCGACCTCCCGGCGGGAGGCGACGCCGGCGCGGGCCAGGATCTTGGCCACGCGCTCGCCGCCCGCTTCCGGATCGAGACCTTCGACGATGTCGTCGCTGTCCAGGGACCAGCCCGTGGCCGGGCCCGGCTTTGGGGGCGAGGGTTCCGTCCCCGACGCTTTTCCCTCCAACGCTTTCCCCCCTTGCGCTTGACGGGGCCGCGTAGGGCGGTTTCGGTGATTTGAATGGCCGACCATGATCTTCTCACCATGCGCATCGCCCTTGAAGAGGCGCAAGCCGCCGCCGCCCGGGGCGAGGCGCCGATCGGGGCAGTGATCGTCGATCCGGCCACGGGGGAGGTGGTGTCCCGCGCCGCCAACAGCCCCATCGCCAACCACGATCCCACCGCCCACGCCGAAATCCTGGCTCTGCGCGAGGCGGCGGCCAGGCGGGGCAACTACCGCCTCACCGGCCTGACCCTGGTGGTCACCCTGGAGCCCTGCGCCATGTGCGCCGGCGCCATCAGCCACGCCCGGATCGGCCGGCTGGTGTTCGGCGCGGAGGACGCCAAGGGCGGGGCGGTGGTCCATGGTCCGCGCTTCTTCGACCAGCCCACCTGTCACTGGCGTCCGGAGGTGGAGGGGGGCGTGCTGGCGGAGGAGAGCGCCGCCCTCTTGCGCGGCTTCTTCCGGGCGCGGCGGGGATAACAGGCGCCTGCCGTAGTAGACGCCGAGGGGTCTTGCCTTCCGCTCGATGGGCGCGCCCAATGGCTTGTCGGGGGCCAAAGCGGGAGCTGCCCCATGAGCGTCTATCGTGTCACGGAAATCATCGGCGCCAGCCATACGGGTTGGGAGGACGCCGCCAAGATGGCGTTGACCGCCGCCTCCGGGTCGCTTCGCGATCTGCGGGTCGCGGAGGTCGTCGAGCAGGACATCACCCTGGGTCCCAGCGGCCAGATTGAAGAGTTCAGAATCAAGCTGCGGGTGAGCTTCAAGTACGAGGCGCGCGGGGCGGTGCCCGAGCACGCCGGCGCCGAGTTCGGACAGGTTCTCGCGCCCAGCTAGGACTTTCGCGGGTCGCGCCGAATCTGCGCGGCCCGCACCCATCCTTCCAAACCATCCCTCCCGACTTGCCCACGGATCGTTCCGGTCAGATGATCGCCGGACAAGAAGACGTTATTTCAAATGGGAGGATTTCAGATGGGATTGCTGGACGGGAAGGTCGCCGTCGTTACTGGCGGCGGGAATGGGCTAGGCGAGGCCTATTGCAAGCTGTTCGCCCAGGAAGGCGCGTCGGTGGTGGTCAATGACCTTGGCGGCGACCGCACGGGCGCCGGAGGTAGTATCTCGGCCGCCCAGAGCGTCGTCAACGCTATCCTGGCGGTGGGCGGCAAGGCTGTGGCCAACGGCGACGATGTCTCCACCATGGAGGGCGGACAGCGCATCTTCCAGACGGCCATGGACGTCTTCGGCCGGGTGGATATCCTGGTCAACAACGCCGGCATCTTGCGCGACAAGACCTTCGCCAACACCTCCGAGGCCGACTGGGACGCGGTGGTGAAGGTGCATCTCAAGGGCGCCTACTGCGTCACCATGCCGGTGTGGAACTATATGAAGGACAATGGGGTGAAGGGCGTCATCGTCATGACCTCCTCGACCTCGGGCCTGTACGGCAATTTCGGCCAGTCCAACTACGGCGCCGCCAAGGCCGGCCTCTACGGCTTCATGCGCGTGCTCTCCATCGAGGGGCGCAAGTACGGCATCCGGGTCTGGGGCCTGGCGCCCGGCGCCTTCACCCGCATGACCTCCGACCTGCCGGGCCGCAAGGACAAGGAGCCCGATCCCATGAGCCTGCCCGAACGCATTGCGCCCGGCGTGCTCTACATGGTCAGCGACCTGTCGGGCGATCAGTCGGGCAAGGTGCTGGGTGTCTCCTCGCGCGGGGTGCGCGAGATCAAGATGCTGCAGACCAAGGGCTTCAACCCCGCCGCGCCCTGGACCGCCCAGGATGTGGCCGAACACGCCGCCGAGGTCTTCTTCGCCGACGAGGACGCCCGGGTCGTGGCTTAGGGGCCTAGCCCTTCCTCGCAAGGGCGAACCAGTTGGCCAGGGCCTGGGTGACGAAATCCACCAGCCGGCCTTCGCGGGTCACCCCCCATTGGATCAGCGCGCCCTGCCATTGCGCCTCGATCAGGTGCGCCGCCTTGTCGGCAGAGAGGTGCAGCCTGGGCAGGCGCTGCGCCACCGCCGCGCGCAGGCGCTCGAAACGGGCGCGGGCCAGGGCGTTCAGGTCCGGGTCGCGCATGTCCTGATGCAGCCACAGGAGCTGGTCGGCGAAGCGGTCGGCGTCGTCCAGATCGGGGGTGATCAGGCGGAAGACGGCGATCACCGCCGCCGGGCCCTGGGTGGGCGGCAGGCGGTCCAGCATGCGGAAGAAGGCGGCGTTGTCCCTCTCGACGGCGGCGACCACCAGGCGGCGCTTGTCGCCGAACCGCTGCAGCAGGGTCGCCGGCGCGATGCCGATCCGCGCCGAAACGTCGGCCAGGGTGAACTCGGCCGGCCCGTGCCTGAAGATCACCTCCAGGGCGGCGTCGAGGACGGCGTCGTCGCTAATGATCTTGCGTCGCGGCATGATCAATGTGAATCATAATTCACTTATTGGAGTCCAGTCCGGGAGGATGGTCCATGAGTGAAGTGTCCGGGCATAGGGCGGCCGCGCCTTCGGTCGCGGTGCTGGGGTTCCGCCCCCACACCTACTGGACCGCCGTTGTGGCGCTGGCCGGCCGACCGAGGGCGGCGCGGGTGATCGAGCGGCGGCGGATCACCTTCGCCGACGGCGACGAGCGCTTCATCTACCACCAGGCGGCGGAGGCCCAGCCCGCGCGCCGCGAACCGATGATCGAGGCGGCCCGCGCCGCCGT
>DASVMY010000095.1:0-22205 GCA_036384135.1 Caulobacteraceae bacterium | reverse complement strand
TTTCTTAGCCGCGCTAAAAAGTAAACTGTCGCCGAAATAGCCGCCGCGCCGGCCCGAGGGTCACGGTGACGGAGGAGGGGTGGGCGGACTGCCGATTCAATCCAGGGTTCGTTCGGCGCCGAACCTGGGCCAAGGCCGGTGGGATCGTGGGAGCGGGACAACCGGTCACGCCAGTTCGCCAGCGCCGACGTCAGGGCGGGCAGGCCGACTTGTCGCCGGAGGCGCAGTTGAGGGCGCGGGCGGCGGCGTCATCGGCGGTGCGGGTGGACTGTTGAACGGCGCTCTCGGCCCGCATCCGCGTGATCACGATGCCGGCGACCAGGATGCCGCAGGCGATGAACGCCAAAACGCCTAAGAGCTTCAGGAACCCGGACATCGCGGACGCCTCCTGGACGGCCCACGATAGTCACCCAACCGGCGGATAGACAGGGGGCGCCGCGGATACCACCCAGGGGCGCGCCGGACGGTCGGCACGCCTCCATTGACAAGATATTGAATAAGGATAACCCTCCGCTCAAGGCCGGGACGGGCAAATTATGCCTTTGATCTCGCCAAAACAAGAAACCGGGGGGACCATGAAACACGCCCACGATATTCGTTTGGCCGCGTGGCTGTTCGCGACCAGCGCTTCCATCGCCTTGACGGCGGTTCCGAACGCTTCTCTTGCCGCGACGGCGGACGAAACCCAGGCCGCCGCGACCAACGTCGAGCAGGTGGTGGTCATCGGCACCCGCCGCACGGACAGAACCCTGACCACGTCGGCCTCTCCGGTGGACGTCATCGGTTCGAGCGAGCTGGTGTCTCAGCCCGCCGCCAACATGCTGGACACCCTCAAAAGCATCGTGCCGTCGTTCTACGTCAGCCAGAACACCATCGCCGACGCCTCCAGCTTCGTGCGGGCGCCGTCCCTGCGCGGCCTGCCGGGGGACGAGATCCTGGTGATGTTGAACGGCAAACGGTACAACCGATCAGCGCTGGTGCAGGTCTATACCGGCGGCGACAGCGGCCTGTCCTTCGGCTCCCAGGGCTCGGACATCTCCGCCATCCCGGCCATCGCCATCAAGAACCTGGAAGTGTTGCGCGACGGCGCCACGGCGCAATACGGCTCGGACGCCATCGCCGGGGTGCTGAACTATGGCCTGAGGGACAACACCGGCTTCGAGGTCGACGCTCTCTACGGCCAGAACTACGACCACGGCGACGGCAAGACCAAGCAGATCTCGGCCAACGCCGGCTTCTCTCTCGGCGGCCGCGGCTTCATCAACGTCAGCGGCGAATACGACCATTCCGACCAGACCAGCCGCGGCGCCACGCGCCCGGTCGCCAAGCTGTTCGCGGACGCGTTCCCGAACCTGGCGTCACAGCTGCCGAACTATCCCGGACCCGTGCAGATCTGGGGCTCCTCGCCCAGCCACGGCTACAAGCTGCTGTTCAACTCGGCGGTGGACGTCACCGACAACAGCAAGCTCTACCTGTTCATCAACTACGCCTGGTCGAGCACCAACGAGAGCTTCAACTACCGTTCGCCGTACACCGCCACGGGGGTGGTGGACTCCGCGGGGGTGAGCCACACCCTGAACGCCAACGGCGCGTTCAAGAACACCTTCTACCTGACGGCCTGCCCCACGGGGAACGCCACCTGCCCGGCCGGCGGCTTCGTGCACGACACCAACACCTTCCTGTTCAGCTCCATCTATCCCGCCGGCTTCACGCCTCGCTTCATCGGCATCACCGAGGAACTGTACGGAACCGCGGGCTACAAGGGTAAGACGGCGTTCGGCCTGAACTACGACCTGTCAGGCTCGCTCAGCCGCAACAGCCTCGACCTGTCGATGAACCACTCGCTCAACGCGTCGTACGGACCGCAGTCCCAGACCAGCTTCCACTTCGGCAAGCTGATCCAGAAGGAGAGCGACGTTAACCTGGACCTCAGCTATCCGATCGCGGTGAGCGGCTTCGCCAGTCCCCTGACCCTGTCGGGCGGGGCCGAGTACCGGTACGAGACCTACACCCAGACGGCCGGCGACCTGCAGTCCTATGGCGTGGGCCCCTACGCGGTTCCCCAGCAGCTCTACGACCAAACTTCGCCGGGGGTGTACAGCTTCTTCGGCGCCACCACCGGCCAGTCGCCCGGGGCCAGCGGCTATGGCGGCACCAGCCCCGCCGCCGCCGGCAGCTGGAGCCAGAGAAGCTATGCCGTCTATGTCGACGCCGAGGCCGACCCGGTGGAGAAGCTCAGCATCGGCCTGGCGATGCGCTACGAGAACTACAGCACCTTCGGCGGCACCGTGGTGGGCAAGGTCAACGGCATCTACAAGTTTACCGACAACTTCTCCCTGCGCGGCACGGTGGGCACCGGCTTCCACGCCCCTTCGCCCGGCCAGTCCAACGACGAGATCCTGACCACCAACTTCGTGGCCGGCAACCAGGTGCAGACCGGCACCTATCCGGTGGACAGCGCGATCTCGCGATACTTCGGCGCGACGACGCTGAAGCCGGAAAAGTCCACCAACTACGGGATCGGCTTCGTGGCCAGGCCGGCGTCCAACACCGTGGTGACCGTGGACGCCTACTACATCAAGGTGAACAGCCGCATCGGCATCTCGCAGAACTTCAACGTCACGGCGGCGGATATCGTGGCCCAGCCGGCCCTGGCGGCGGTGGGCGACGGCGGCAATGTGAACTACTTCACCAACGGCTACGACACCGAGACCCACGGCGTCGACATCGTGGCCACTCACCATATGGAGATGGCGGGCGGGCGGCTGAACCTCACCCTGGCCTATAACTACAATGTCAGCGGGGTGACCAAGTTCAATCCGGCGGTGATCAGCCCAGCCCAGATCATCGACGTCGCCCACCTGGCGCCGAACCATCGGATCAACTTCTCGGGCAACTGGACCTTGGGCCGGTGGACGATCAACGCGCGGGAGAACTACTACGGCTCCTGGCGGGACGAGGTCGACTATCCGGGCCAGACGTTCGGCGGCAAGTTCACCACCGACTTCGACGTCAGCTATGCGGTGACCGACCACTTCACCTTCACGGCCGGCGCCTCGGACCTGTTCAACACCTACCCGGACCGCATCGCCCAGTCGGCTTCCAACCCGATCTATCCCATCACCGGCAGCACCGCCGATGGCCAGATCTATCCGCGCACCGGCGGGCCGTTCGGGATCAACGGCGGCTTCTGGTACGTGCGTCTGAGGGCGAAATACTAGGCCGGGATTCGGTCCGCCCTACCCGTTAGAGCAACGTCGGTTTAGGTTGGCGCGGCGGCCTTGCGCCCCCTCCGTCACGTCGGGCTATCGCCCGCCGCGCCACCTCCCCCGTTTCCCCCGGCTTTCGCCGGGGTTCACGGGTGAGGAGAAGAGCACACCGCCCTTCCTCCTCCCATGCAAGCCGAAGGCGAAGCGGGGGAGGTGGCTCGACGCGAAGCGGCGAGACGGAGGGGGCGCAAGGCCGGCGCACGGCCGATCCAATCGGACATGACTTCCCCCTAACCGTTGAACCCCCTTACCGCCGCGATGATCCTCGCCTGCGCCTGCGCCGTCAGGTCGGCGTGCATCGGCAGGGCCAGGACCAGTTCGGCCTTGGCGTCGGAAACCGGCAGGCCGCCGGGGCCCTGGGGGAAGGCGGCGTAGGGCGCCTGGCGGTGCATGGGGACGGGGTAGTAGACGGCGGTGGGAACGCCCTGGCGCTTGAGGTGGGCGGCCAGGGCGTCGCGGTTGGCGTGCTCGATGACGTACTGCGCCCAGACGCTGGCGCCGCCCGGGGTCACCGTGGGGGTGGACAGGCAGTGGCCCTTCAGGCCCTCGGCATAGCGGTCGGCGGCGGCCTGACGGGCGATGATCTCCCGCGGGAAGACCGCCAGCTTCTCGATCAGGATGGCGGCCTGGATCGTGTCCAGGCGCGAGTTCATGCCGATCCGCATGTTCAGGTACTTCGGATCGTGGCCGAATTGGCGGCCCATGGCGTTGATTTGGGCCACATCGCCGGCCACCGCCTTGCCATGCACGCGCAGGGAATCCATCCGCTCCCACAGGGCGTGGTCGTTGGTCAGGACGGCGCCGCCGTCGCCGTAGGCCCCCAGGGGCTTGGCCGGGAAGAAGCTGGTGGCGACCACGTCCGCCCAGGCGATGGGGTGGCGGCCGTTCAGCGTGCAGCCGAAGCCCTGGGCGGAGTCGGCGATCAGCCCCAGGCCATGGCGGGCGCAGATGTCGGCCAGGCGCGGATAGTCCGCCGGCTGGCCGAACAGGTCGACAGCGATCACCGCGGCGGGGCGAAGCTGGCCCCGCGCCTTGGTGGCCGCGATCGTGGCCTCCAGATGGGCCGGGTCCAGGCAGTAGGTGTGCGGGTCGATATCCACGAACACCGGCGTCGCCCCGGTCCAGGGGACCACCTCCGGCGTGGCGGCGAAGGTGAAGGACGGGCAGAACACCGCGTCCCCCGCCCCGATCTCCCAGGCCATCAGCGGCAGGGCGATGGCGTCGGTGCCGTTGCCGCAGGTGAGCGCGTGGGCGGCCTGGCCGAATTGGGCGAGCTGGGCCTCGAAGGCGGCGACCTCGGGCCCCATGACATAGGCGCCGTGGGCCAGGACGCGCTGGATGGCGGCGTCGATGGCGGGCTTGAGCCGGGCCTGCTGGGCGGCGAGATCGATGAAGGGGATCACTCGCTTCTCACCACGGACCTTTGACCTTCTTGAGCCCCTCCCCCTCGCGGGGAGGGGAGAAGGAGCCTCGTTTCCTAGGGACAAAACCGCACCCCGGCGACACAAAGCCTGTCACCGACTGTTTCGCCGCTCACCCGAACACGCCCAGCCCGTCCAGGAACGCCTCCAGGTCGCCGCCTTCGAACAATAGGCCTCGAACCCCGGCCCGGCGGGCGGCTTCGAGATCGCTCTGTTTGTCGCCGACCAGGATCACGGCGGCCGGCTCGAGGCTGAAGTCAGCCAGGGCGGCGAGGATCATGCCGGGGTTGGGCTTGCGGTCGGGGTGATCCGCGGCGCGGAAGGCTTCGACCACGGCGTCTTCGTGGAAGGGGCAGACGTAGATGGCGTCAAGGCGGGCGCCGTCGGCGGCGAGGTCCGCGGCCATGGCGGCGTGCAGCGCGTCGACCGCGGCCATGTCGAAGTAGCCGCGGGCGACGCCGGACTGGTTGGTGGCCACGATGGCCAGGACGCCGGCGGCGTTGAGGCGGGCCACGGTGCGGCGGGCGCCGGGGATCCATTCCAGGCGGTCGACGCTGCCGACGTAGCCGTGGTCGACGTTCAGCACCCCGTCGCGGTCGAGGATTACCGCCCTGACTTCCGTCGCAGCCTCCATCGCCCTAGGTTGCCCTCCCGATATCCAGGACCCAGGCCCCGCTTGCAACAGCCCAAGGCACGACCTGAAGACCACGCCGCCTCCGCGCGCAGGACCCTGGCCGCCGAGATTGCCGGATTGCAGGCTCTGTCGGCGACGCTCGACAATGGCTTAAACGCCCCCTTCGCCGCGGCGGTGGAGGCGGCGCGGGCGGCGAGCGGGCGGGTGGTGGTCACCGGCATCGGCAAGAGCGGGCACGTGGCGCGCAAGGTCGCCGCCACCCTGGCCTCCACCGGCACGCCGGCCTTCTTCCTGCACCCGGCCGAGGCCAGCCATGGGGACCTGGGGATGATGGCCCGGGGCGACGTGGTCCTGGCCCTGTCGCAGTCGGGGGAGACCCCGGAGCTGAAGGACGTCATCGACCACTGCAAGCGCTTCGACACGCCGCTGATCGCGGTGACGGCGGAGGCGAAGAGCGCCCTGGCGCGGGCGGCGGACATCGTGCTGCTGCTGCCCCGCGCCGAAGAGGCCTGCCCCAACCAGCTGGCGCCGACCACCTCGACCACCATGCAGATAGCGCTGGGCGACGCCCTGGCCATCGCGCTGTTGGAAGCGCGGGGGTTCTCCGCCGCCGACTTCAAGACCTTCCACCCCGGCGGGCGGCTGGGCTCGCGCCTGGTGACGGTGGGCGAGCTGATGGGCCGGGGCCAGGCGGCGCCGGTGGTGCCGGCCACCGCCACCATCGCCGACGCCATCGTCGAGATCACCGCCAAGCGCTATGGCGGGGCGGCGGTGGTGGACGCGGCCGGAGCGCTGGTGGGCGCCTTCACCGACGGCGACCTGCGCCGCGCCCTGGCCAATCCGGGGACCGGCGCCGGCCTGGACGCCAAGGTCGCCGACCACATGACCCGCACGCCGGTATATGTCTCGCCCCAGACCATGGCCTCCGAGGCGCTGCGGGTGATGAACGAACGGCCGCGGCCGATCATGCTGCTGTTCGTCTGCGAAGCCGGCAAGCTGGTGGGCGCGGCCCACATGCACGACTTCCTGCGGGCGGGTGTGGCGTAGAATCCTTCCCTCGCGAGGCACGAGTGGGGGAAGTGTTTTGCCGTTCTCCTCGGGTGGCGGGCCTCAGCCGCGCCAGCGCAGGGTCATCTTGCCGTCTTTGACCTCGAAGGAGTCCAGCCGCTTGAGGAAGGTCATGCCCAGCAGCGAGGCGCCCATGGGCGCGCGGTTGATGGAGACGTCGAGGTTGGAGAACTGCACCGCCCCCGCGCGCACGGTCTGGGCCTTGTAGTCGGCGCCGGAGCCGACGCCGTTGGCGGTGCTGTAGGGGTGGCTGAACTTCAGGCTGTCCAGGTCCAGGCCCATGCGCCGGGCGTCGTCGGGGCTGAGCACCACGTCGCTGGCGCCGGTGTCGATGATGAAGCGGACGGGGGTTCCGTTCACCGCCCCGGTGATGGAGTACTGGCCGTCAGAGTCCTGGGCGACGACCATCTCGTGCGCGCCGGTGGAGATGGCGTGGTCGGGCAGGAGCTCGGCCCGCAGGCGCTGGCCGGCGTCCGACAGCTCGCCGCGGTAGGCGTAGCCCAGGGCCAGGACCCCGACCAGGCCGACCCAGATGGCGACGTTGCGGGCGATGATCGCGGGCTTGACCTCGCGTACGCGGACCAGACCGCTGGAGACCAGAGCCAGGAAGCCGAAATCCCGCAGGGCGCCGCCCCACGCGTTGGCGCCCAGCCGCGCGGGCATGAACGCAGCCATGGCCCAGAACCCCAGACCGGCCGCCACCATCAGGCCCAGCCAGATATAGAGGCCGATGGGCCGGCCGGTTGGCGCGGGCGGATGGGCCTGGGCCTGAGCCTGGGCATGAGCCTGGGCTTGGGCCCGCGCCTCCGCCTGCGCCCTGCCCCACGGTCCTTCGCTGTCCGACATCGCTGCGCACCCTTCTTGAGGGTCGGACCCTAGCGGATGGCGGGGGACGGGGCCACTGGCGGGCGCGTTACGAAACGCCCCTTCCCGCAGGGCGAGAAGGGTCGCACGAGGCCCAGATCAATAGTTCATCACTAAACCTTCTTCGGAGCCGGGAATCCCCGGTCGCGCATCAGGGCGTCGATGGTGACGTCGCGGCCGCGGAAACGGCGGAAGGCTTCGCCGGCGTCGATGGTGTTGCCGACGCTCATGATGCAGTCGTGCAGGCGCTTGGCGGTAGCCTTGTCGTAGAAGCCGCCGGGGGCTTCGGCGAAGGCCTCGGCCGCGTCGGCGGTGAGGGTGTCGGCCCAGATGTAGTCGTAATAGCCGGCCGAATAGCCGTCGCCGGAGAAGATGTGCCCGAAGTGCGGCATGCGGTGGCGCATGACGATCTGCGGGGGCATGCCGATTTCCGCCAGGGTCGCCTTCTCGAACGCGCGCGGCTCGATGGGCGTTTCGCCGGCCAGGTGGGCCTTCATGTCGACGATGGCGCTGGCCAGGTACTCGACGGTGAGGAAACCCTGGTTGAAGGTGTGGGCCTTCTTGATTTTCGCCGCCAGGGCGCCTGGCATCGGCGCGCCGGTCTGGTAGTGGACGGCGAAGCGGGTCAGCACCTCCTTGGTCGGCAGCCAGTGCTCGTTGAGCTGGCTGGGAAATTCCACGAAGTCGCGCACCACCGCCGTGCCGGCCAGGGACGGGTAGCTGACGTTGGAGTTCATGCCGTGCAGGGCATGGCCGAACTCGTGGAACATGGTCGAGGCGTCGTCCCAGGAGACCAGCACCGGCTCGCCCGGCGCCCCCTTCGCGAAGTTGGCGTTGTTGGAGACGATGGGGGTGATCTCGCCCTTGAAGCGCTCCTGCGGCCGGTAGGAGTTCATCCAGGCGCCGGAGTTCTTGCCCGCCCGGGCATAGGGATCGAAGTACCACAGCGCCACCCGCCGGCCGGCCTTACGCACCTCGAAGGTGCGGATATCGGGGTGGGCCACCGGAAGATCGGTGACCTGGGTGAACTCGAAGCCGTAGAGCTGGCCGGCGGCCCAGAACATGCCCTCGCGCAGCTTTTCCAGCTGCAGGTAGGGTTTGATCTCCGCCTCGTCGAGGTCGTACTTCGCCTTGCGGACCTTCTCGGCATAGAAGCGGTAATCCCAAGGCGCGATCGTGATCTTGGCGCCTTCCGCGTCGGCGAGCTTCTGCATGTCGGCCACTTCCTCGGCCACGCGGGCGACAGCGGGGGCCCAGACCTTCAGCATCAGGTCCATGGCCGCGTCCGGGGTTTTGGCCATCTGGTCGTCGGTGATCCAATGGGCATGGGTCTTGAAGCCCAGCAGGCGCGCGCGCTCGGCCCGCAGCTTGAGGATCTCGGTGATGTTGGCGTTGTTGTCGTGGGTGTCGCCGTTGTCGCCGCGCAGGGTCCACATGCGGAAACCCTTCTCGCGCAGGTCCCGGCGGCTGGAATAGGTGAGGAAGGGCTCCATGGACGAGCGGGTGTTGGTGATCAGCCACTGGCCTTTCAGGCCCTTGGCCTCCGCCTCCCGCGCGGCGCTGTCCACCAGGCTGGCCGGCAGGCCGGCGAGATCGTCCCGGCTGGCGAGCGGCAGGGTCCAGCTCTCCTCGTCGGCCAGCTCGTTCTGGCTGAACGTGGTGTAGAGACTGGCCAGGCGCTGGTTGATGGCGCCCATGCGGGTCTTCTGGTCCGGGGTCAGGCCGGCGCCCTGGCGGGCGAAACCGCGGTAGCTGACCCAGGTCAGGCGCTGCTGCTCGGGGGTCAGGCCGGCGTGTTCGCGGGCGTCGTAGACCGCCTTGACCCGGGCGAAGAGGGCGCCGTTCTGGACGATCTCGTCGCCGAACGCCGCCAGCTTGGGCGACATCTCCGACTCGACCGCCTGCATGGCCTTGTCGTTCAGGGTCGAGGTGTGGACGAAGAAGTAGGTCGTCACCCGGTCCAGCGCGCGGCTGGAGTCCTCCAGGGCGGCGATGGTGTTGGCGAAGGTCGGGCGCGCCTTGCCCGCGACGATGGCGGCGATCCGGGCGCGCTGGTCGGCCATGGCCGCCTCGAAGGCCGGCTTGAAATCTTCGATGCGGACCTTGTCGAAGGCGGGGGCGCCGCCATGCGGGCCGGTCCAGGGCGCCAGTATGGGCAGGCCGGGCGTCATTGTTGCGGCCGTTGCTGACAGGGGAACGATGGCTGCTGTGGCGGCGGAGGCCGCCAGGAAGGTGCGTCTTTGCAAGGAAGCGCTCCTGGTTGAGCAAAACTTGCCGCCGACCCTAGGGGGTCACAATGGCGCCGTCATGTGACACGGAGTTAATGTTAGGAGCCTGGCGCGGGGTTCAGGGACTGCAAACACCGGCGAACATGTTCTAGGATTCGGCGGGAAGCGGACTGGATCCCGCGATCGCCTCCTCGCCCTTCTCCCCTTGCGGGAGAAGGGCGAGGAGGCGGACTGCTGCTTTGACCACAATCGAACCTGGAGCCTGAAAAGCGATCATGGCCATTGGCGTTTTCGACTCCGGGATCGGCGGGCTGTCCGTCCACAAGGCGCTGGTGCGCCGACTGCCGCAGGTCGACTTCATCTACCTGGCCGACCAGGCCAACTCCCCCTATGGCGGGCGGCCCGGCGAAGAGATCGTCGATCTGACCAGGGCCGGTTGCGAGCGGCTGTTCGACCAGGGCTGCGATCTGGTGGTCCTGGCCTGCAACACCGCCGCGGCGGTGGCGCTTCGGCGCCTGCAGCAGACCTGGCTGCCGGGGTATCGGCGGGCGCTGGGGCGGAACGTCAACGTGCTGGGGATCATCGTGCCGACCATCGAGGCGGCCACGGGCCTGCCCTGGGAGCACGAGGCCGAGCGGCGGGGCGAGAAGGTGGAGCACCTGGAGGTGCTGGGAGTGTTCTCCACCCCGGCCACCACCAACAGCCGGGTCTATGAGATCGAGATCGACAAGCGGCGCCAGGACGTGGCGGTGTTCTCCGAGCCCTGCCCGAACCTGGCGCGGATGATCGAGACCGGCGCTGACGAGGCCGTGCTCAAGGCGACCATCGAGGGGCATGTGAAGGCGCTGTCCACCCGCATCGGCCGCCCGCCCGACCGGGCGATCCTGGGCTGCACCCACTATGAGATCACCGCCGCCCTGTTCCGCGCCGCGCTGCCGCCGGGCACGCCCCTGATCCATCAGCCGGACGCCACCGCCGACGCCATTGAGCGCTATCTAGAGCGGCATCCGGAGTTCCGGGTGGGGACGTCCGGCCTGCGGCGGTTCGTGACCACCGGAGCGCCCGGACAGCAGAACGGCCTGGTCTCGGCCTTCTGGGGCGGGCCGCTGGACTTCGAGGCGGCGTGAGAAGGTGTCTTCAGGCGACGCTTTCACAGTTTAGTGAACCCGGTCCTGGGCAAAGTCCGCTTAATTGCCGCCCGATGAAGAGGGCCGTTTTCCTGTTCCTGGCTGGCGCCGTCCTCGCGGCCGCGCCTATCGCAGCCCAGGCCAGACATATTCCAGCCAAACCCCCCGTGGTGGTGGAGCTGTTCACCGCCCAGGGCTGCGCCTCCTGTGGCAAGGCGAACGCGTTTGTCGCCACCCTGGCCGAACGGCCGGGCCTGGTGACCCTGACCTGGTCGGTGGACTATTGGGACTATCTGGGCTGGAAGGACACCTTCGCCCAGCCCGAGTTCGCCGACCGCCAGCGAGCCTTCGACAAGCACTTCGGCCTTCGCGACGTCTATACGCCTCAGGTGATCGTGGACGGCGCGACCCAGGCCTCCGGCGCCAAGCCCGAAGCGGTGGAGAAGCTGTTGCGCGAGGCGCGCAAGGCCCCCGGCCGCCAGCCGTCCCTGCGGTTCTACCACCGGGGCGAACGAGTCGCGGTCAGCGCCGGCGCCCCGCCCCGCGGAGCCCCCCCCCGTGGAGGCGCGGAAGTCTGGCTGATCCGCTACGATTCGCGGGCGCAGGAGGTGGAGGTCAAGGACGGTGACAACCGCGGCCACACGGTGACGGTGCGCAACGTCGTGCGCCAGGCCGTGAAGCTGGGAACCTGGCGCGGCAAGGCCGTGCAGTTCATCATCCCGGAAGGCGATGACGCCCTGAAGCGCGTGGTTCTGCTGCAAGCCCCCAAGGGCGGCCGGATTCTCGGCGTGCTGCAGGATCCGGCGAAGCCGTAGCCGGACGCCGGTCGACATGCCGTCGGTAATCGCCACGGCTACCGGCCGCTCGCCTCCTCCGTCACCCCGGCCGAAGCGCAGCGCAGAGCCGGGGCCGGCCCTGCCGCATCAAGACGACTTCCAGCGAGGAGCCGGCGCGGCCGGCCCCGGATCGGCGCCGCTGACGCGGCTTGCCCAGGGTGACGGGCATTTGGGTGACGGGTATTTGGGGTGAATGGTGTTCCGGGCAGGGATCTGATGGCGCTGAAAGCCGAACGGCCCGTGGAGGCCACCCAATAAAAAACCCCCGCGGCCGGAGGGGGGGGGAAGGGCCGCGGGGGTCTCTTTTGGGGGTTGTTCAGTCGGTTGCCGGAACCCCGGAAATCCAGGGGGGCTGGGGGGGCTGTTCAGGATCCGGACGCCCGGGTGTTCCGATCAACCGACACTGACCTTTTCGCGTCGCAACCGGGCGGGGACGCGACCGAAATAAGGTCATTTCACGGCGCCGCGTGTCGTTGGATTAATCTTTTGTAGACTGTGGCGGCCATGCGACTCCCCCTGTCGGGCGTAGAAGAAGGGGGGCCGTGGCGCAAAAACCAAAACCCCCGCGGCCGGAGGGGGCTGACCGCGGGGGCGTCTTGGAGGGCAAGTCGGCTGGCCGGAACCCCAGAAATCCAGGGGGGCTGGGGGGGCTGTTCAGGATCCGGGACCACCGGGCGTTCCGTCCAACCGACAATGCTGTTTTCGACCCCCAACCGGGCGGGGAAAGGTCCGAAACAAGGTGATTCCTGGGCGGACTGTGAAGCTTTCTTCATGTTTTCCGCGGGGGTTCCAGGTCGGCCACTTCCCCAAGTGACTGAAAAGGCATTAGGCTTCGACTCGAATGGCCTTCGACCCCTATCCGCCGCGCCCCCAGACGCAGGGGGGCCACACACAGGCAGCCCAGACACAGGCAGCCCTGGCGCACGGCGCGCCGGTCGCCTCGATGTTTTTCGATCGCAAGGAGCTGTCGGCGATCCTGTCGCTGTATGGACGGATGGTGGCCGGCGGGCACTGGCGGGACTACGGCATCGACGCTTCGCGCGAGGCGGTGTCGTTCTGCGTCTTCCGCCGCGCCTCGGAGGCGCCCCTCTACCGCATCGAAAAGCGCCCCGCCCTGGCCCGCAAACAGGGCGCCTGGGCGGTGATCGCCCAAGGCGGCCTAGTGATGAAGCGCGGCCATGAGCTGGACCAGGTGCTGAAGATCTTCGACCGCTCGCGGTTCGCGGTGGTGAAGTAGGAGTTGCTGAACTTTTCTTCCCCCGCCTTCGGCTAGGCGATGCACACATCTCAAAATCGTCCATAATATCAGCAAGTTATGTGAGGGTTGAAATCGCACTTTCTCGTCCTTCTCCCCTTGCGGGAGACGGTGGCCCGCGCAGCGGGTCGGATGAGGGGTCGACGAGGCCTATCGGGCTAAGCTGCTGACATTAATCGGCAATCGCCGGCGAGACCCCTCATCCGTCTGCTTCGCAGCCACCTTCTCCCGCAAGGGGAGAAGGACCGTTCAGAGCGCCGCAGACAGCTGGTGACGAGATGTGTGCATCGCCTAGCCGCCTTCGGGGGAAGAAAAAAGCGGGCTTGCCCGCTACTTCCCCGCCCAGTTGAGCAGGAACAGGCCCGCCACGCCGATCACGACCCGCCAGAGGGCGAAGAAGGTGAAGCCGCGCTTGGAGACGTAGTCCAGCAAGGTCCGCACCACCACCGCGCCAACCAGGAACGAGACCACGAAGCCGATGGCGATCAGCTCCACCTGGCCGCCGGTGATGTCGTGGCGGTGCTTCCAGCCGTCCAGCGCGAAGGCGCCGACCATGATCGGCATGGCCAGGAAGAAGCTGAACTCCGCCGATGAGCGGCGGTCGCAGCCCAGGAGGGTGGCGCCGACGATGGTCGAGCCGGACCGTGACACGCCGGGGATCAGCGACAGGCACTGGAAAAGACCGATGCCCAGGGAGGTCAGCAGCGGATAGCGCATGGCGTCGGTATGGCGCGGGGCCGGATGCCAGCGGTCGACGATCGCCAGGATCACCCCGCCGACGATCAGGGTGACGCAGATCAGGCGTGGGTTGCTGAAGAAGCCTTCGATGACGTGATGGAAGGCGAAGCCCAGCGCCGCGGCGGGCAGGAAGGCCACCAGCACGCTGAGCACGAAGCGCCGCGCCTTGGGGTCGCTGGGCAGGCGCAGGGCCACCAGCCACAGGCGCTGGAAGTAGAGCAGCATCACCGCCAACACCGCGCCCAGCTGGATCATCACCGTGAAGGCGTCCCAGTTGCCCTTCATCATCCCCAGGGCCTCCAAGACCGTCTGGGTCAGCAGCAGGTGGCCGGTCGAGGAGACGGGAATGAACTCCGTCAGACCCTCGACAATCCCAAGAACGATCGCAATCAACCAGTCGGGCATGGCGGCTCCCTTGTTTGTCTTTCCCTGGGCCACGCACGGTATTTGGTCAATGAATCCATTTTATGGACTTTAACTGCCTCATACTTCAGCAGTGAATGTGGAGCGGCCTGATATACCCGCTATATAGTCTATTATATGGATCATGGTCTTTCGGGCGGTTCCTGGATGAGGTATTTGGCGGCTTCACGATCCCAGGACGACGCCCATGACCGAGCGCATGCTCACCTTCACCAAGGTGGCCCGGCAGAACCCCGCCAAGCGGGCCGCGGATGCCCGTGGCGGCGACTTCCATGAGATCTATGCCGACTTCATCGACGCCAAGGCGAGCGAGCAGGCCTCGCGCTGTTCGCAGTGCGGCGTGCCGTTCTGTCAGACCCACTGTCCGCTGCACAACAACATCCCCGACTGGCTGAGGATGACTGCCGAGGGGCGGCTGGAAGAGGCCTATGAGCTGTCGGCGGCCACCAATTCCATGCCCGAGGTCTGCGGCCGCATCTGCCCGCAGGACCGGCTGTGCGAGGGCAATTGCGTCATCGAGCAATCCGGCCACGGAACGGTGACCATCGGCGCCGTCGAGCGCTACCTGACCGACAAGGCCTGGGAGATGGGCTGGGTAAAGCCCCTGAAGCCCGGCCGCGAACGGGGCCAGAGCGTGGGCGTGATCGGCGCCGGCCCCGCCGGCCTGGCGGCGGCCGAGCGGCTGCGCGAGATCGGCTATAGCGTCACCGTCTATGACCGCCACGACCGGGCCGGCGGACTGCTGATCTATGGCATCCCCGGCTTCAAGCTGGAGAAAGACGTGGTCCAGCGGCGCACCGCCCGGCTGGCCGACGGCGGCATCGCGCTGGTCCAGGGCTTCGAGGTCGGGCGCGAGGCGACGCTGGGCGAGCTGCGCGAGAGGCATGACGCCGTCCTGATCGCCACCGGGGTCTACAAGGCCCGCGACCTGCCCTGCCCCGGCGCCGGATCGGCGGGGGTCGTGCCGGCTCTGGACTATCTGATCGCCTCGAACCGCAAGGGCCTGGGCGACGAGGTCTCCGCCTTCGACAGCGGCCTGCTAAACGCCGCGGGCAAGCGGGTGGTGGTGGTGGGCGGCGGCGACACCGCCATGGACTGCGTGCGCACCGCCGTGCGCCAGGGCGCCGCCTCGGTCACCTGCCTCTACCGCCGCGACAAGGAGAACATGCCCGGCTCCGCCCGGGAGGTGGCGCACGCCGAGGAAGAGGGCGTGGTGTTCGAATGGCTGGCCGCGCCCCGCGCTGTCCTGGGGGACGCCACCGGTGTCACTGGGGTGCGGACGATCCGCATGCGCCTGGGCGCGCCGGACGCAGATGGCCGCCAGGCGCCGGTGGAGGTGGAGGGCGGCGACTTCGACCTGCCCTGCGACCTAGTGATCAAGGCCCTGGGCTTCGATCCGGAGGACGTGCCGACCCTGTTCGGCGAACCGGCCCTGGAGGTGTCCCGCTGGGGCACGGTGAAGGCCAGCTTCAAGACCATGATGACCAATCTGGCGGGCGTGTTCGCCGCCGGCGACATCGTCCGCGGCGCCTCCCTGGTGGTCTGGGCCATCCGCGACGGCCGCGACGCCGCCGACAACATCCACAGCTACCTGAAGGCCAAGGCGGGCGCTCCAGCGCTCGCGGCGGCGGAGTGACGGGCATGACCGACATGCAGACACAAAAGCCCTCTCCCCCTCGCGGGGAGAGGGTTGGGAGTGGGGGCGCCAGCGCCGATCTCGGAGGTTTCGTCATGGGAAAATCGGCAAGCGTGGAGCTGACACCCCCGCCCCCTGCCCCCTCCCCGCAAGGGGGAGGGGAGGTTGAGCTCTACCTTGCGAACAGGGCGAAGCTCATCGACGCCCACGCCTACGATCCGGACCAGGAGCACGACGCCTGCGGGGTCGGCCTGGTCTGCGCCATTGATGGCAAGCCGCGGCGCGAGGTGGTGGAGCTGGCCATCAAGGCGCTGAAGGCGGTCTGGCATCGCGGCGCCGTGGACGCCGACGGCAAGACCGGCGACGGGGCCGGGGTGCTGGTGTCGGTGCCGCAGGACTTCTTCGCCGAGCAGGTGCGCCGCACCGGCCACAAGCTGCGCCCCGGCCCGGTGGCCGTAGGCCAGGTCTTCCTGCCGCGCACCGACCTGGGCGCCCAGGAGACCGCCCGGACCATCGTCGAGAGCGAGGCCCTGCGCTTCGGCTTCTATCTCTACGGCTGGCGCCAGGTGCCGGTGAATACGGCGGTTATCGGCGACAAGGCCAACGCCACCCGCCCCGAGATCGAGCAGATCATGCTCTCGCCCCCCGCCGGCCTGGAGGGCGAGGCGCTGGAACGGGCGCTGTTCCTGTGCCGCAAGCGGATCGAAAAGGCGGTGGCGGCGGCGGGGCTCACCGGCTTCTACGTCTGCTCCCTGTCGGCCCGCTCGCTGATCTACAAGGGCATGTTCCTGGCCGAGCATATCGACGAGTTCTATCCCGACCTCACCGACGCGCGGTTCACCGCGGCGGTGGCGATCTTCCACCAGCGCTATTCCACCAACACCTTCCCCGAATGGCGCCTGGCGCAGCCGTTCCGGATGCTGGCTCACAACGGCGAGATCAACACCGTCAAGGGCAACCGCAACTGGATGAAGAGCCATGAGATCCGCATGGCCGCCCAGGCGTTCGGCGAGTTCGGCGAGGACATCAAGCCGGTGATCCAGGTGGGTTCCGACTCCATGTCCCTGGACAACACCTTCGAGGTGCTGGTCCGCGCCGGCCGCGACGCGCCGATGGCCAAGGCCCTGCTGATCCCGGAGGCCTGGGCGTCCAAGACCGAAGCGCAGATGAAGGCCTCGCACCAGGCGCTCTATTCCTACTGCAACGCGGTGATGGAGCCCTGGGACGGGCCGGCCGCCGTCTGCGCCACCGACGGGCGCTGGGTGGTGGCGGGCAAGGACCGCAGCGGCCTTCGCCCCATGCGCGTGGCCTATACCAACGACGGCCTGGTGGCCCTGGGCAGCGAGGCCGGTCTGTTCGGACTGGCCGACGACCGGATCGTGAGGAAGCAGCACATTTCCGCCGGCCGGATGATCGCCGTCGATCTGGTGGAGGGCCGCCTCTACGACGAAGACCAGATCATCGACACCCTGGCCGACGCCCATCCCTATACCGAGTGGCTGGGCAATATGGTCGACCTGGAAAAGGAGATCGGCCCCGGCCCGGAGCCGCGCCGCTTCGCCCGCGAGGAGCTGACCCGCCGCCAGGCGGCCGCCGGCCTGACGCTCGAGGACATGGAGCTGGTCCTGGCCCCGATGATCGAGGAGGGCAAGGAGGCCGTCGGCTCCATGGGCGACGACACGCCCCTGGCGGTGCTGTCGGACCGCTACCGGCCGCTGCAGCACTATTTCCGCCAGAACTTCAGCCAGGTGACCAACCCGCCCATCGACTCATTGCGCGAAACCGCGGTGATGAGCCTGAAGACCCGGTTCAAGAACCTCGGCAACATCCTGGCACAGGACTCCGCCCAGACCGACGTCTACGTCCTGGAAAGCCCGTTCCTGACCACCGGCATGTACCAGCGCATGACCGCCTTCATGGGCGAGAAGACCCTGGCGGTGATCGATTGCACCTTCCCCATCCCCGCCGACACCCACACCAACCCGGGGGCGCGGCCGGGCGACGCCCTGCGCGCCGCCCTGGAGCGGGTGCGGGCCGAGGCCGAGGACGCCGCCCTGCGCGGCTGCGGCGCCATCGTACTCACAGACGAGGGCTCCGGACCGGACCGGGTCGCCCTGCCGATGATCCTGGCCACCGGCGGGGTGCACGCCCACCTGGTGGCCAAGGGCCTGCGCAGCTACGTCTCGATCATCGTCCGCTCGTCCGAGTGCCTGGACACCCATGGCTTCGCGGTGCTGGTGGGGGTGGGCGCCACGGCGATCAACGCCTACCTGGCCCAGGAGAGCCTGCAGGACCGCCTGGAGCGGGGCCTCACCGGCGACTTGACCCTTCGCGACGTCTGTCTGAACTACAAGAGCTCCATCGAGGGCGGGCTGCTCAAGATTCTGTCGAAGATGGGCATCTCGGTGATCTCGTCCTACCGCGGCGGGCTGAACTTCGAGGCCATCGGCCTGTCGCGCGCCCTGGCGGCGGAGTTCTTCCCCGGCATGCCCAGCCGCATCAGCGGCATCGGCCTGGCAGGCATCGAGACGCGGGCGGTGGAGAACCATCGCAAGGCCTGGGAGAGCGGCGCGATCAGCCTGCCGGTGGGGGGCTTCTACAAGTCCCGCCGGTCGGGCGAGGCGCACGCCTTCGAGGCGCGGCTGATCCACATGCTGCAGTCGGCCTGCGACAGCGGCGACTACGAGACCTACAAGGCCTATGCCGGGGCGCTGAAGACGCCGCAGCCGATCCAGTTGCGCGACCTGCTGGACTGGCGCGCCGACCGGCCGGCCGTGGACCTGGACGAAGTGGAGAGCGTCAACGAGATCCGCAAGCGCTTCGTAACGCCGGGCATGAGCCTGGGCGCGCTCGGCCCCGAGGCGCACGGGACGCTGAACATCGCCATGAACCGCATCGGCGCCATGTCGGTCAGCGGCGAGGGCGGCGAGGATCCGGCCCGCTACAAGCCCCTGCCCAATGGTGACAACCCCAACAGCGCGGTCAAGCAAATCGCGTCCGGGCGGTTCGGCGTCACGGCGGAATACCTGAACCAATGCCGCGAGATCGAGATCAAGGTCGCCCAAGGGGCGAAGCCGGGAGAAGGAGGCCAGCTGCCCGGTTTCAAGGTCACCGAGATGATCGCCCGCCTGCGCCACGCCACGCCCGGTGTGATGCTGATCAGCCCGCCGCCACACCACGACATCTACTCGATCGAGGACCTGGCCCAGCTGATCTATGACCTCAAGCAGATCAACCCGGTGGCGCGGGTGTGCGTGAAGCTGGTGGCCATGACCGGCATCGGCGCCATTGCCGCCGGGGTGGCCAAGGCCAAGGCCGACGTGATCCTGATCAGCGGCAACGTCGGCGGCACCGGCGCCTCGCCTCAGAGCTCGATCAAATACGCCGGCGGGCCCTGGGAAATGGGCCTCAGCGAGACCAACCAGGTGTTGACCCTGAACAACCTGCGCCAGGCCGTGCGCCTGCGCGCCGACGGGGGCCTGCGCACCGGCCGTGACGTAGTGATGGCGGCGATGCTGGGCGCGGAGGAGTTCGGCATCGGCACCGCCAGCCTGATCGCCATGGGCTGCATCATGGTCCGCCAGTGCCACTCCAACACCTGCCCAGTGGGGGTCTGCACCCAGGACGAGACCCTGCGCGCCAAGTTCACCGGCACGCCCGAAAAGGTGATCAACCTCTTCAGCTTCATCGCCGAGGAGGTGCGGGAAATCCTGGCCGGGCTGGGCTTCAAATCGCTGCAGGACGTCATCGGCCGCTCCGACCTTCTGGAACAAGTCAGCCGCGGCGGCGAGCATCTGGACGACCTCGACCTCAACCCCCTGCTGGTCCGCGCCGACCCGGGCCTCGCCAAGCCCTACTGCACGGTGGAGGGCCGCAACGAGCCGGCCGAGACCCTGGACGCGCAGATCGTGCGCGACGCCGCCCCCCTGCTGGACCACGGCGAGAAGATGCAGCTGACCTACACCGTGCGGAACACCGCCCGGGCGATCGGCGCACGCATCTCCAGCCACATCGTCAGAAAGTTCGGCATGACCGGCCTGCCCGCCGGCCACCTGACCGTGCAGCTCAAGGGGTCCGGCGGGCAGAGCCTGGGCGCCTTCGCCGTCCAGGGCCTTAGGATCGAACTCACCGGCGAGGCCAACGACTATGTCGGCAAGGGCCTGTCGGGCGCCGCGATCGTCATCAAGCCCGCCGCGGGCCTGCGCGACGCCCACGCCCAGGCGATCCTCGGCAACACCGTCCTCTACGGCGCCACCTCGGGCCGGCTGTTCGCGGCGGGGCGGGCCGGTGAGCGGTTCGCGGTGCGCAACTCCGGCGCCGTGGCCGTGGTCGAGGGCGTGGGCGCCAACGGCTGCGAATACATGACCGGCGGGACGGTGGCGGTGCTGGGCCCGGTGGGCTTCAACTTCGCCGCCGGCATGACCGGCGGCATGGCCTTCGTCCATGATCCGGACGGGCGGTTCGAGGCCATGGTCAATGCGTCCGGCGTGGTCTTCCAGCGCCTGGCCTCGCCCCACTGGGAGGGCGTGCTCAAAGCCCTGGTCGAAGAACACGCCCGCGAAACCGGCTCCCTCTTCGCCGAGGAGCTGTTGCGCGAGTGGGACCATGCGCGGGGCGAGTTCTGGCAGGTCTGTCCGAAGGAGATGCTGGGGCGGCTGGAATATCCGCTGGAGGCGGAGGAGGCGGTGTTCGAGCGGGCGTGAGGAATTCGCCTGCTCACGGCGAATGCCATGGCTCAAGCGTCTTCGTCGTCTGGCCAGCGGCGGGCGCCGTGGACAATGCGCAGAATACGAACGGCATCAGCGGTGAGCTGGTAGATGATAATGTAGGGCGTGCCGGTGACGACCAGTTCCCTGGTTCCGATCGCGCGTCCAGGCCGGCCGGACTCGGGAAAATCCGACAGGCCCTCTGCTCTGGCATCGATCCGCTCATCGATGGCCATCGCAGCGCGGGGGCTATCGGCCTTGATGTAATCGAATATGGCAATGCGATCGTCGAACGCATGTCGCGACCACCTCAGCTTCATTCCTTACTTCCGCCTGCTTCTCGCAAGGCGGAGGCGCGGCGCGCGGCGAAGTGGGCTTGCACCTCTTCGTGAGGGATGTCCGGGCGGGTGTCCTCCAACGCTTCCCGGACCTTGGCGCGGAACCAGGCGTCATACTCCGCCGGACCGCCACCGATCGAAAACGGCAGCGCGCCCTCGTTGGCCGTGCGCGTCAGCAGGATGCGGACCGCATCGGAGACGGTGAGGCCGAGTTGCTCAAGCACAGCCGCGGCGCGTTCCTTCACCTCCGCATCTATGCGGGTCTGGACCAAGGCGTTCGACGACATGCGACACTCCCAAGACTTCGACGCAATGTAATGCAAACGCATGACGGATGCGAGCGACGATACAATCTCCTGGCGCCGTAAGCATTGGAATTCTGGCGGTCTGGGGCTATGACCGCCGCCTTCCGCAAAGGGCGACCATGACCGACACCCTCCCCGACCGCCTCGCGATCGATCCTTCCAGCCCGTTCCACGACGCCGCCCTGCTGGAGCGTGGCGTGGGCATCAAGTTCAACGGGGTGGAGAAGACCAATGTCGAGGAATATTGCGTCAGCGAGGGCTGGGTGCGGTTGGCGGTGGGCAAGACCCTGGACCGGCGCGGCAACCCGATGACAGTCAAGCTGCGGGGCGTGGTCGAGCCCTATCTGCGCGACGAGACGGGGCCGACCGCGGAATAGTCGAGTCCGCTCTCCGGCGCCCCTTGGAATCCTGAGTCGCCACACCACATAGTGTTCAAGCCGCCGCCACTTCCCCCCCGATGCAGGCGACGACCAGGCCCGGCCGCGCTTCCCCCCCAGCGCGACGCCGGGCCGTTTCGTTTTTCGCGGGATAGGATGCCGCGGGCGCAAAGCTTGCGGCGCCGCTGACGATGGGTCACACACGCCCCTTGCAGCACTCCCCTGCAGCACCCCAGGAGGCCGCCAACGTGGCTCGCACACCGAACTACAATTTCGAACGCATGGAACGCGACCGCCTGAAGGCCGCCGAAAAGGCCAAGAAGCTGGCGGCGAAGGCTGAAAAGCGCGCCAAGGCCAACGAGGCGCCGCCGGCTGACGACGCCGAATAGCGTCCTCCTGGCGCTCGTTTTCCTCTAATATCCACGGAACGGCGCCGCGCGTCGTAGCTGGGTGCGCCGCGCCCCGGACCGAAAGCCGCCGACCATGCAGACCGCCACCGCCTTTACCCGAGAGACCGTCCAACTGGACGGCGAGACCTTCACCAGCTGCGAATTCAAGAAGTGCCGCCTGGTCTATGCCGGCGGTGAACCGCCCCTGTTCGAGGACTGCAGCTTCGACGACTGCGACTGGCGCTTCGAAGGCGGCGCCGCCCACACCCTGGCCCTGATGAAGGTCATGTGGGGCGCCGGCGCCAAGGCCAACGTCCAGGCCCTGATCAAGGACATCACCGGCGGCGGCGGCAAGTAGCAGCCGGCCCGGCCCTCGGCGGGCGATCCCGCCAGCCCCAATATCTCGACGCATCACCGGGCTGGGCGAGCGGGCCGAAGCGACGCATGATCGCGCCTGTTTGTGGCGAGGCTTCCGTGGCAAGGCTTGTGACGAGAGGAGTGGCCTGAGCATGGCGGCGTCGCGATGGCGGCGGTTGGCGGGGCTCGGCCTGGCGGGCGTGGCGCTCGTCGCGGCGGTGGCGGCCCTCGGAC
>DASVMY010000094.1:0-7943 GCA_036384135.1 Caulobacteraceae bacterium | reverse complement strand
GGGACGCCGCGGGGCGCGCCGGCGCCGCGCGCGAAACCGGCGGCGGCCGGGCGTTGAATGCGGCCGCGCCGCGTGCGAGACGATCCGCCAGATCATCGGAGCGTGCATGAACGCCAATCTCTACGCCCTCCTGGCCTCGCGGTTTCCCGCCGACCGGTCCGCGCCCTGCCTGCTGCTGCCGGACGCAGGGGTGATCAGCTACGGCGAATTGGAGAGCGGCGTCGGACGGCTGGCGGCGCTGCTGAAGGCCAAGGGCGTCGCCCCCGGCGACCGCGTGGCGGTGCAGGCGCCCAAGACTCCCGAATCGCTGATGCTCTATCTGGCGACCCTGCAAGCGGGCGGCGTCTTCCTGCCCCTGAACACCGCCTACACCCCCGCCGAGGTCCGCTATTTCCTCGACGACGCCGAGCCCAAGCTGTTCGTCACCGACGCCGTTCCCCTGGCCCGGGAAGCCGCGGCCCTCGAACCGTTGGCGGACATCCACCAGGCCGCCGCCGGCGACCTGGCGGCGATCATCTACACCAGCGGAACCACCGGCCGCTCCAAGGGCGCCATGCTCAGCCACGGCAACCTGGCCGCCAACGCCCTGGCCCTGCACACGGCCTGGGGATTCCAGCCTGGGGACGTGCTGCTGCACGCCCTGCCGATCTTCCACGTCCACGGCCTGTTCATCGCCCTGCACTGCACCCTGCTGAACGCCAGCCCGATCATCTGGCTGGCCAGGTTCGACGACACCGAGGTGCTCAGCCTGCTGCCCAGGGCCACGGTGCTGATGGGCGTGCCCACCTTCTACACCCGGCTGCTGGCCAACCCCGGCTTCACGCGCGCGGCGGCCGCCCACATGCGCCTGTTCGTCTGCGGCTCGGCCCCGCTGCTGGAGAGCACCTTCGAAGAGTTCGAGGCGCGGATCGGAGTGCGTATCCTGGAGCGCTACGGCATGAGCGAAGCGGCGGTGATCACCACCAACCCCCTTAGTGGCGAGCGCATCGCCGGCAGCGTCGGCTATCCCCTGCCCGGCGTGGAGCTGCGAATCGGCGGCGGCGAGGAAACCGGTGTCATCGAGATCAAGGGCCCCAGCGTCTTCGCCGGTTATTGGCGCATGCCCGAAAAGACGGCCGAGGACTTCACCGCCGACGGCTTCTTCATCACCGGCGATGTCGGCCGCCGCGACCCCGACGGCCGGGTCTGGATCTCCGGCCGCGCCAAGGACCTGATCATCACCGGCGGCTACAACGTCTATCCCAAGGAGATCGAGCTGATCCTGGACGAGCTGCCGGGCGTCGGCGAAAGCGCCGTGATCGGCTGCCCCCACCCCGACTTCGGCGAAGCCGTGGTAGCCGTCATCGCCGGCGCCGGTGATGAAGCCGATATCATCGCCGCCGCCCGTGAAACCTTGGCCGCCTACAAGGCCCCCAAGAAGGTATTCTTCGTCGAAGACCTGCCCCGCAACGCCATGGGCAAGGTGCAGAAGACCCTGCTGCGGGAGCGGTTCAAGGGGGCGTTTGGGTAGCTCCCACAAACCCGCTCACCCCGACGAAAGTCGGGACCCAGGGCGGCACTGCGGTTCACCAGAAAACCAACGAATCCGGGTAGTTGAGAGGCCAACCTGGGTCCCGACTTTCGTCGGGATGAGCGGGAAGTTGGGACTATTCTGGGGTCAGGCCGCACGTCTGCCCCTACTTAAGCCGCCGCTCGAACAGCGCCAGTAGCCGCGACCAGTGCTTTTCCGCCGCCGCCTTGTCGTAGGCGGCGCGGCCGGGGAAGGCGAAGCCGTGTTCAACGCCGGGATAGATCTCCACCTCGGCGTCGATGCCCGCGCCCGCCAGGGATTGGGACAGGGCCTCGACCATCTCCAGCGGCGCCCAGCGGTCGGTTTCGGCGCAGGCGAAGTAGAGCTCGGCGTCGGCGTTGCGGGCGGCCAGGTGCGGGCTGTCGGCCTCGTCGGTGACCAGATAGGTGCCATAGAGCGAGGCGGCGGCGTTGATGCGTTCGGGGTGGTGGGCGGCGAAGTTGATCGCGAACTGGCCGCTCATGCAGTAGCCTAGGCACCCCGCCTGGCCGTCGCCGGCGGCGTCCTGGGTGTCGGCGTAGGCCAGCAGGGCGTCGCCGTCCGCCATCACCATCGGGATCTTCAGCGAATACATCAGGTCCATCATCCGCTGACGTCCCGCCACATCGTCCGGCGCCGGCAGCGGTCCGAGCTCCATCACCCCGGCGCGGTAGTAGAGGTTGGGCAGCATGACGTAATAGCCGCTGCAAGCCAGCCGGCGGGCCATGTCGCGCAGCTCCTCGCGGATGGCCGGCGCGTCCATGAAGAAGATGATCACGGGGAACGGCCCGCCCCGGTCGGGATGACAGATGAAGGTGGTGGTCGCCCCGTCCTTGGTGGCGATATCGATCTGCTGCTCGAACATGAACGCTCTCCCGCGAATTTCGCGGCAAGAAGCCATAGCAGGCGGCCCCAAGCTAGGGGGATCAGCGGCTGGCGGCGAGGGGAAGGCTGACGCGGGCGATGAGGCCTGAAGGCGCCTTGGCGCGCAGGACGATATCGCCGCCGTGGGCGCGGGCGATGGAGCGGGCGACGGCCAGCCCCAGCCCGACCCCGTCCGTGGTCAGGGTCCGCGCCGGATCGGAGCGGTAGAAGGGGTCGAACACCCGCTCCAGCTCGCTGCCCGGCAGGCCCGGCCCCTCGTCTGCCACCTCGACCACCGCATGGTCGTCGGCCTGAAAGACCTGGATCTGCGGGCTCTTGCCGTACTTCAGGGCGTTGTCCACCAGGTTGCCGAACAGGCGGGTCAGGGCGGAGGGGTCGCCGTCGACGATGATCGGCCTGTCCTCGCCGGTCACCGGAGTTTCGTCGCCCATGGCCGCCGCATCGTCGGCCACCACCTCCACCAGTGAGCGCAGGTCGATGCGCTCGCGGTGCGAGGGCTCGCTGGCGTCGCGGATGAAGGCCAGCACGGCGCTGATCATGTTCTCCATCCGCTCGATGTCGCGGATGACGGCGCTCTTCACCTCCTCCGGCGCGTCCTCGACCTTGAAGCGGATGCGGGCCAGCGGGGTGCGCAGGTCGTGGGAGATCGCCGCGACCATAGCCGTGCGGTCATCGACATAGCGCTTCAACCGCTCCTGCATCAGGTTGAAGGCGCCGGCCGCCTTGCCGATCTCGGCCGAGCCGGACAAGGGAATGGCGCCCTGGCGCGGATCGCGGCCCAGGCGTTCGGCGGCCTCGGCGAAGGCCCGGATCGGCGCGGTGATCCGCCGGCTGAACAGGAACCCGGCTAGGCCGATCACCACCAGGCAGGCGGCCAGCCACAACAGCACCCGCAGCTGCCAGGCGTTGGGAAAGGGCTCCGGCGGGGTGGACACCACCAGCCAGCGGCCATCCGGCAACTGGGCGGCGGCGCTGAAGTCTCCGATCAGGGGCATGCGGTCAAAGGCGCGGAAGCCGCCGGGCCCGCCGACCATGAAGCCCTCACGGCCGAAGACGGCGTTCGGTCCCGAACCCTGTCCCGGCCCCTGTCCGGACCCGGATTCCGGCCCTGCCGCTGACGTCCCCATGCCGGGGGGCGGACCGGGCGGCGCGGCGCCCGACACGCCGGGCGCGTCATCCGGCCGAGATAGCGCTTGGCGATGGAACTCCCGCGGCCCGATGCCCGTCAGGCCGCCGATCCACCCCGGCTCAAAGCGCTGCGGCGGCCGGGACTCCACCAGGCTGACCTTCTCCAGCGGCATGTCCAGGTCCTGGGCCAGCACCGCGCGCTGGGGCCCTGAGCGCCAGTCCCGATCACCGTTGCGCGGCGCGCTGGCCTGGATCCGTCGGATCAGGGTCTTGCCGTCGCGGGTCTTCAACGGCCCGCCCTTGAGCGCCGCGGCGACGTCCGCCACCCGCCAGATAGCCGGCCTCGGTGGTGGCAGCAGCACCACGATCAGGAAGGCCAGGCCATTGGCCACCACCGCGCCGGCCAGCAGCAGGGCCATGATCTGCAGGGCGATCGGCGCGCCTGTCAGCCGCCGGCGTGCAGGCTTGACCTCCATGGCCGGATCGATTCTCTACATCAAGCCCAAGGCCGCATGACCTGGGCGTTCAGCAGATAGCCGGCGCCGCGGTAGGTGGCGATGACCTCTTCGGGGTCGGTCTCGGCCGCGCCCGCCTGCAGCTTGCGGCGTAGGCGGCTGATCTGGACATCCACCGAGCGGTCGAACACCTCCGCCTCCGGACCGCGCGCCAGGGTCAGCAGCTTTTCGCGCGACAGGATCTGGCGTGGATGCTCAAGGAAGGCGCTGAGCAGGGAAAACTCGCCGGCGGTCAGCAGAATGGTTTCGCCGTTGGGCGCGCGCAGGCGGCGGCGCACGGCGTCCAGGGTGAAGCCGCGGAACTGCACCTGGCCGCCGCGGCGGGGACGCGCCTCGCCCTCCTCGTGCCGGCGCAGCACCGCCTTGACCCGGGCCAGAAGCTCGCGCGGATTGCACGGCTTGCCCAGATAATCGTCGGCGCCCAGCTCCAGGCCGACGATCCGGTCGACCTCCTCGCCCATGGCGCTGAGCATGATCACCGCCGGCCCGTGGGCGTCGACGATGCGGCGGCACAGCGACAGGCCATCCTCGCCGGGCATCATCACGTCCAGCACCACCAGGTCGATGTCGCCGGCGGCCAGCAGGCTGTCGGCCTGCGCCGCTCCGCCGGCCTGGATCACCACCAGGCCGTGCTGCTGCAGGTAGGCGGCTACATTGGCGCGGAGTTCCGCGTCGTCGTCGACAATCAGGATGCGGGCGTTGGTGCTGGACATATGGATATAGCCTTGGACCCTGTCCCGATTGGCCTGAATCAAGCCGATCGGGACAGGCTCGAATCTTGGGTTTAGAGCCCTTCTTGTCCGCTCACGACGGTCCATCGTGAACGGGAAGGGCTCGGGTGAACAGCCCCGCTTGTCACCCAACTGTGGCAAGCGGATCGCAGAGACGCCACAATTTGACATCGTCTGTCGAAGACCGCGGTCGATCTTACTCCGGCAAAGGGATGCGATCGCGTCATTAACCCGGATTTCAATGCCTTGCGTCATCTTGTCCTGGCTGCTGGGGGCGCCCAGTATCTGGGGGAGATCGACTGCCTTGGCTCGATGGCTCGACGACGGCCTGGACGAAATGGCCAACAGCGCCCACCAGGGCTTTCCGCTGCGGTGCCTGATCCTCGTCGGCGTCGCCGCCCTGGCGTCGCGCATCCTGACCCCGTCGATCTGCGCCGAATGGGCCATCGGCGTCGGCGGCCTGGAGGCCTGGGGCTGGTTCGTCAGCCTTCCCCAGTCCAAGGGCCAGGCTATCAGCCAGAAGCTGCGCCTGCACCATCTGGTGAACGTGGCCATCACCACCAGCGCCTGGACCGTGATCGCCTGGCTGATGTGGAGTTCCGGGACCCGCGAAGGCGCCATCTGCGCCGTGATCCTCTGGCTCAGCGTGATCTTCTTTGCCCAGTCGCACGCCTACCAGTCGCCGGCGGGGTTCGTGGCGGCGGGCGTCATGCCGGCCCTGGCCATGCTCGCCGGCCTGATCGTGACGCCCAACCCCCTGGGGCTGGACCTGCTCCCGGTGTGGGGCATCCTGTTCCTGGCGGTGACCTTCGCCGCCGATGGGGTGCGGCGGATGCTGTGGGCGCGTCGCCGCGTGCTGGCCGCCGAGGCCCAGACTCGCGAGAGCGAGGCGCGCTACAGGGTCCTGGCCAACAACATCACCGACGTCATCGCCCTGCAGAGCACCGACGGCAGCCGCGGCTTCATTTCCCCGTCCATCGAGCGGGCGCTGGGCTACACCGCCGAATTCCTGCTGACGACCCCCAACTACACCTACATTCACGAAGACGACCGCGAGCGGGTTCGCACCGTCGTCGGCGGCCTGACGGCGCCGGGCCAGGAAGTGATCCTGGAATATCGCGTCATCCGCGCCGATGGCGTCACCACCTGGGCCGAGACCAAGTTCTGCGTGGCCGACGCCGACGACAGCAACGGCGCCTCGCAGATCGTCTCGGTCTCCCGCGTCGTCGATGCGCGCAAGGCCATGGAGCGCGAGCTGATCGACGCCCGCGAACGGGCCGAGAGCGCCGCGGCGGCCAAGTCCGACTTCCTGGCCAACATGACCCACGAGTTGCGCACGCCACTGAACGCCATCATCGGCTTCTCGGGCCTGCTCAAGGGATCCCCGGCCCTGAACGCCGAGGACGCCCGCCACGCCTATCTGATCCGCGACGCCAGCCTGACCCTGCTGGAGATCGTCAACAGCGTGCTCGACTTTTCCAAGCTGGAGGCCGGCGCGGTCGAACTCGATCCCCAACCCTTCAACCCCCTGGACGAGGCCCGGGCCGTGGCCGCCCTGCTGGACGAACAGGCGACCGCCAAGGGCCTGACACTGAGCGTGGTCGCCGATGGCGAGCTGCCGCCTCTGGTGGGCGACTCCCCGCGCCTGCGCCAAGTGCTGCTCAACTTCCTGTCCAACGCGGTGAAGTTCACCAGCGCCGGCGGTGTCACGGTCGCCCTCAGCCAGACGGCGGACGGCGAGGGCCGGCGGTTGCGGGTCGCGGTGCGCGACAGCGGCATCGGCGTGCCCGCCGACCAGTTGGCCCAGGTGTTCGAGCGCTTCACCCAGGGCGACGTTTCGGTCTCGCGGCGCTTCGGCGGCACGGGCCTGGGCCTGGCCATCTGCAAGCGCTCCATCGAGATGATGGACGGCGCCATCGGCGCCGACAGCGTCGAGGGCGAAGGCTCCACCTTCTGGTTCGAGGTCACCCTGCCGACGGCTGACACGGCCCTCGCCGCGCCGAAGGCCGAACCCGAGGCGGTCGAACTGGACCGGCCGGTCCGCCTGCTCCTGGTCGAGGACGTGGCCGTGAACCGCGAGCTGGTGCAGACCCTGCTGCGCTCTTTCGACATCGAGATCGACACGGCCTGCGATGGCGTCGAAGCCATCCACGCCGTCGAGCAGCGCCCCTACGACCTGATCCTGATGGACGTGCAGATGCCGGTGATGGACGGCTTGACCGCTTCCCACCGCATCCGCTCCAGCGGCGTGACCACCCCGATCATCGCCATGACCGCCAACGTCCTGCCCGAACAGGTGCGCAAGTGCCGCGAGGCCGGCATGAACGACCACATCGGCAAGCCCATCAGCCCCGGCCGCCTGCTGGAAGTGATCTCCCAGTGGACCGCGCCGGAAGTGGAGGCCGAGGCAGAGGCGGAACGGCTGGAGGCCTAAGGCGCTTCCCCTCCCCCACCCCGATGTCATTTCAGTCACCCGCGGCGCCTATCTTTCGCCGCCTCCAATGCCCAGATAAGCTTGGATAGCGCTCCTTCGGACGGCGCCAGTGGAGTTCGCCATGTCCCGCGTCCTGATCCTGGGCCTCGGCCTCACCCTAGCCCTCGCCGGCGCCGCGATGGCGCAGGAAGCGATCCCCACGGCCGGCGGCGCCAACCCCAACGCCGCGCCCAAGAACACCAAGCCCGTCTCCGATCTCGGCGCGCCGGAACAGTTCGCCGACGGCCCGGGCGGTCCCCGCATGGGTCCCTGCGGTCCGTTGGAGACGCCGGACGGCAAGCCTGACAAGAGCGTCCACGGCGAGGTCCACGCCGGCGTCGGAACCCACGGCTACCGAGAGATCGGCGGCGCCATCTGCAAGCCCATCGGCGAGAACGGCGCCATCGCCATCGCCATCGACAAGACCGACGGCGACTACGGCCGCGAGGGCCGGCGCTACCGCTAGGCGGGTTGCCGCTCCGAATCCCCACTCATCCCGACGCATTTTCCGCTTGACCTGGTTTGCGGATTGCTATTTGTTCTCGTTATGTTCCGTGACGCGCCACCGCCCCCAGACGCTGCCGAACCGGCCCCGGAGCCGGTAGATCCGGCCCAGGTCCAGCGCGACCACGAGCTGGCCATGCTGGCGGCCCTGGCCGACG
>DASVMY010000093.1:0-14273 GCA_036384135.1 Caulobacteraceae bacterium | reverse complement strand
CCGCCGGCCGCGGCAAGGCGCCGCCGGTGCGCACCGCCATCGCCATCCAGGCCCGCGACGGCTTCGTCTACGCCTTCATGCCGCCGGTGGCCCGTCTGGAGGACTATCTGGAGCTGGCAGCCCAGGTGGAGGCCGCCGCCGAGGGCCTGCCCGTACGCATCGAGGGCTATCCGCCTCCGGATGATCTGCGCCTGGGCGTGCTCAAGGTGACCCCCGACCCCGGCGTCATCGAGGTCAACGTCCAGCCGGCGGCCAGCTGGCGCGAGACCGTCCAGATCACCACCGGGGTCTATCAGGACGCCCGCGCCTGCCGGCTGGGCGCCGACAAGTTCATGATCGACGGGCGGCACACCGGCACCGGCGGCGGCGCCCATGTGGTGGTCGGCGGGTCCAGCCCGGCCAACTCGCCGTTCCTGCGCCGTCCCGACGTGCTCAAGAGCCTGCTGCTCTACTGGCAGCGCCACCCGGCCCTGTCCTACCTGTTCTCCGGCCTGTTCGTCGGCCCCACCAGCCAGGCGCCCCGCATCGACGAGGCCCGGCACGACGCCCTCTACGAGCTGGATATCGCGCTGGACATGATCCCCGGCCCAGCCGACCCTGACCTGGGGGGGGAAACGACGCCGCCCTGGCTGGTCGACCGCCTGCTGCGCAACCTGCTCACCGACGTCGCCGGCAACACCCACCGCACCGAGATCTGCATCGACAAGCTCTATTCCCCGGACGGCCCCGCCGGGCGCCTGGGCCTGCTGGAGTTCCGCGGCTTCGAGATGCCGCCGGACGCGCGCATGAGCCTGGCGCAGCAGTTGCTGATCCGGGCCCTGATCGCCTGGTTCTGGCGCGAGCCACAGACCGGCCGGATGGTGCGCTGGGGCACTGCCCTGCATGACCGCTTCATGCTGCCCCACTTCGTCTGGAGCGACTTCCTCGAGGTGATCGCCGACTTGAACCGGGCCGGTTTCGCCTTCGACCCGCAATGGTACGAGGCGCAGCGGGCGTTCCGCTTCCCCGTCCACGGGCGGGTCCAGTACGGCTCTACGGGCCTGGAGGTGCGCCACGCCCTGGAGCCCTGGCATGTGATGGGCGAGGAGACTTCGGGTTCCGGAACGGTCCGCTTCGTCGACTCGTCGGTCGAGCGGCTGCAGATCCTAGCCGACGGCTTCAATCCCGAGCGCCACGTCGTCGCCTGCAATGGGCGCGCCCTGCCCATGACCCCCACTGGCCAGTCGATGCAGGCCGTCGCCGGCGTGCGCTACAAGGCCTGGAAGCTGCGCAGCGGGCTGCATCCCACCCTGCCGGTCAATGCGCCCCTGACCTTCGACATCATCGACCGCGCCAACCGCCGCTCACTCGGCGGATGCGTGTATCACGTGGCCCATCCCGGCGGGCGGAACTATGATACCTTCCCTGTGAATTCCTATGAGGCGCAGGCCCGTCGCAAGGCGCGGTTTGAGGAGCACGGCCACAGTCCCGGAGTGGTGACGCCGCCGCCACCGGAGCAGACGGACGAGTTTCCCATGACCCTCGACCTGAGACGAACCGGTGGCCGCTGACGCATCCATCACCGATCGGCGGCGGGAGAGCCTGGAGCCGTCCGCCGCCAGACGGTTGTCGGGCTGGTTGAAGGGTTATCGCCCCATCGCCGGCATCCCCGACGAACTGTTCGACGCCATGGGCCGGCCGCGCGACCATTGGCTGAGCTTCCTGGGGGATTTCGCGGAGTATCCGGAGCGGGAATTCAAGAGCCGCTTCGGCCTGGCCACCCGGCATATCCGCGACACCGGCGTCTCCTACCGCATCTACGGCGAGGAGAACGAACGCAGCTGGCCCCTGGGTCCCCTGCCGCTCATCCTCGGCCAGCGCGAATGGCAGCAGATCGCCAGCGGTGTGGAGCAGCGCGCCACCTTGATCGAGGCCCTGCTGCAGGACATCTACGGCGAGGCCGGCCTGCTGGCCGACGGCGCCCTGCCCGCCGCCGCGCTGACCGGCAGCCCCGACTTCATCCGCGCCATGCGGGGGGTTAGGCCGGCCGGCGGGCGTTTCATGCAGATCTACGCCGCCGACCTCGGACGCGGCCCGGACGGCCGCTGGTGGGTGCTGGACGACCGCACCCAGGCGCCGTCGGGCGCGGGCTACGCCCTGGAGAACCGCCTGGTCCTCTCCCGCGCCTATCCCAACCTCTACAACGCCATGAACGTGGAGCGGCTGGCGCCCTTCTTCGACGGCCTGCGCCGGGGCCTGGCGGCCTGCGCCGACCGCCCCGACCCGCGCATCTGCCTGCTCACCCCCGGCCCATTCAGCCAGACCTATTTCGAACAGGCCCACCTGGCCCGCTACCTGGGCTTCCTGCTGGTGGAGGGCGACGACCTGATCGCCCGCGACGGCAAGGTCTACGTCCGCACCATCGCCGGGCTGAAGCGGGCGGACGTCATCCTGCGCCGGGTGGACGCCGATTTCATCGACCCGCTGGAGCTCAACAGCGCCTCGCACCTGGGCACGCCGGGCATGCTCGAGGCGATCCGCGCCGGCGGCGTGGCCGTGCTCAACATGCCAGGTTCCGGCGTGGTGGAATCCAAGGCCCTGATGGGCTTCCTGCCCAAGCTCTGCCGCCGCCTGCTGGGCGAGGAGCTGAAGATGCCCAACGTCGCCACCTGGTGGTGCGGCCAGCCGCGCGAGCGGGAGAATGTGGAGCAGAACCTCGAACGCCTGGCGATTGGCCCCGCCTTCAACGTCCAGGGCGACGGCGGCGCCTTGTCCAAGCCGCGGTTGATGTCCGACATGGCCGCCGACGAAAGGGCCGCCATGATGGCGCGCCTGCAGGACCGCCCCGGCGACTTCGTCGGCCAGGAGGTCGTACGCCTGTCGACCATGCCGGTGCTGCGCGAGGATCGGCTTGAGCCGGCGCCCTTCGTGCTGCGGGTCTACGCGGCCTGGACGCCGGAGGGTTTCAAGATCATGCCCGGTGGCTTCTGCCGCACCTCCGAACGCCTGGATGTGCGCGCCATCTCCATGGGCGAGGACGCCAGGACCGCCGACGTCTGGGTCATCGCCGACAAGCCGGTGGAACGGGTCACCCTGCTGGCCAACAAGGAAGACGTGAAGGTCCGGCGGATCATGGGGCACCTGCCTAGCCGCGCCGCCGACAACCTGTTCTGGCTGGGCCGCTACATCGAACGCGCCGAGGCCACCCTGCGCCTGGCCCGCAGCCTGTGCACCAGCCTGATGGACTCCGAGTCGGCCCTGCACGGCAGCGGCGAGACCCTGGCCATCCTGCAGCAACTGCTGATCGACTGGGGCGCGCTTGACGAAAAGGCCCTGGGGGGCCGCGCCCTGGACGCCGCCCGCGACACCCTGCACGACGAGAATGCCTACGGTTCGGTGATCCACCTGGTCCGCGCCGCCCGCCGCGCCGCCGCCAGCATGCGCGAGCGGCTGTCGATGGATTTCTGGGCCCTGCTGCAAACGGTGGAGAGCCAGCTCACCCAGGGGGCGCAGAATCCCCTGTCGGAGGCCGAGGCCCTGCAGCAGGTGGAAAGCGCCCTGCAGATCCTCGCCGCCCTGTCCGGCCTGGCCCAGGAGAACATGAACCGGGTCGCCGGCTGGCGCTTCATGGACATGGGCCGGCGGATCGAGCGGGGCATCAACACCTGCCGCCTGACCCGCACCCTGGCCCACGACAGCACGACCATGGACGACCTGGACCTGCTGCTCGACCTGGCCGACAGCCAGATCACCTACCGCGCCCGCTACCTGGTGGGCCTGGCGCTGACGCCGGTGCTCGACATGGTCATGCTCGATCCCTTCAACACCCGCTCGCTGGCGTTCCAGGTGGTGACGCTGAAGGAGCATCTGGCCATCCTGCCGTCCCTGCTCGACGACGGCATGCTGGAGGAACCCAGCCGCCTGCTGCTGCCCCTGGCGACCCAGGTGGAGACGGCCGACGCCGGCCACCTCACCGCCCCGGCCATCCTGGCCTTCGAGCGCACGCTGATGGCCCTGTCGGGCGCCATCGCCGACCGCTATTTCCTGCAGGGCGCCAATGCCGTGCCCACGATCAAACTCGCCGGCCTCGCTTGATCTACACCCTGGGCCATCGCACCACCTACGCCTACGAAGACACCGTGACCTTCGCGCGCTGCGTGCTGCGCCTGACGCCGCAATCGTCCGCCACCCAGACCGTGCTGAAGATCGCCATCAGCGTCACCCCCAGGCCGTCCAACTCCCTCTCCGGCACGGGCCCCTTCGGCGAAAAGACCCTGACCGTGGTCATCGACACGCCGCACGAAGAGCTGGTCATCGAGGCCAAGTCGCGGATCGACGTCCACGCCCCGCCCGTGGGCGACCCCGCCGACAGCGAGCCCTGGGAATCGATCCGCGCCCGCGCCTACGACACCACCGCGCTGGGTCCCGAGGGCCCCGCCGCCTACCTCTATCCCACGCGCAGGACGCCCAACGCCCCGGCCATCACCGAATACGCCCGCGCCAGCTTCACCCCCGGCCGGCCGATCATCGAAGCGGCCGCGGAGCTGATGACCCGCATGCGCGACGACTTCACCTACGATCCGGAGGCCACCACCGTCTCGACCGCCGCCCTGGAGGCGTTCGAGGCCCGCCACGGGGTCTGTCAGGACTACGCCCACATCATGATCGCGGGGCTGAAAGGCCTTGGCCTGCCGGCGGCCTATGTCAGTGGCTATCTGCGCACCACCGCCCCGCCCGGACGGCCCCGGCTGGAAGGGGCGGACGCCACCCACGCCTGGGTTTCCGTCTGGTGCGGCGAAGCGCGGGGCTGGATCGGGTTCGACCCGACCAACGCTGTCCTGGTCGAGAACGACCACATCGTCCTGGCCGTTGGCCGCGACTATTCCGACATCGCCCCCATCGACGGCGTCATCCTGGCGCCGGGCGTGCAGACGCTGAAGGTTGAGGTGGACGTCATTCCCGACGAGCCAACCGGTCAGTCCGACCCGGTAGCCGGGCGCCAAACCGAGGTCACAAGAACGGCCTGAATCCAAGCCAGCGCCTCACGGCCGCACCACCCGCCCGCCGCTCATCGGCGCCGGAACCCCAGTGGTCCCGGGAAACGAGATCGGCAGGTCCATCACCGTCCGCGCCGCCAGATAGGCGAACGCCTCCGCCTCGATGGAATCGCCGCGCCAGTGGGCTTCTTCGGCGGCGATCACCGGCAGGGCCAGGCGCTGCTGGATCGCCGCCATCAGCACCGGGTTCAACCGCCCGCCGCCGCTGACCACCAGCCGCAGGGGCGCCTGGGACGCCGTCTTCACCCCCCGCGCCACCGCCTCGGCCGCGAAGGCGGTCAGGGTCGCCGCGGCGTCCTCCAGCGACAGGCCGGCCACCGGCTCCAGCGAGAAGTCGAAGCGGTCCAGGGACTTGGGCCCCGTCCGCGTGAAATAGGGATGCGCCAGATAAGCGGCCAGGATCGCCTCATCCACCCGCCCGGCCCTGGCCGCCGCTCCACCCTCGTCAAAGCGCCGGTCGGTCCGGGCCTGCATCAGCAGGTCGATCATACCGTTGGCCGGGCCGGTGTCGAAAGCCTCCAGGGTCCCGTCGCTCTTCACCAGGGTCACATTGCCCACCCCGCCCAGGTTCAGCACCGCGGTGGGGGCGTGGAAGCCGGAAAAGCGCACCAGGGCCTGGTGATAGATCGGGGCCAGCGGCGCCCCCTGCCCGCCCGCCGCCACGTCCTCGGTGCGGAAATCGTAGACTGCCGGCAGGCCCAGCGCCGACGCCACCCGCGCCGCATCGATCAGCTGCACCGTCCGCCCCACCGGCCGCCCCGGGATCGGCGGCTCGTGCAGAATCGTCTGGCCGTGCAGACCGATGAAGTCGATGTCCTCTGGCAGTAGGCCGTGCAGCGCCATGAACGCCTGCGCCGCCGCGATATGCTCGTCGGCGATGGCCCGCGCGGCCGGGGCGAAGGCCGCCGGCTCCGGCGTCCCCGGCGGCCACTGGAACGCCGCCGCAATGGCCGCTTCCACCAGCGCCCGGCAGGCCGGATCCAGCTTCTTCTCCCCCGCCGGCCCGAACCCGAGGATCTCCTCCCCGTCCGTCTCCAGCACCGCCATGTCGACGGCGTCGAGGGAGGTGCCGGTCATGAAACCCAGAATACGCATCAGAAGATCATACGCATCAAAACATCCGAATGCGGATTTGCGAGACCAAGAACACGACCAGGCCCACCGGCAGCACGCCCAGCACCATGGCCGGAAGGAACCACCGCCGCCGAAGCGCGAACCAGGCCCCCGCCATGGGCAAGCCCAGCGCGGCCAATCCGACCAGCATCAGCATCCAGTCCAGGTCGAGCGGACCGTCCTTGGCGGCCACCTGCCACAGGAACACCAGCACCGCTCCGCAGAACAGTGAGCACAGGACCAGCCAGACCGTCGCCAGCGCCTTCACCCCTTCTGCCCCGCCTTACTCGTCCCGCCCCCTGAACGGCTTGACCTTGACTGCCACACCCCCGCCCCGGTATCCAGCGCCCCATGATCGCCAGCGCCCGCTTTCGCCGCCGCTATTGCCGCTCGCCCATCTAGCGAGCGGCCGGTCATTCACGCCCCGCCGCCAATCGGTCGGCGTGCGGCTCTTGCCAAGAGACGGTCTCCGGCCGAAAGCCAGCCTTCCTAGGAGACCAGAATGCCCGCCGAAGCCGACCTCGCCGCCTTCAAGCCGAAATCCGAGTTCCTCAAGGTGCTGCTGGAGCGCGGCTACGTGCACCAGTGCACCGACCTTGAGGCCCTGGACGCCGCTGCGGCGGCCGGACCGGTGACGGCCTACGTCGGCTACGACTGCACGGCCGACAGCCTGCACATCGGCCACCTGATCTCGATCATGATGCTGCGCTGGTTCCAGAAGACCGGCCACCGTCCGATCGCGCTCATGGGCGGCGGCACCACCAAGGTCGGCGACCCCACCGACAAGGACCAGCAGCGCCCGCTGCTGACCGAGGCGGTGATCAACGCCAACCTGGCCAGCATCCAGAAGACCTTCGACAAGTTCCTGGTATTCGGAAACAAGCCCACCGGCGCGGTGATGGGCAACAATGCCGACTGGCTGGAGAAACTGGGCTACGTCGAGTTCCTGCGCGACTACGGCGTGCACTTCACCATCAACCGCATGCTGACCTTCGACAGCGTCAAGCTGCGCCTGGAACGCGAACAGCCGCTCAGCTTCCTCGAATTCAACTACATGCTGATGCAGGCCACCGACTTCCTGGAACTGAACCGCCGCTACGGCTGCACCCTGCAGATGGGCGGCTCGGACCAGTGGGGCAACATCATCAACGGCGTCGAACTGGTCCGCCGGGTCGAGGCCAAACAGGCCTTCGGCCTGACCACGCCTTTGCTGACCACCGCATCGGGCGAGAAGATGGGCAAGACCGTCGGCGGGGCGGTGTGGCTGAACGCCGAGCGGCTGAGCCCCTACGACTACTGGCAGATGTGGCGCAACACCGAGGACGCCGACGTCGGCAAGTTCCTCAAGCTGTTCACCGAACTGCCGCTGGACGAGATCGCCAAGCTCGAAGCCCTGCAGGGCGCTGACATCAACGAGGCCAAGAAGGTGCTGGCCAACGAGGCCACCACCCTGCTGCACGGCCGCGAGGCGGCGGAGACGGCGGCGGCGGCGGCCCGGGCGGCGTTCGAAGAGGGCCGGCTGTCGGACGACCTGCCCACCATCGAGACCTCCGCCCAGGCCCTGAAGGCCGGCGTGCCCCTGGCCAACATCGCCCACGACGCCGGCCTGGCCGGCTCGCGCGGCGAGGCCCGGCGCCTGGCCCAGGGCGGCGGTCTGAGGGTCAACGACGCGCCGGAAAAGGATGGCCAGCGCCTGCTGACCCTGGCCGACTGCAACGCCGACGGCGTCATCAAGCTGGCCGCCGGGCGCAAGAAGATCGTGCTGGTGCGGCCGGTGTAGGAGACGTCGGGGTAGGTTGGACGGCCCGGTCCCCATCTCTTCCCCTCTGGGGGAAGTGGATCGCGCCGCACCGGCCTCTGGCCGGCGAATGCAAGAGTATGGGGCGCGAGACGATGGGGGCTCCAGCGGAGAGCCAGAGCTAGCGTCAAGCTGGAGCCCCCTTCCCCCGCTTCGCGGGTACTTCCCCCACCACCCCGCCTTCGCCGGGTTCGGGGGAAGAGAACGGGCACAATCCCCTTTGGCCCGATTCAACCAAAGCTGAACCGCACCAAACTCAAAACGGCGGCCGGGGTCTCCCCCGCCCGCCGCCTTGACCGTCACCTAAGCAGTCAGTTCTTAGAACTTGTACTTCAGGCCGAACTGGATCGACCACTGGCTGGCCTGGGCGTCGACGAAGGGCGTCGCCGCCGTCGTCGGGTTGGCCGTGCCAGAGTAGCTGTAGCGATAGGTCGCACAAGTCGTGCTGGCGCTCGTCACGGCAACACCGTTGGCGTCGGCGCACTGCACGTTCACGATCGGAGTACCAGCGCGGGAGGTCAGGCCGCCATACTCCTTCACCACGCCCCAGTTGTGGTTCAAGAGGTTGCCCAGGTTGCTGATGTCCATAGTGAACAGCAGCTCGTGGCCCTTGATCGGGGACGGGAACGTCTGGGCGAACTGGAAGTCGACCCGGTTGACCGTGGGATTCATGCCAAAGCCGCGCGGCACGACCTTGCCCACGGGCAGGCCGAACGCAGACACCACCGCTTTAAATTTGTCCACGGACGCCTGGGTGTCAAAGATGACAGTGGTCGTCCCGCCCGGCGCGGCAGGGTTGTTCGTGACGAACATCGGCAAGCCACCCGCCGTCGCTGTCTGTGTGCCCAGCTGCGGGATGTAGGCCAGCTGGTCGTCACGCCAGACCCCGAAAGCGATGCTGCGGCCGTTGGCGCCCGAGGGATCGGTCATCAGGAAGCTGAGCGGCCGGCCGCTGTGGCTTTCGGCGAACAGGGTGAACCGCGAGGTGAAGCCCTCGATCAGCTCCATCTTGTAGCTGAGGTCGAACTTCCAGGAGCTGCGGATCAGGTTCGGCGACTTGCCATACACCGCGCCGTTGGGATCGATGTAGGAGCCCTGGTCGGAGTAGTAGTTGCCGGTGGCGCCGTTGCCGCCTTCGGTGGTGCCGAACTCAGAGATGCCGCCGTAGGACCGGGCGTCCTGGTAGGTGTAGGACAGGAAGGCGTCGAAGCCCTTCCAGCGCTTGCCCACCGAGAACGCCACCGTGGTGTTCCAGTTCTGCTTGCCGGGGTTGTAGGCCTGGATATCGCCGAAGCTGCCGACGGCGGCGGCCAGGTCTCCCGTCGCCGTGGGCAGGCCAAGCGTCGCCCGCGTCGCCGCCGCGATGTTCAGGCCGTCGTACCGCATCCGGCCGTCCGGCGTGTACTGCTGGACCCCGCCGATGGTCAGCAGCCGAGCCCGGATGTCGCGGAAGGCGACGTTGGTGTCCGAACGCGAATAGACCGCGTCGATACCCCAATCGAGGCCGAACTTGGTGGTCTTGAACGAGATGTTCGCCTTCCAGTCGGCCGGCATCTTGAAGTCCGGCGCGATGGAGTTGGTGAACGCCAGGCGCGCCACCTTGGTGGAGGTGTTCGAGATCAACGACTGAATGGACGACGGAGTCGTTGTTCCGAAGGTGCTCGTCGTTGCCGTCGCCGGTGTGACAACCTGGGTAAGGGGGTCTTTGGTCGCGGGCGTGCCGAGCAAGGCGTCGCCCGCCGCCTGGTTGAACGTGGCGCCGGTGTTGTCCTGGTAGGTCCAGGTCATCGGCGTGGTCGCTGTAGCGGCGGTGACGATACGCGTAATGATCACGCTGCCCGACAACGCCCCGGTCTGGGCGCCATAGCTGTTGCCGATGAACACGTCGGGGATGCCGCCGGAGACTCGGCCGATGCCGCCGCTCAGTTCGAAGTCTTCCGTACGGTACTTGGCCGAGAAGCGCGGCTGCCAGACCACCTGGCCGTCATAGGTCTTCTGGTTGGTGAAGCCGTAGCGGGCCTGGAAGGCGGTGTTCAGGGTCGGCTTGTCGGACTGTTTGTAGATGTCTGTCCGCAGGCCGTAGTTGAGGGTCAGGTTCTGACTGACGTCCCAAGTGTCCTGGGCGAGCAGGGTGTGGACCTGGTAGCCGAAGTTCTCGGCCGCATCCTTGAGGTTGCCGCTGACCGCGCCGCCGAACGTGACCTGGTTGGCGACACCCTTCGAGAAGTCCTGCACAGAGTCGAAGTAATAGATGCCGTGCGCGGCCTGCACGAACAGGTCGTAGATGTGGATGCCTTTGTATTGATACCCGAACTTCAGGCGGTGGCTGTCGCCCAGGCGATAGTTGGCGATGAATTCGCCCGCCCAGTCGGTGGTGGCCAGTTCGTTGGCCTGGCGGAACTGGTCGGGACCGATCTGAATCGACGGCGACCCGCTCGTGCACGAGTTGACCGTCCCCACTTCGGCGTATTGGACGCCCGGGTCCGTACAGATGGTCAGGTTGGAGAAACCTTGGCCTTCCGGCGGGTTCTGCCCGCGGGTGTAGTTGCGGTAGGAAATCCGTCCCTCAGTGGTGAACTCCGGCGTCCAGGTCGAGTTCAGCTGCAGGGCGTAATTGTCCTCCACCTCGGGCTGAACATACCAGTTGGTGTTGAGGCTGATGGTGCTGGTGGACGGGCTGCGCTTCCACACCGAACTGTCGGCGTGGCGATAGGTGAAGGCCAGCCGCTGGTCGTTGGTGATGTTGAAATCGACCTTGACCGAATACTTCTGGTCTACGATCGGTTCGGCCAGGATCATCGTTCCGGGCGCGAACGAGCCGGCGAAGGTCGGCGATTTGAAGAGACCGGTGATGGCGTCGATGTTCGCCTGGGTGGCGACGGTGCCGCCGTTGTTGCCCGGCTGGGCGGCGCCCAAGTTGAGGAACGTCGCGCCGAATCCACCGCCGGACGGGCCGGTGGACGTCAGGTCGAAGCTGGTGAAGTTCTCGTAGCTGGCGGCGAAGAACAGGCGGTCCTTCCAGATCGGACCGGAGATGAAGCCGCCGTAGTTCTTTTCGTGGATGTAGTTGGTGATGTGGATCGTGGTCTGCGTGATCGGAGCGTTGCGGATGTCGCTGCCAGGGAAAACCGCGGGAGTGGAGTGGCTGGTGAAGGCGTAGGAGGGCAGCTTATCGCCCACCAGGCTGGGTGAGCGGAAGAAGCCGAACACCGAGCCGTGGAACTGGTTGCCGCCCGACTTCAGGATCAGGTTCAGGGCGCCGCCGGTGAAGTCGCCTTCTTCCACGTCGAACGGTGTCGCCTGAATGGAGACCTGCTCGACCGCTTCCAGCGAGATCGGGCCGCGGTTGGTGGACAGGCCGCCGGTGTTGAGGCCGAAGTCGTCCTGCGAGCGGACGCCGTCGATGGTGATCCGGTTACGCCGCGGCGAGGAGCCGGCGATGTACAGGCCGCCCGACGGGCCGGTGCTGCGGCTGACCAGGTCGAGGTTGGCCAGGGGGTCGCGGCGGGCCACGTCGCGGATGTCGCGGCGCACCGAAACCACGGCCTCGATCTGCGCCGCCTGCATGGTCGTCCGCGAGCCGACGTTGGCCAGCTGCGAGGTGGTCAGGGACTTGGCCGCCGTGACCACCAGTTCGGAAACTGAACCCGACGGAACCAGCGCCAGCTTCACCCGCGAATCGTCGCCGACGTTCAGGAACAGGTCGCTGATGGTCTGGGTCTCGAAATCCTTGGCGGTGGCCGTCACCCGGTAGGGGCCGCCGACCCGCAGGCCGCGGAAGCTGAACACCCCGCTCGAATCAGTCACCGCCTGTAGCTTGGTGCCGGTCGGAACGTGGGTCACAGTGACCGTCGCGCCGGCGATCGGCTTGTTCTGGTCATCGACCGCGACCCCGCCCACCGCGGCCGTGGTCTGTTGCGCATAGACAGCCGGCGCCATGAAGGCCACGGCCATGAATCCCATGGCGGCGCTGGCCGCCAATCTGTTTTTCAACGTCATAGTGTCTATCCCCTCCAACGCGCCGCATCGCCGAATCCCGCTTGCGGCCGCCCTATCAGCTAAATTGCAGTCATCCCGATCGTGCGAAGTTTTTGAAAAACTTTTGCTACAAACCTGCCTGCACGGCACGAAGCATGTCCGTTTTGCCACGCCTTGTCACGGTTGTTCCGCGCACGGACGGCGCCTTTGGCGCCTCATCGCAATTGCCCAAAAGCTCGGCGGATACCTGCTCGCCGCGGCAGCGCCTGCGCAATCCAGCGGCGACTTGACGGCCAGTGGTCTTTCCGATTGGCCTGTCCGCCACCGAAGGAGTTTTGACCCATGTCCGTGAGCCCCACGCCCCTGAACCCTGGCGACGCCGCCCCTGACTTCGACCTGCCCGCGGACGAGGGCCGGGTCGCCCTGGCCGCGCTGAAGGGCAAGACCGTGGTGCTCTATTTCTATCCCAAGGACGACACCCCCGGCTGCACCACCGAGGCCCAGGGCTTCACCGCCGCCGCCGACGACTTCGCCAAGGCCGGCGCCGTGGTCGTGGGGGTGTCTAAGGACTCCGCCGCCCGCCACGCCAGGTTCCGCGCCAAATACGGTCTGAAGCCCCTGCTGGGCTCGGCCCAGGACGACGACATGGTCGAGCGCTACGGCGCCTGGGTGGAGAAGACCCTGTACGGGCGCCAGTACATGGGCATCGACCGCTCCACCTTCCTGATCGACAAGACCGGCGTGATCCGCCGCGTCTGGCGCAAGGTGAAGATTGCCGGCCACGTCGCCGAGGTCCTGGGAGCCGCCCAGGAACTGGCTTGAGTGTCCGGTCAGAGGTGATCCGGGCTGAGGTGATCGGCGTTAAGGTTGCGCCATGCATGCGGCCCCTGGCCGCAACAGCCCCAAGAGTCCCGCCACAAAGCCGCCGCCTCTCCGGGCAATATTCGCAGGCTCTGGTGGGGCAAGCCGGCCCGGATCGACTTGCCGTCTGCTTGGCCGGAACCTGCGGACACTCGGCCGCCTCGCTGCCCAACATGTGTCTGAATTAGGGCTTTCGTAACCAGGGCGCCAGCGACGGTCGAAGGCGGGTTGCGCTTTCGATTCGGATGGGGGCATATCGCGTCGGTCCTCAAAAATTGTTTAGGTATCCGACGCAATGAGCCTCAGACGCTTCACGCGCCTTGCCCGTTCGCTGACGGACCTGTTCCCAGAACGCCATCTCTACGTCCGCTCCGGCGGTGAGATGCACAGCCACGTCCTGACCACCGGCAAGCAGTTGGCCATCGCCGGCGTCGTGGCCGGTTGCGCGCTGTGGATGGGGGTTTCCACCGCCGCCCTGATCACCGGCGCCCTGACCCAGTCCCGGGGCGAGCAGGAGGTCGCGCGCACCCAGGCCAAGTACGAACGCTGGATCGCCGACCGCCAGGCCCGCCTCAACAGCGCCGTGGCCCAGCTCAATTCCTCCTCCACCTCCTATGACGACCTGGCCAACACCATGGAAAAGCGCCACGCCGCGCTGGCCATGCTGCTCACCGACGTCAAGGGATCGCCCGGCGCCATCCAGGCCCTGGAGCCCGCCATGGCCAACGCGGCCGGCGGCAAGGGCACGCCGATGCAGCGAATCCAGGCCGTGCGCGCCGACCAGGAGCACCTGATCGAGGCCACCGAGACCTTCGCCAAGAACCGCGCCGACCGCCTGCGCCTGGCCTTCCGCCTGGCGGGCCTCGACCCCTCGGTCTATGCGGGCCGCAGCGACTCCCTGGGCGGCCCCCTGATTGAAGCCAAGGACCCCCGCGCCCTGGGCGCCGTCCTGGACGTAGACGCCGGCTTCGCCGAACGCATCCAGCACGTGGCCGCCGACCTGTCTGACATGCGGGGGCTGTCGCAATCGGCCCAGGACCTGCCCCTGGCCCGGCCCACCGTGAACACTTCGGAGTCCAGCGGCTTCGGCGTGCGCGAGGACCCCTTCACGGGCCATCCCGCCTTCCACTCCGGCCAGGACTTCGCCGGCGCGGTGATGACCCCCATCGAAGCCACCGCCCCGGGCGTCGTGTCCTTCACGGGCGTGCGCTCCGGCTATGGCAACACTATCGAGATCGACCACGGTCGTGGATTCAAGACCCGCTACGCGCACTTGGCGGCCATTTCGGTGGCCGTCGGCCAGCACGTATCCTTGGGCCAGAGGATCGGCGGCATGGGTTCGACCGGCCGCTCCACCGGACCTCACCTGCACTACGAGGTCTGGGTGAACGGTCGCCCCCAAAACCCCCTACGCTTTGTGAAGGCCGGCGACTATGTTCAACAAAACGTCCAATAATCCCACTCCCAACACTCCCCCCCAGGGCGCT
>DASVMY010000092.1:0-7329 GCA_036384135.1 Caulobacteraceae bacterium | reverse complement strand
ACTTGGCCAGGGTGATGGCCTTGGTGGCGATCTCATAGACGCCGTCCTGGCACACCGACTTGTCGTGCATGACCTTGTCGCCATCCAGGTGGATGGACCAGGTGAACATCGGGTCGGGCTTGTACTGGTCGATCTTCTTGGTCAGCAGCAGGGCGTTCGTGCACAGGATGACGAACTTCTTCCGCTCCAGGAAACCCTGCACGATCTTGGGCAGGTCCTTGTGCAGCAGGGGCTCGCCCCCCGCGATCGAGACCACCGGCGCGCCGCACTCGTCGATCGCCTCCATGCACTGGTCGTAGCTGAGGCGCTGGTTCAGGATCTCGTCCGGATAGTCGATCTTGCCGCAGCCGGCGCAGGCCAGGTTGCACCGGAACAGGGGCTCCAGCATCAGCACCAGGGGGTAGCGCTTCGCACCCGAAAGGTGCTGCTTCATGATGTAGGCGCCGACACGCGCCGTCACCTGAAAGGGAATCGCCAAACCAGGCTCCTGTTCGATTCTGGTCGGACGCCCTGTCCGGCCGGTTGAAAGCTGTAACGGCCGCGAAGCTTACGCGACTCGGCTGGTCTCCGTCCGAAGTTCGGCCGGTAACCTGAACTCGATATTCTCCTCGACCCCGTCCATCAGCTCAACCTCCACCGGGCCGAGGCGACGAAGGGCCGCTATGACTTCCTGGATCAGCGCTTCGGGCGCCGAGGCGCCCGCCGTCAGACCCACCGCCTCCACCCCGTCCAGCCAGGCCGGATCCAGCGCCGAGGCGTCTTCGATCAGGTAGCTGGGCACCCCCGCCTCCAGACCGATCTCCACCAGGCGGTTGGAGTTGGAGCTGTTCTTGGCCCCTACCACCAGAATGATTTGCGCCAGCGCACACATATCGCGCACCGCAGATTGCCGATGCTGCGTCGCATAGCAGATGTCGGAGGTGTTCGGACCCACAACATTGCTGAACCGGGCCCGCAGCGCCGCTATCACCGCCTTGGTGTCGTCGACGCTGAGGGTGGTCTGGGTGACATAGGCCAGGGGCAGGTCGCGGGGCAGGTCCAGCGCCGCCACGTCCGCCTCGGTGGAAACCAGATGCACCGGCTCGTCCACCTGGCCCAGCGTGCCTTCCACCTCCGGGTGACCGGCGTGGCCGATCAGGATCAGGGTCCGGCCGCCACCCACATAGCGCTTGGCCTGGGTGTGGACCTTGGAAACCAGCGGACAGGTGGCGTCCAGCACCGGCAGCTTGCGGGCCGCGGCGGCGTCAACGACGGCGCGGGACACCCCGTGCGCGCTGAACACCGTCGGCGCATCGTCCGGGATCTCGTCCAGTTCCTCGACGAAGATGGCCCCCTTGGTCTTCAGGCCCTCGACGACGTGGCGGTTGTGGACGATCTCGTGACGCACGTAGACGGGCCGGCCGTATTTTTCGAGCGCGCGCTCGACGATATCGATGGCGCGCACCACCCCGGCGCAAAATCCGCGGGGCTGAGCCAGAATCACTCTCATCGACACTCCGGTACACCGTTCAGGCAAAGGGTAGTCAGGTTCGTGCGCAGCGAAAAGATTACGTGCAGCGACCACCCCCACCTTTAAGACGCCACCGGCTAAGTGGTCCCTGATTGTGGCCTCGCCAAGGTCCCCCATGTATCAATCCTGCCTTGCGATGCATCTGGGCAACGGTGTCCAACTTCGGACGACTTTCCGTGGCTGAAGCTGCGGCGCTTGGAAACCTGGGTATTGCGGAAGGGAGATCGACGTTGATGGGCGAGCGTTTGCGTTTCCCGCCTGCCCCCCTTTTTTCCGCTCATCCCCGCGAAGGCGGGGATGAGCGGGTGTGGGGTTAGGGTTGGCGTGGCGAAGCTCGGCGCCGGATCCTCATGACCCTGATCCTCCATGCCCTCGGCTATCTCTTCCTCGCCCTCACCGGCGGCGGGGTCTTATACGCCCTGACCGCCGCGGTCCTGGTGCGCCGTTTCATGGCCCGCGCCCTGCCCGCCGATACCTCCTACCCCGCCGTCACCCTGCTCAAGCCCCTCAGCGGCGACGAGCCGGGCCTGGACGGCGCCCTCGCCTCCTTCGCCGCCCTCGACTACCCCGGCCCTGTCCAGATGGTGTTCGGCGTCCACGCCGCCGATGACCCCGCCGCCGCCGCCGTGCGCCGCCTCCAGGTCGCCCACCCGGCCCTCGACATCGCCCTGGTCGCCGACCCGCGCCTGGCCGGGATCAACCGCAAGATCTCCAACCTGATCAACATGACCCCGTCCGCCCGGCATGACATCCTGGTGCTCAGCGACAGCGACATCGCCGTCGAGCCCGACTACCTCAGCCGAATCACCGCCGCCCTGGCCCAGCCGGGCGTCGGCGTCGTCACCTGCCTCTACACCGGAACACCGGCGGGCGGCCTTTGGTCGCGCCTGGCCGCCATGGCGGTCAGCTACCAGTTCCTGCCCAACGCCGTCCTGGGCTCTTCCCTGGGCCTTGCCCAGCCCTGCTTCGGCTCCACCATCGCCCTGACACGAGCGACCCTGGCCGCCATGGGCGGTTTCGAGGCTTTCGCCGACCGCCTGGCCGACGACTTCGAGATCGGCCGCGCGGCCCGCAACCTCGGCCTCACCATCGCCATTCCCCCCATGACCGTAAGGCACTCCTGCGCCGAGGCCAGCGCCGGCGAGCTCTTCGATCACGAAATCCGCTGGGGCCGGACCATCCGGTTGATCGAGGGCGCGGGCTATTTGGGCTCGGCCGTCACCTACGCCCTGCCGCTGTCGCTGATCGCCCTGGCCCTGCTGGGTCCGACCCTCCCCGCCCTGGCCGGCCTCGCCGCCGCGCTCAGCGCCCGGCTTGTGCTAAAAATGCAAGTCGATGCTGCAACCGGCGCCCGCGGGCCCCATATGGCCGGAAACCTGTGGCTTCTTCCCCTTCGTGACGTGCTATCATTCGCCGTCTTCTTGGCGAGCTTTGCTTCCAACTCGGTCAGCTGGCGTGGCAGACGCTTCCGCGTCCAGCCGGACGGCGTCCTCACCCATCATTGAGGTTCTCACTCTTGCGTACTCTCTTCCTTCAGGCGCCCTCCTTTGACGGTTTCGACGGCGGCGCCGGTTCGCGCTACCAGGCCAAGCGCGAGATCAAGTCGTTCTGGTATCCCACCTGGCTGGCCCAGCCGGCCTCCCTGGTGGAGAACTCCAAGCTGGTGGACGCCCCGCCGCACGACCAGACCCTGGCCGACGTCGTGGCCATGGCCAAGGACTTCGACCTGGCCGTCCTGCACACCTCGGTGCCCTCCTTCGCCTCGGACGTGAAGACCATCGAGGCGCTGAAGGCCGCCAACCCCAATCTCAAGGCCGGCCTGATCGGCGCCAAGGTCGCGGTGGACGCCGACGGCTCCATGCAGAAGGCCCCGGTGGTCGACTTCGTGGCCCGCAACGAGTTCGATTTCTCGATCAAGGACGTGGCCGACGGCGTGCCGTTCGCCGACATCAAGGGCGTCAGCTACCGCAACGGCTCCGGCGTCATCGTCCACAACGAGGATCGCCCGATCCTGGAAGACATGGACAGCCTGCCCTTCGTCACCCCGGTCTATAAGCGCGACCTGGTGATGGAGAACTACTTCATCGGCTACCTGAAGCACCCCTACATCTCGATCTACACCGGCCGCGGCTGCAAATCGCACTGCACCTTCTGCCTGTGGCCCCAGACGGTCGGCGGCCACCGCTACCGCACCCGCAGCGTCGGCCACGTGATCGACGAGATCAAATGGGCGATGAAGGCCTTCCCGCAGACCAAGGAATTCTTCTTCGACGACGACACCTTCACCGACAACCTGCCCCGGGCCGAGGAGATCGCCAAGGAGCTGGGCAAGCTGGGCGTCACCTGGTCGTGCAACGCCAAGGCCAATGTGCCGCGCAAGACCTTGAAGATCCTCAAGGACGGCGGCCTGCGCCTGCTCCTGGTGGGCTACGAGTCCGGCAACCAGCAGATCCTTCATAACATCAAGAAGGGCATGCGCATCGAGGTCGCCGAGCAGTTCACCAAGGACTGCCACGAACTGGGCATCGCCATCCACGGCACCTTCATCATGGGCCTGCCGGGCGAGACCCTGGAGACCATGCAGCAGACCGCCAAGTGGGCGGCCAAGATCAACCCCCACACCATCCAGGTCTCCCTGGCCGCGCCCTATCCGGGCACCTTCCTGTACAAACAGGCGGTGGAGAACGGCTGGCTAGACGCCGACCATGCCGAACTGGTGGACGAGCAGGGCATCCAGATCGCGCCGCTGCACTACCCGCACCTGTCGCACACCGAGATCTTCAATTCGGTGGAGACCTTCTACAAGAGCTTCTACTTCCGGCCCTCCAAGATCGGCGCCATCGTCGGCGAGATGATCCGCAGCCCCGAGATGATGAAGCGCCGCCTGAGGGAAGGCGTGGAATTCTTTGATTTCCTGAAGGAACGGCGCACCGCGGCGGCGGCCTAGTCCCGCCGCCCTTGCCTGACTGACGAGAGCCGATCGATGTCCCTGGCCGAAACCCTCGCTGATGGTCCTACCGTCTGGAACGGCGACCCCGCCCCTTTCCGGATCGGCTCGGAGCAGCACAAGGCGATGTTCTGCCAGATGCTGCTGGAGACCCATAACCCCTACAAGCCGGCGGTCATCCGATGGCCCAAGCTGACCGAGGAGATGCGTCAGCGCCTGATTAGCCTGCCGATCTGGGACATCGCCGTGCAGACCGAGGGCAAGGCGTCGCGGCGGGTGAAGGCCTATGCCGACGTGGTGGCGAACGATCCCTGGCTGAAGCAGGCCGTGGACATGAACGCCTTCGAGGAAGGCCGCCACAAGCACGTGCTCTCCAACTTGGTCGAAGCCTACGGCATCAAGCTGGAGCCCGAGCCGGACTACCCGCCCTCCAAGGACGTCGAGTGGGCCTTCATGGTCACCGGCTTTTCCGAGTGCATCGACAGCTTCTTCGCCTTCGGCCTGTTCGAGTTCGCCCGCCGCTCGGCCTTCTTCCCCGACGAGCTCATCGAGACCTTCGAGCCGGTGATGCGCGAGGAGTGCCGCCACATCCTGTTCTTCGTAAACTGGGTGGCCTGGTGGCGGCGCAACATGCCCTTCTGGCGCCGGCCCTGGTTCGAGCTGAAGGTCATGGCGGTGTGGATCTTCCTGGGCCTTGAGCGGATCGGCATGGGCCAGACCGTGGCCGACGGCGCCAAGCCGCAGGACAACAACTTCACCGTCACCGGCGCCTCGGCCATCACCGCCGACGACATCGACATCGCCGAGCTGATGGACGTCTGCCTGGCCGAAAACGACCGCCGCATGGCCGGCTACGACGCCCGCCTGATCCGGCCGCTGTTCATGCCCCGGATGGTCCGTCTGGCGCGGAAATACTTTATCCGCCCGGCGTCCCCCAAAGCCGCTTGACCCGCGCCCTCATCGTCACCGCCGACGACTTCGGCCTGTCCCATGAGGTCAACGAAGCCGTCGAGGAGGGCCACCGCAAGGGCGTGCTCACCTGCGCCAGCCTGGTGGTCGCGGGCCTGGGCGCCGCGGATGCCATTCGCCGGGCCAAGACCATGCCGACCCTGGGCGTGGGCCTGCACCTGGCAATGCTCGACGCCCCCAGCGCCGCGCCCGCCACCGAGATTCCGGCCCTGACCGGCGCGGACGGCGACTTGTCGGCAGCGCCGTTCTTCACCGGCGTGCGCATCGCCCTGACCCGCTCCGGCCGTGAACAGGCCCGCCGCGAGATGCGGGCCCAGTTCGAAGCCTGGCGCAAATCCGGCCTGCGCTTGGACCACGTCGACGGCCACTGGCACTTCCACCAGCACCCCACCCTCACCGGTCTGCTGATCGAGATGGCGGCCGAATACGGCGTCAAGGCCGTGCGCGTGCCCAATGAACCGGTGATAGCCTCCTGGCGCGCCGCCGGCCGCAAGGGTCTGGCCGCCCGCGCCTTCACCGCCGCGGTCCACGCGCCGCTGTGGGATAGCCTACGCTCTCGCCTGAAGCATGCAAATATCGGCGTAAACGACTGGTTTTTTGGACTTAATGATGGCGGCTACATGGTCGCCGACCAGATGGTCCGCACCATTGCCAACCTGCCCGACGGCGTCAGCGAGATCGGCCTGCACCCCGCCTCCGCCCATCCCCCCTCGCCCCACGCCCCGCCGCGCCACTGGAAGCTGGCCGACGAACTGGCCGGCCTGATCGACCCTGCCGTCATCGAGGCCGCCCGCGCCGTGCGCCTGGGCCGCTTCAGCGATCTGGTGTCGGCATGATCCGCAAGCTGGTCCTGCCGCTGGTGTTCCTGCTGGGGGCCGCCGTCGCCGCTGTCCTAGCCGTGCGCGCCGGCCTGCCCGCGATCCTTCAATCCCTCGGCCAGATCGGCGTTGGCGGTTTCGCGGCGGTAGCCGCCGTCCAGGCCGTCTCGCTCCTCCTCTGCGCCGGCGCCTGGCGCGCCATATGCGCCGACGCCTCCCTGCCCGCCTACGCCGCCGCCCGCTGGGTGCGCGACAGCGCCTCCAACCTGGTGGGCTTCATCCCCGCCTTCGGCGAGGTGGTCAGCGCCCGCGCCCTGGCCCTGCTGGGCGGGGCCGGCGGCCAGTCGGCGGCGGCCAGCACCGTGGTCGACGTAGCGGTCGAGACCCTCACCCAGGCCCTGTTCGCCCTGACCGGAATCGCCCTGCTGCTGGGCCATCTCAACCCGGCCCAGGCCAAGGCGTGGCTTGGGATCACCGTCATCGGCGCGATCCCCCTGCTGGCCCTCTACGCCCTCTCCCGCAACCGCAAGGCCCTGATCGCCGGCGAGCGCGCCCTGGCCGCCATCGCCAAGACCCTGGGGTTCTCCAACGCCTTCGCCTCCGGCGGCCTGGCCCCGGCGATCGAGATCCTGCACGGCCGCTCCAACCGCATCCTCGCCGCCGCCGCCCTGCACGGCGCGGCCTGGTTCGGCAGCGCGGTGCAGATCTGGCTGGCCGCCAGGGGCCTCGCCCATCCGATCAGCCTCACCGACAGCGTGGTCATCGCCAGCCTGGTTTGCGCCGCCCGCAGCGCCTTCTTCCTTGTGCCGATGGCCGCGGGCGTGCAGGAGGGCGCGTTCCTTGTGGTGGGCGCCCTGGTGGGAGTCGACGCCTCCACCGCCATCGCCCTATCCCTCGTTCTTCGCGCAAGGGATGTTGTGATTGGCGCGCCAGGTATGCTCTTTTGGTACCTGACGGAGGGGCGCCGCATCTGGTCTCCGGGAGTTCACGCTTGATCGATCAGCGCCCAGCCGCCGCGCGCGCCTGCCTTGCCCCGACTTCCGACCTCCGCCGCCAGCGGCTCCTGCTGCTGGCCAGCGGCGCCG
>DASVMY010000091.1:0-2506 GCA_036384135.1 Caulobacteraceae bacterium | reverse complement strand
ACCACGTTGCGGCCCTTGGGGCCCAGGGTCACCTTCACCGCGTTGGCGAGGATGTTGACGCCGCGCAGCATGCGGTCACGGGCGTCGGAGGAGAAATAGACGTCTTTAGCGGCCATTTTCCTGCTCTTTCTGAAAAAGGATTTGAGGGGGAAAGCTCAGAGAAGCGGGGGGCTGGACTATTCCAGCACACCCAGGACGTCGCTCTCCTTCATGATCAGGAGGTCTTCGCCTTCGAGCTTGATTTCGGTGCCGGACCACTTGCCGAACAGGATGCGGTCGCCGGACTTCACGTCCAGGGGCTGGATCTTGCCGCTGTCATCGCGCGAGCCGGGGCCGACGGAGATGACTTCGCCTTCCTGCGGCTTTTCCTTCGCGGTGTCGGGGATGATGATCCCGCCCTTGGTCTTTTCTTCTTCCTCGACGCGGCGGACGAGGACGCGGTCGCCGAGCGGACGAAACGCCATGGATATGTCTCCGTAGTGCTACGGTTGATTGTGCTGCCGCACGCTCCAGGGCCGATCGTTAGCAGTCGGCCCCATTGAGTGCTAACGGGCGGCAGGTAGGTCCAAGGCGCGCCGGAGTCAAGCGCCGACGCCGCGTTTGGCCGCATGGCCCGGGCCAGGAAGTGCGCTCCGGGCAAGGCCGAAATAGCCCTCGGTCATGGCGATTCAAGGGCGGGCCATACGCACGGGGGGCCGGCCATCAGACGATTGTGATGACAATGGCGCGCCGATCGCCGCCCCCGGTCACTCCAAGGACAAGCTTGTTATCACGACGTAAATCTTGCCCTGGCCCCATGGCGACGTTCCGGGGAGCGGCCATGAAGCATCGACAACTCTACAAGTACGCCCTGTTGGGCGCGGTGGCCTTTGCCGCCTCTCTGGGCTTGGCCTCGGCCTCGGATCGGGGCCCCGGAACCATCGCCCTGCCCGCCCAGATGGTCGCTTCGGCCAGCGCCTTCGCCTCCTACATGGACCAGGCGGGCGGCGTGCGCGCCGATTTCCACGACGCCGACAGCGTCCACCAGCGGCTGAAGACCGGCGTCTCCTATGAGCCGGCCCAGTTCGAGGAGGGCATGATCGCCTATGGCGCCCTGGTGGCGCTGCAGGATGGCGCTTTCATCGACGCCGTAGCCCGCGTGGGGAACACCCCGGAGGAACGCGAGAGCCTGGCCGCGGCTCTGGAAGCCGATCCGACCCAGGCGCTGCGCTTCGACAGCGCCGGCGACGCCGCCCGCGAGGTGGAAAGCGCCCTGATGGACCGCGCGGGGCCGGTCTCCTCCGCCGGCAAGGCCGTCAAGCAGGCCGCCTACGACATCCAGCACCAGGCCTGGTCCAAGGACCGGGTGGTCAACCTGCAGGGCCGCCTGCGCGAGGTGAAGAGCCTGTCGTCGACGCGCTATCCGGGCGCGGACGGCGACGGGGCGCGGCTGTCGCAGGCGATGCTGCAACTGCCGCAGCCGGGCCCCGGCGGTGGCTCGGTCTCGCCGGTGGTGAGCCGCTCCCTGGCCCTGGCCGCCGTGGCCGTCCTGGGCGAGGCCAAGCCGGACGACCTGCCGCGGCTGCAGCCGCTGCTCAGCGAGTACTACAGCGCCGACTGCATCAACATGGCCAAGCTGAACCTCTACCAGTGCATGGCGGTGGCCGAGCCCAACTACGAGAACGTCTTCTGCCTTGGCCAGCACGCCCTGATCGACACCGGCCAATGCGTCTCCGAAGCCGTCACCGCCTCCCCTAACCGTTACGCCCCGCCGCCGCGCGTGATCCTGGCCTCCACCGCGCCGGTGAAGGCGCCGGCCAAGGCGGCCGCTCACCGTCGCCACCGCCGACGCTCCTGACACAGACCGCTTGAACTGAGACACCCCGGCGCGGATGCTCCGCCTCCAACAGAAGGAGGCTTCCATGCTGGACCATATTGGGCTGACCGCGAGCGACGTGACCCGCGCCAAAGCCTTCTACGACGCGGCCCTGGCCCCGCTGGGCATCGGCCTGGTGATGCAAGTCACCGCTGAACAGACCGGCGGCCAAGCGTACCTGGGCTACGGTTCGGAAGGGCGGCCCTATTTCTGGGTCGGCGGCGGCGAGCGCGTCACCGGCCCGCTGCACGTGGCCTTCAGCGCCGGGGACCGCGCCACGGTGGACGCTTTCTACGAGGCCGCCATGGCCGCCGGAGGGACCGACAACGGCGGGCCGGGCGTCCGCGCCCATTACCACCCCAACTACTACGGCGCCTTCGTCATGGACCCCGACGGCCACAACATCGAGGCAGTTTGCCACCTGCCCGAATAGAGCTATCCCGGTGGTTGAAAGGTGCTCCAGGCCGCCAGCGCCGCCAGCTTGAAGTCTTCGCTCCATGGCGGGCCCAGCGCCGCGCCCATGGCCTTCAGCCGCGCCTGCAGGGCCGACGGCGCCTCGCCCAGCAGCGTGGCGACCAGGCCCGGCAAGTCCCGCTCGACCACGCGGCGCACCTCCAGCCCCACCGCTTCGCACCCCGAGGCGACGACATC
>DASVMY010000090.1:0-14167 GCA_036384135.1 Caulobacteraceae bacterium | reverse complement strand
TGGGTGACACTCGTCAGCCTGGAGGGCTGATCGATGGTGTGGGCCGGGGTGGTGGATCAACGTCTGAGCTTTGTGCTGGCGGCTGAGGCGGGTGAAGAACCTGTGACCTGGCTTTGCGAGCAACGGGGGATCAGTCGCAAGACGGGGTACAAGTGGCTTGCTCGGTATCGGGCGGGAGGTGTGGCGGCGCTGTTGGACCGCTCACGGGCGCCACACGGGACGGGTCGGTCGACGCCGGCGGAGCTGGTGGAGAAGATCATCGAGCTTCGCCTGGCCCGTCCGCACTGGGGCCCTCGCAAGATCGTGGCTCGGCTGGCGACGCTGCATCCAGATCTGCCCTGGCCTTCGCATTCGACGACGGACGCGATCTTGCGTCGGGCGGGGCTGGTGCCGACGCGCCGTCTGCGGCGACGACCGCCGCGGCATCCCGGCGGCCTGATCATACCAGAGCGGCCCAACCAGGTCTGGGCAGTGGATCATAAGGGCTGGGTGAGCCTTGGTGACGGCAGTCGTTGCGAGCCGCTGACGCTGACCGACAGCTACAGCCGCTTCCTGCTGGCGGTGTCGTCCGGCGGCGGAACCTCGGCCGCCGAAGCCCGGCCGGTGATGGAGCGGGCCTTCCAGACCTATGGCCTGCCGGAGGTGATCCGCTCCGACAACGGCTCACCCTTCGCCACCGCCAGCCCCACCGGACTGTCGGCTCTGTCGGTGTGGTGGATCAAGCTGGGCATCCGGCCCGAGCGGATCACGCCAGGCCGGCCCCAGCAGAACGGCCGCCTGGAGCGCCTGCATCTGACCTTGTTGGAGAGCCTCCGGCCGCCTGCCGACAACCGCCAGGCCCAGGCAAGGCGCTTCGAGGTCTTCCGCGAGGAGTACAACTGCCAGCGGCCCCACCAGGCCCTGGACCAGCTTACTCCCAGCCGCTTCTACACCGCCTCGCCGCGCCCCATGCCCAGACGCCTGCCCCAGCCCGAGTATGGCCCTGACCTCACCGTCCGAAAGGTCCGCTCCAACGGCGAGATCAAGTGGCGCGGCAACCTCGTCCAGATCAGCCACGCCCTCGCCGGCGAGGGCGTGGCGATCGAGGAGGTCGAACACGGCTGGCGTCTGTGGTTCTACCACCAGCCCATCGGGCTCATCGACCACCTCGGCCGAAAACTGTCACCCATGTGTCCGGGCTAAACTGTCACCCATCTCTCCACTGGACAGTTGGGCCGTCCCCAGTGAGGTTGCTCAATGAGTCTGAATGCTATGCCCCGTCGTTCGCCGCCCCGCTGGCTGCCGTGGCGTAGAGGATGATGCCGTCGCGGGCCGAAGGGTTGGGGGCCAGGTTCGCCGCCAGGACTTTCAGCGTCCGCGCGGCCTGGCGCTGCGCCGTCTCCGATATCCCGTCGAGGATTTTGGCGTTGTAGCCCAGCACTACCGCCAGCGCGGCGCGGTGGGCGTCACGGCCGGCCTGGGTGATCTCCAGGAACACCTGCCGCCGGTCCTTGGAGCTGGTGGTGCGCTCCACCAGGCCGCCGCCGACAAGATGGTCGGCGACCCGCGTCAGGCTGGTGCGGTCCATGGCCGTCAGATTGGCCACGTCCGTCATCCGGCAGGGGCCGAAACGCACCAGCACCCCCAGCACCCGGTAGCGGCTGATGGAAAGACCCAGTGGTTTCAGCTGTTGATCCAGAGCGCTCTCCCGCATCAGCGCCATGGAGGAGGTCAGGTGCATCAGGAAATCGACCGGCGTCAGCGGAAACTCTTTCTTCGGATCGGGTACATAGGGTTCGGGTGGCAGCTTGGCGTTCATGGCGGGCGCTATTGACGGCCGAAGGCCAGCAGGCTGGCCCGCGTCGCCTCGTTGTCGGTTTGGTTGCGGATGATTGCGCTCAACATCCGGGTCACCGAGCGAAGCGCGCCATCGGGCACGCCGGCGCCGATGCGGCGATTGCAATCGGCGACGACGGCGTAGGCCTTGGCGTGGCGGTCGCGGCCCGCTTCGGTAAGTTCCAGCAGCACCCGCCGCCGATCCTCGGCGTCGCCCTTGCGCTCAACCAGACCCTCGGCGACCAGATGGTCGGCGACGCGGGTCAGGGTGGTGCGGTCGACGGCGCTGAAGGCCGACAACTCGGTCATGGTGGACGGGCCGCAGCGGATCAGGATCGACAGGGTGCGGAATCGGCCGATGGTGAGGCCCAGCGGCTTCAGCTCCACATCCAGGGCGGCGTCACGGAACATCACGATCGCCGCCAGCAGGTGCAGGACATAGTCGTTCGGCGCGAAGGGGAATTCGCCCGTCTCGTCGGTCGAAGTCGGCCGTGGCTGCGGTGTCCCGTCCATCCCACCCTACTCACGCACTTGCCAATCCCAGGCAATCGTGCACCCGCACTGGGTGTGTTTGCATTATTTCATTGACCAGCGATAGCTCAAAATGAGCCGTGCCGCGGATGTGTTCCACCCCTGTGCAACGCCCGATTTTCAATCATTATCCGCCGCCCCCGGTAGAGACGGCGTCAGGGGGGCGGTGTTTAGGGAGTGTGTCTTGAAGACGATAGGTCGCCGGACCGGTCCGCGGCTTTCGCGCGTGGCGGGCATGACCGCCCTGGCGCTGCTGCTGACCACCCTGGCCACGGCGCGTGAGGGCGACGCCAGGCTCTATCCGCCAGGCGGGGATGCGGTCACCGTCTATCTGGTGGACAACGGATTCCACACCGACCTGGCGCTGCCCAGCCAGGCCCTGGCCGGCCACATCGCCGCCGCCGCCGCCCGGGCCACGGCGAAGCCCTGGATCTTGATTGGATACGGCGACCGCCGCTTCTTCATTGAGCAAGGCCCCATCGCTGGCCGCGTCGCCGACGGCCTACGGTCCCTGTTCCTGCCCGGCAACCCTTCGGTCCTCCGCTTCGACGGCCTCGCCGCCACGCCTGACCACCTCTACGCCGACGGTGTGACGGCCGTCCGCGTCTCGCCGGCCGGTTTGAAGCATATGGTCGCCTACATCGACGCCAGCCTGGCCAAGGACCGCGCCGGCGCCCCCATCCCGGTCGCCGCACCGTCCGAGGCCGACAGCCGCTTCTTCGCCGCAAGGCCGCTCTTCAGCCTGATCCACCTGTGCAACCACTGGACCGGCGAACTCCTGAACGCCGCCGGCATGTCCACCCTCCCGGTCCTCGACACCTTCCCGGCGGGGCTGAAACTGGACGTGAAGCTGCATGGGGGAGCCTGAGCGCGGACCCGGCCCGACTTGCCCCCCCGACTTGCCCCCCGACTTGCCAAGCCAAGCGTGCGAGACTAGAAGCCGCCGCTTTCCCGCGCCGCCGTTCGATCCGCCGGCCGGGGGTGCGAAGATGAAGTCCATGCCCCGCCGTTCCCACACTGAAAAACGCCGGCCGGTCGCCGCCGGCCCAAGCCAGCGTCAGCTGCGCGCCGGCGAGCTGGTGCGTCATGCCCTGGTGGAGATCTTGCGCGAAGAGACGATCGACGCCCTCAACGGCGCCTCGGTCACCGTCTCGGAGGTGCGGATCAGTCCAGACCTCAAGCACGCCATCGTCTTCGTCGAACCTCTGGGCGGCGCCCACGCCGCCGAAACCGTGGCCGGGCTGAACCGGGTCACCAGGTTCCTGCGCGGCCGGCTGGGCCACCTGATCGACATGAAGTTCACCCCGGACCTGAAGTTCATCCACGACCAGAGCTTCGACGCCGCCACGGCCATGAACCGCCTGCTGGACGATCCGCGCATCCGCCGCGACATCGAGCACGACGATCAAGACCTCGAAGACAGCTCGGACGAGGTCTGATGGCCCGCCGCAAGAAGGGCGACGCGGTTTCCGGCTGGATTTGCCTCGACAAGCCCCTGGACCTGACGTCCACCGCCGCCGTCGGCCGCGTGCGCCGGGCCTTCAACGCCCAGAAGGCCGGTCACGCCGGCACCCTGGACCCCCTGGCCACCGGCATCCTGCCCATAGCGCTGGGCGAGGCCACCAAGACCGTTCCGTTCCTGATGGACGCGGACAAGACCTATCGCTTCACCATCGCCTGGGGCCAGGCCACTGCCAGCTTCGACCGGGAAGGGGCGGTGACGGCGACCTCGGGCGTGCGCCCTTCCGTGGCGGCGGTGGAGGCCGTACTGCCCCGCTTCGTCGGGGAGATCGAGCAGATTCCGCCCAATTTCTCGGCCATCAAGGTGGAGGGCGAGCGGGCCTATGACCTGGCGCGAGAGGGGGTCGAGTTCGAACTGGCCTCGCGCAAGGTGACGATCCACGCCGCCCGGGTCACCGCCGCGCCGGACGCCGATCACGTCGAGATCGAGATCGACTGCGGCAAGGGAACCTACGTCCGCGCCGTGGTCCGCGACATCGCGCAGGCGCTGGGAGCCTGCGGCCACGTGTCGGCCCTGCGGCGTTTACGCGTGGGCGCCTTCACCGAAGACCGGGCGATTACACTGGAATCCCTAGAGGACTTGTGCCATACGGGCGCGCCTCTGGAGGCATTGCTTCCGGTCGAGACCGCGCTGGACGACATCCCGGCCCTGGCCCTGACCGCCGAAGACGCCTTCAGACTGACGCAGGGACGACCGATCGTTCTCCTCCCCCGCCAGGTTGAATCGCTGAAGGCGCGGCTTGCCGCTTCCCGCATCGTTTCGGCCACGCACGGAGGCAAGATCGTCGCCCTGTGCGAGATGCGCGCGGGACGGCTCAATCCCACGCGGGTCTTCAATCTCACCTGAGCGGAGACTTGTCCGATGTCGATTACGCCGCAGCGTAAGCACGAACTTATTGAGACCCACGCCCGGTCCGCCGGCGACACCGGGTCCGCCGAGGTCCAGGTCGCGATCCTTTCGGAACGCATCGCCAACCTCACCGAGCACTTCAAGACGCACAAGAAGGACAACCACTCGCGCCGGGGCCTGCTGCAAATGGTCTCTCAGCGCCGGTCCCTTCTGGACCACCTCAAGAAGTCCGACGAAGGTCGTTACACGGCCCTGATCGGTACGCTGGGTCTGCGTCGCTAGATCCCGCTCCAGTCGCGTCAGCGCAGGAATTCGACGCATCGTGGCAGGCCTCGCGCCCGTTACGCATGCGTCGTGCTGCGTTTTGTGCAATTAAGCGGATAGAAGACGACCTCCGCCCCCGCCGTGACAGGCCGGCGGCGCGGATGAACGGGCCACATGGCCGCAAATTAAACGCCGAGGGCTCAAGAGCAGTCCTCATCCGCCTGTCGCAGGAGAGGACCTCCGGAACCGCCCTCAAAAGCCAGACCGCCCCTGTCCGCCCCCGAAGGAATGGGCCTTTGGGACCGATAAGAAAGCAAACTCACAATGTTCGATATCAAGCGCAAATCCATCGAGTGGGGCGGCCGTAAGCTGACCCTCGAGACCGGCCGCATGGCCCGCCAGGCCGACGGTTCGGTCCTGGCCACCTACGGCGAGACCATGGTGCTGGCCACCGCGGTCTACGCCAAGTCCGCCAAGCCGGGTCAGGACTTCTTCCCCCTGACCGTGAACTACCAGGAGAAGTTCTACGCCGCGGGCAAGATCCCGGGCTCCTTCCCCCGCCGCGAGGGCGCGCCCTCGCAGAAGGAAACCCTGACCAGCCGCCTGATCGACCGTCCAATCCGGCCGCTGTTCGTCAAGGGCTTCAAGAACGAAGTCCAGGTCGTCACCACCGTGCTGGCCCACGACCTCGAGAATGATCCCGACATCGTCGCCCTGGTGGCCGCCTCGGCCGCCCTGGTGCTGTCCGGCGCGCCCTTCATGGGCCCCATCGGCGGCGCCCGCGTTGGCTTCATCGACGGCGAATATGTGCTGAACCCGACGCTGGACCAGATGAAGGAGACCAAGATGGATCTCGTCGTCGCCAGCACCAGCGACGCGGTGATGATGGTGGAATCCGAAATCCAGGAGCTCAGTGAAGAGCAGGTCCTGGGCGGGGTGATGTTCGCGCACAATTCCATCCAGCCGGTGATCGACGCGATCATCGAACTGGCCGAACACGCCGCCAAGGAGCCCTTCGACTTTGCCGAGGACGACACCGACGCGGTGAAGGCCGAGATCAAGAAGCTGATCGGCAAGGACCTGGCCGCGGCCTACAAGATCGTCGCCAAGGGCGCCCGCCAGGACGCCGTGCACGCGGCCAAGGACAAGGCCCTGGCCAAGTTCGCCAAGTCCGACGCCAATCCCACCGGGACCGACGCCGCCAAGCTGGGCGGGGTGTTCAAGGAACTTGAGGCCGACGTCGTCCGCCGCAACATCCTCGACACCGGCATCCGCATCGACGGGCGCACCGTCGACAAGGTCCGCCAGATCGTTTCGGAAGTGGGCGTGCTGCCCCGGGCCCACGGCTCGGCGCTGTTCACTCGCGGCGAGACCCAGGCCCTGGTGGTCGCCACCCTGGGCACCGGCGACGACGAGCAGATGATCGACGCTCTGGAAGGCAAGTACTACGAGAAGTTCATGCTGCACTACAATTTCCCCCCCTTCTCGGTGGGTGAAACGGGCCGCATGGGCGCGCCGGGCCGCCGCGAAGTCGGCCACGGCAAGCTGGCCTGGCGGGCGATCCGCCCGATGCTGCCGTCGGCGGAAGACTTCCCCTACACCCTGCGTCTGGTCTCGGAGATCACCGAGTCCAACGGCTCGTCCTCGATGGCCTCGGTCTGTGGATCGTCCCTGGCCCTGATGGACGCCGGCGTGCCCCTGAAGAAGCCCGTCTCGGGTATCGCCATGGGCCTGATCCTGGAATCGGACGGCTTCGCGGTCCTGTCGGACATCCTGGGTGACGAAGACCACCTGGGCGACATGGACTTCAAGGTCGCCGGCACCGCCGACGGCATCACCAGCCTGCAGATGGACATCAAGATCGCCGGGATCACCGAGGAGATCATGAAGAAGGCCCTCGCCCAGGCGAAGGACGGCCGGATTCATATCCTCGGCGAAATGGCCAAGGCCATCGACGGCGCCCGTCCGGACGTCGGCGAATTCGCCCCGAAGATCGAGACCATGTCGGTTCCGGTCGACAAGATCCGCGAAGTCATCGGCACCGGCGGCAAGGTGATCCGCGAGATCGTCGCCACCACCGGCGCCAAGGTCGACATCGCCGACGACGGCACGGTCAAGGTCTCCGCCAGCGACGGCGCCAAGATCAAGGCGGCCATGGACTGGATCAAGTCCATCGCCTCCGAACCGGAAGTGGGCCAGATCTACGACGGCAAGGTGGTCAAGGTTGTCGACTTCGGCGCCTTCGTGAACTTCTTCGGCGCCAAGGACGGCCTGGTGCACGTCAGCCAGATCGCCAACGAGCGCGTGAACAAGGTCTCCGACGTGCTGCAGGAAGGCCAGACCGTGAAGGTCAAGCTTCTGGGCTTCGACGATCGCGGCAAGACCCGCCTTTCCATGAAGGTCGTCGACCAACAGACCGGCGAAGACCTGACCAAGGCGGAAGACGCCAAGGAAACCGCGGACGCCTGATTTCGGGCCCCTGATTTTGGGCCTTCGACGGTTGAAGATTTGGGGCGGCGTCTTTCAGGCGCCGCCCTTTTTCCATGGGTGGAGGGCGAAGGGTTACGGCGCGCGGGGAATACCTTACGCCGGCTCCCGCACCGCCTCGAACGTCACCGCCGGCGAGCGGACCAGGGTCAGGCGCACCTTCAGGCCCCCCGGATCGTATTCCAGCCGCGCGGCCCCATCCCGTCCGCCGACGCCGGCGCGCAGGATGCGCGAGCCAAAGCCCTGGCGTTTGGGAGGGGTGACCACGGGGCCGCCCCGCTCGACCCAGCGGATGTCCACCCGATCGCCCAAGATCGCCCAGCTTAGGGTCACCGTGCCGCCCGGAACCGAATGGGCGCCGTGCTTGGCGGCGTTGGTGGCCAGTTCGTTGAAGATGATGGCCAAGGTCATGGCCCGCTCGGGCAGCACCATCACCGGCGACGACGGCCCCTCCAGCGTCACCGCGCCGGCCGCCCCTTCCAGCGAGCGCTCCATCAGCTCGCGAAGGTCGGTGGCGGTCCAGGCGTTGGCGTTCAGCAGGTCGTGGGCGCGGCCCAGCGCCGAGACGCGGGCCTCGAAAGCCTCGCGGAACTCGATCGGGTCGGGGCTCCATTGCAGGGTCTGGTTGGCGATGGCCTGGACCGCGGCCAGGTTGTTCTTCACCCGGTGGTTCAGTTCCGCCGTCAGGAAGGCCTGCCGTTCACGGGCCGCCATCTCCGGAGCGATGTCGCGCACGGTGCCGATGGCGCGGACGGCTTCGCCGGCGCTGTTGAAGGTGATGCGGCCGGTGCTCTCGATCCAGCGCACCGCGCCGTCGGTCCCAAGCATCCGGTGCTCCACCCGATAATAGCCGCCGTCCTCGCCGGTCTCTGCCCGGTCCTGCGCGGCGATCACCCTGGCCACGTCGTCGGGGTGAACCAGCGAGACGAAGGTCTCCAGGCTCATGTTCTCTGCCCGAAGGCCGGTGAGGACGTCGGTGCGCGCGTCCCAGGACAGGTGGTCGGCGACGATATCGTATTCCCAGATGCCCATGGCGGCCGCATCCAGCGCCGCCTCGACCCGGGCCTGCTGCCGCGCCGCCTCGATCTCGGCCGCCTTGCGCGCGGTGATGTCGGCGGACAGGAAGGCCATGCGCCGGGCGCCGTTTGGTCCCGGCGGCGCGGCGGCGTGGGTGCTGAGGAAGCGGCGGCGCGCGCCGTCGACCTCCAGCCAGAACTCCTCCCGCTGGACCCCCTCGCGATGGCAGCGGTCCAATGTGCCCATGCGCACGGCGATGACGGGGTCGCTGGCGCCCAGGATGCGCCCGGTCTTTCCGATCAGCGCCGCCCGGGTGGTCCGGAAATGATCGGCCAGGGGCTGGTTGGCGGCGACGTAGCGATAGTCGTCGCCGGCTTCCTCGACCACCCCGGCCAGCAGTCCGCCGGCGTCGAACAGCGCGCTGAATGTTTCCAGATTCTCGGCCAGCCAGATCGTGGGTTCGAGGGTCTTGGGCATCCACGCTTCCAGCCGGGACTTCGAAGCCAGAGTACGCGCAAGCGTCCACACCGGCCCCGTCACCAATCGTCGCATGAATTCAGGTTGAGTCCACTCGCGTCCCGGGGTTGACCGTCCGCTTGGCGGCGGCGGATGGTGCGGCGCCATGTGCAACCGGTTCGGCTACAACGCCCCGCTCCATAAGCTCGTCGAGATGTTCGAAACCCTGGGCGTCGATTTCGCGACGGCCGGCTTGCCTAACTTCCCGGGGATGGAAGAGATCAGGCCCACGGACCCCGCCCCCATCGTGCGTCAGGAGGGCCAGGCGCGGGTGCGGCTGGACATGATGCGCTGGGGCTTTGCGCCCCCGCGGCCCAAGGCGGGGCCGGTGATCAACTTCCGCTCCGAAGGCCGCGCCTTCACCACCGGCCGCTGCCTGATCCCGGCCACCCACTTCTTTGAATTCACCGGCGACAAATATCCCAAGACCGGCTGGCGTTTCACCGCCGTGGACAGCGATATCTTCGCCATCGCCGGCCTATGGCGCCGCGCCGAGGGTGACGCCGGCGAGCGCTTCAGCATGCTGACCATCGACGCCGGCCCGGACGTGGCGCCCTACCACGACCGCCAGATCGTGCCGCTGGCGCCGGCCGCCTGGGCCAGCTGGCTGGATCCGACCACGGAGGCTTCGGCGTTCCTGAAGGCGGGGCCGGCGGGTTCGCTGGCGGCGGCGGAGGTGCAAAAGGCCGGGAGTTTGCTTTAGGGGTTCAGCCCCGTTTCCAGAACGTCCCCTTGCGCGCCACACAGCGGGCCGGGAGGTCCTTCTCGCCGGCGGCGACGTAACCCAGTCCGGTCATCAGCTCAGCCACCAGCAGCCGGGCGGTGGGCGCGGCGGCGGCGTTCAGCCGGTAGGCCTCGCCGATCCCGTCGTGCAGCAGGCCGTCGATCCCGGCCATGGCGGGCAGGCCGTCCAGGGTCGATTCGATGGCCGCCGACCGCGCGGCGGGCGAGCCGACGATCTCGCGCAGTTGGGCCATCAGCGGGTCGTCCGGCGCCAGGGGTTCGGGCTCGGCGTAGGGCAGGCCCAGCAGCTCGATGGCCCGGGCCAGGTGGTTTCCCTCGGCCGAATGCAGGGACTTGGCCCGCTTCCAGACCGCATGCCGTTCGTTCTGGCTGCGCTCGCGCAGCTTGCTCCGCGTCCAGCCGCCGATGAATTTCTCTTCGTTCATGGCCCCCGATTAAGGCGCCCACGGCCCTTTGCTCAAGAGGCTGTTGCGTCGCGGCCGGATCGAGGCGGCGCTTGCGGCGCCGCGCGGGCGCCGCTTAGGGTGCGCGCATGGCCACTTTCCAATCGGGCGGGTTCAACCTCGCCTACGACGACATCAGGCCGGCGGGGGCAGAGCAGAGGACCGTGCTTCTGGTGCACGGCTTCGCCACCAGCCGCGCGGAGAACTGGCGACGCTTGGGCTGGTACAGCGCTCTTGAGCGCAAGGGATGTCGCGCCATCGCCTTCGACCACCGCGGCCACGGCGAAAGCGACAAACCACACGATCCGGAGGCCTATGGACGCGAGGCGATGGTGGGCGACATCTTCGCCCTGATGGAGCACCTTGATCTGCAGCGCGTGGACTTGATGGGCTATTCCATGGGCGCGCACCTGTCCCTGCGCGCGGCCCTGGACCAGCCGGAGCGGTTCTCCAACCTCATTCTGGGCGGGGTCGGCGGGCGGATGTTGCCCGGCGGCGCGCCGCCGCCCAAGCCCGGCGCCATGACTATGGCCCAGGCCATGCAGGCCCCCGACGCCTCGGCGATCACCGACCCGACGCTGAGAGGCTTCCGGCTCTTCGCGCAGCAACAGGGCGAGGACCTGCTGGCCCTGGCCGCCTGCAGCCAGGGCGCGGGCGCCCCCGTCGGACCGGCCGAGCTGTTCGGTTTGCGTCCGCCAGCGCTGATCGTGGCCGGGGCGGACGACGAGATCGCCGGCGACCCCAACGACCTTGCCGACGCCATCCCCGGAGCCAAGGCGGTGATCCTGCCCGGCTGCGACCACTTCAACGCCATCCCCCACGCCCTCTACAAGGCTGCGGTCTTCGACTTCCTGGAAGGCTACGACGAAGACGACTTCCCGCCGTTCGAGTAGCCTCCCTCCCCAAAATGGGGAGGGAGGGTCTCTGCGGTAACCCCTAAGCCAGGTTGTACGCCCCGCCCTTTTCGATGGATTTCTGGAACGCCGGGCGCGCGTGCAGGCGCTCGACCCAGGCCTTGACGTTGGGCAGGGTTTCCAGCCGGCCGAAGGCGCGCGCCACCTCGCCGGCGAAGCTCATCTGGACATCGGCGCCGGTGAACTCGCCCAGCAGATAGTCCTTGCCCTCCAGGGCGTCGTTCACGAAACCCATGTGGCGGTTGATCTCGTCGTCCACGCGGGGCTGCAGCGGCGCGGCGGCGTCGCCAAGGCGCATGATGTAGAGGTTGATCATCAGCGGCAGCATGGCCGAACCCTCGGCGTAGTGCAGCCACTCCAGATAGGCCTCGTGGTCCCAGGAGCCTTGCCGGGGCGACAGGCGGCCCGCGCCGTATTTGCGCACGATGAAGTCCACCACGGCGCCGGATTCGGCGATCACGTGGCCGTCCTCCTCGATCACCGGCGACTTGCCCAGGGGATGCACGTCCTCCAGCTCCGGCGGGGCCAGGTTGGTGGTCGCGTCGCGCTGGTAGAATTTGATCTCATAGGGCGCGCCCAGCTCTTCCAGCAGCCAGAGGATCCGCTGCGAGCGCGAGTTGTTCAGGTGATGGACGACGAGCATGCTTCCCTCCGGTGATGGCGCCGGAGGTTGTCGCCATTTCCGTGGCGGAGGGGAAGCTTCAATTGCGCGCAATCGGATTCGCGTCGCTGAGGACCGTCAGGGGCGCGGCTTCAGCCCGTCGAAGATCATGCCGATCTGCTGGTCCATCAGCGCCGTCAGGCGGTCGCTGTCGGCGTTCTCCGCCGCGGCTAGGCGATAGTTCCAGGCATAGACGCCCAGCAGCAGGTCGATCACCGCCTGGCAATCCACATCGATGCGGATATCGCCGCGCACGACCCCGTCCCTGAGCCAGGTGGTCATGAGATCGCGGAACACCTGGTTCGAGCCGAAGGGGCGGCCGATGGGACCGACGTCCCAGCGGTAGGCGACGGCGATGTGGGCCAGGAACAGCTTCACCCGCCGCATCTCGAAGGCGTAGAGCATCGCGAACAGCGACCGGCAGCGGTCGGCCGTGGAGCCGCGCATCAGGGGAATGATGCGGCCGGTCTCCTCATAGAGGGCCTCCAGCCGGTCCTGCATCACCTGGTTGAGGATGTCGGCCTTGGAGGTGAAGGTGGTGAAGACGCTGCCCACCGAGACGCCCGCGCGATTGGCGATCGCCCGGACGGTGGCGTCCTCGAACCCGATTTCATTGAACAGATCGCTGGCGGCGTCGAGCACACGACGACGGGTCGCCAGTTTCTGCGCCTCGCGTACGCCCACGACGGCCTAGCCCCTCACTCACCGCGGTCTTGACCTGACCGTCGGTGGAACTCAGCCGGCGCGGACGCCGGCCAGGATCACGCGAATCTGTTCAGCCAGACGCGCGCGCAACTCGTTCAATCCCCAGCCTTCGAAGGCGGCATGGCGGAAGTTCGCGAGATAGCAATCCCATAGCATCTGGGAAACAATCGCGACATTGGTGTGGCGCGACAGTTCGCCACGCTCGATTGAGGCGGTCAGGATCTCACCGACGAGCTCGGTGATCGGGCGGCGATTCAGCCGGCCGCGCACCTGGGCGCCCAGGTCCGGGGACCAGGAAACGCTCATCGTCGCCTGCAGCAGGGGCAGGTCGGCCAGGGTGAAACGGTAGCCAGCGTCGAACATCGAGTTCAGGGCTTCCTCGGCGGAGGCGCCCACGGCTTCGGCGCGCATGGCCTCGAACAGGCTCTCGCGGTCGGCGCCGATGATCTCGTTGAACAGGTCCGACTTGTCGGTGAAGCTGGCGAACACCGCGCCGGTGGACATGCCGGCCGAGGCCGCGATGTCGCGGATGGTGGCGCCCTCATAGCCCTTCTCGGTGAACAGGGCCTTGGCGGCGGCGAGGATCTTCTCGCGGGTGCGCTGCTTGGCCAGGGCCCGCTGGGTGGGGCGGCGGACTTGGGCGATCCCGGCAAGGGAGCGGAGCGGAAGATGGTTCATTGAGCTGCCTCCAGGCGGGCAAGGGCGGCAACCGCCCGAAGTTCGAATTCGCCGCAATATTCTTCGACGACCGACTTCAAGAGGTCGGCATAGCGGCTCGCGAGCATCCGGCTGTCCCGGGCGGCGTCGCGAAGATCGGTGACGAGCTGGCGCATCTCGCAGAGCGCCGTCTCATGGTCCGTGACATCGGTTTCCGGCGGATTGGGCCGGGCGGACGCGTGCATCCTTGTTCCTTGGTTCGTGGCTCTCTTCACCGGGGCGCGTCCTGAGTGAAGACTTTGGGTGAGCGTGTTCAGCGAAATCCGTTCCGCGATACGGACGTCATGTGCGTTTACACACGATTTGGGCGTTTTGCATCGCCTCTCGCCGCCGCAGTGCCAAAATGACGCACTTTTGAGTGACCGGGTTCCACCGACTTCAGGCCGATCGTCGAAAATCGCTAGGGTTGTTCGTTGAGCACGCTCATCTAATGCGGATCGTCAAAAACCTGTTCCCTTCGGTGGCGGCGCCGGCCGCGGCGGCGTAGTCTGAGGCGATGGATATCTTCGACTATCTGCTTCCCGTCGGCCTGGTCGCGGTCACCCTGACCCTCGCGGTCGGCATCTTCGCCCTGTTCAAGGGCGGCGACTTCGGGCGGTCCTATTCCAACAAGCTGATGCGCCTGCGCATCGTGCTGCAGTTCGGCGTCATCATCGTGCTCGTCACCGCCTGGTGGTGGCGTTCGCACGCCCACTGAGTGTTCGCATGGTCACTTTGAACCGCATCTACACCCGCACCGGCGACGCCGGCTCCACGCGCCTGGCGTCCGGCGCGCCGGTCAGCAAGGCCAGCCCCCGGGTCAGCGCCTACGGCGACGTGGACGAGACCAATGCGGTGCTTGGGATGGCGCGGCTGCACACCGTCGGCGCCACGCCGCTGGACCCGATATTGGCGCGGATCCAGAACGACCTCTTCGACCTCGGCGCCGACCTGGCCACGCCGCAGCGCGCGGCCGGCGGCCCCGAGCCGCTGCGAATCGTCG
>DASVMY010000089.1:0-3325 GCA_036384135.1 Caulobacteraceae bacterium | reverse complement strand
CCGACCGCATCGAGGCGCGGGGACTGGTGGCCGACATCCTGGACTACAAGACCGGCGCCGCCCCCAGCTCCAAGCAGGTGAAGGCGGGGCTGTCGCCGCAGCTGACCCTGACCGCGGCCATCGTCGCGGCGGGGGGATTCGCTGAGCTGGGACGGATGGCGCCCGGCGCCCTGGTCTATGTGCGGGTCAGCGGCGGGCGCATCCCCGGCCGCGAGGAGCACCGCGCCGACGCCGCCGAGAGCGAGGTCCTGGCCGCCGCGGCCCTGGAGGGCCTGCGCAAGCGGATCGACTGGTTCGACCAGGCGGACACCGGTTACCCTTCCTGGGCCATGCCCCAGTTCATCGGCCGCTACACTGGCGACTACGACCACTTGGCGCGATTGTGGGAATGGCACGTGATCGGCGAAGCCGACGGCGGCGCTGACACCGGTGGCGCGGAGGGCGGCGAATGAGCGCCGACCCGCAGGTCCGGGCCTCCAACCCCCGCGCCTCGGTGTTCGTGGCCGCCAACGCCGGGGCGGGCAAGACCTCGACCCTGGTCAAGCGGGTGGCGCGGCTGCTGCTGGCGGGGGCCGCGCCGGAAGCGATCCTGTGCGTCACCTACACCAAGGCCGGGGCCGCCGAGATGCAGCGGCGCCTGTTCCAGGAGCTGGGCGACTGGGCGGTGATGCCCGACGTCCAATTGATCGACAAGCTGGCGGAGCTCGAGGAGGAAGGCCGCGACCTCTCCGACGCCCGCGCCCTCTTTGCCCGCGCCCTGGAGACGCCCGGCGGGCTGAAGATCCAGACCATTCACGCCTTCTGCGAGAAGCTGCTGCGGCGGTTTCCGCTGGAGGCGGGGGTGTCGCCGGGGTTCAAGGTGCTGGAGGACGCAGCGGCGGCCCGGCTGTCGGCCCAGGCGCGGGACGCGGCGGCCCGGTTCGCCATGGACCACCCCGACGGCCCCATCGCCGAGGCCTACAACCACTTCTCGGTGGAGCTGGACTACCGCGGCTTCAACGCCATGTTCGGGGTGTTCGAGACGCGCCGCAAAGCCATCGCCCGCTATGTGGACGCCTGCGGCGGCCCGACCCTGGCGGCGCGGGACGCGTGGAACCGTTGCGGGTTTGCCCGCCCGATGTCGCCCGAGGCCGTCATGGACGAGGCGGTGGGGCGCATCCGCTGGGGCCAGTGGAAACGCGCCGCCCAGGCGCTGCTGGCGTCGGACAGGACCACAGACGCCGAGATGGGAAACAAGATGCTGGCGGTGGAGGACGCGCCCAGCTTCGAGGGGCTGTGCGGCGTGTTCCTGACCGGCGCGGGCGAACCCCGCAAACGGTTGGGCACCAAGGGCGTCGATCCCTGGGCCGCGGAGTGGCTGACCGAGCAGCAGGCGCGGCTGGTCGAGGCCCAGGACCGGCTGCGCGGCGCCCGCGTGGCCCGCGACACCGTCCACGCCCTGGCGCTGGCCAGCGCCTATGGCCGCGCCTATGAGACCGCCAAGGCGCAGCGCGGCGGCCTCGATTTCGGCGACCTGATCGACCGGACCAGCGCCCTGATCACCGTCAAGGCCGACGCCGCCTGGGTGCTCTACAAGCTGGACGGCGGGCTGGAGCACGTGCTGCTGGACGAGGCCCAGGACACCGCCCCGGACCAGTGGGACATCCTGCGCGGCCTGACCGGCGAGTTCTTCGTGGGCAAGGGCGCGGCGACGCTGGTGCGCACCGTGTTCGCGGTGGGCGACGAGAAGCAGTCGATCTTCAGCTTCCAGGGCGCCGCGCCGGAGCGCTTCGCGCTCGAGCGGGACGCCTTCCGGGGAATGGCCCAGTTCGCCAGTGCGCGCTTCGAGGAAGTCGCCCTTCAGGAAAGCTGGCGCTCGACCCCCGAGGTGCTGGGCTTCGTGGACCAGGTGTTCCTTGATCCCGAGGCGCGGGCCGGGCTGACCACGCCGGAGGGCGACAATGTCGTCCGCCTGATCAAGCACATCGCCCGGCGCGGCCCCGGCGGAAGCGTGGAGGCCTGGCCGCTGGAGGTGAGCGATCCCTCCCCCGAGCCGGACCCCTGGGCGCCCGTGGACGCCGAGCCTGCGGAGAGCGGCGGGCGAAAGCTGGCGCGGCGGATCGCGCGGTCGATCAAGGCCATGATCGGGCGCGGCGAGGCGGTGCTGGACCGCCAGAGCCGCGAGCTTCGGCCCTGCGTACCCGGCGACTTCCTGATCCTGGTGCGGCGGCGCAACGCCCTGTTCCACGAAATCATCCGGGCCCTGAAGCGCGAGGGCGTGGCGGTGGGCGGGGCAGACCGGCTGAAGCTGTCGGAACACATCGTTTTCGCCGACCTGATGGCCCTGGCGCGGTTCGCCCGCTTTCCCTCTGACGACCTGACCCTGGCCAGCGTCCTGCGCGGGCCGTTCTGCGACCTGGACGAGGAGAGCCTGTACGACCTGGCGCAGCCCCGCGAGGGATCGCTGTGGGCGGCGTTGAACGCGCGGGCGGATGAGCGGGGGCCCTGGCGGGCGGCGCGGGACTTCCTGGGGTGGGCCATGGATGTGGCCAGGACCCGCCCGCCCTTCGAGTTCTTCAGCCGGGTGCTGAGCCGCCTGGACGAGCAAGGCCGCTCCATGCGCGGGCGGATGCTGCTGCGTTTCGGGGCCGAGGCGGAGGATGCGCTGGAAGCTTTCCTGGCTGAAGTGCTGGCGGCCGAGGGGCGCGACTTGCGCGACCTTGAAAGCGTCATCGCCGCCCTCAGCGGCGTCGAGGTCGAGGTCAAGCGCGAGCAGGAGGACGCCCAACCAAGGTCTGGAGGGGCGAGAGCCGGCGGCGAGGTGCGGGTGATGACCGTGCACGGCGCCAAGGGGCTGGAAGCGCCCGTCGTCATCCTGCCCGACACCAGCACCCGCGCCACCGCCCAGGGCGGGCCGCTGTTGGAGGCGGAGCGCGGCGGCTTCCTGTGGGCGCCGCGTAAGGCTGACGACTGCCCCGCCTCCGCCGACGCGCGGGCGGCGCGGGAACTGGCCGGCGATCACGAGTCCCTGCGCCTGCTCTATGTGGCCCTGACCCGGGCGCGGGACCGGCTGATCGTTTGCGGGGTGGAGAGCCAGAAGGCGCGGTTCGAGCGCAGCTGGCGGGACTATGTGGACCGGGCCTTCGCGGCCTCCGACGCACGGGCCTTCGCCCTGGACGGCGGCGGCGAGGGCCAAAGGCTGGGGGCCGATCCGGTGCTCCTGGGCCAGGCTGATCTGGGCGCGGCGAGCGCGGCGGCGGTTCCGGACTGGGCGCGGCGGCTGGCCTCCGGCGAGGCGGCGGCCCTGAACTACCGCTCGCCCTCGACCTTGAGCGAGGACGGCAAG
>DASVMY010000088.1:0-4344 GCA_036384135.1 Caulobacteraceae bacterium | reverse complement strand
AGGACGGCCGGGCCCTGGTCCATGAGGCGCAGGATGAACAGCACCCCGCCGCTGAAGACGATGGCGTAGACGGTGAGGAACCCCAGCAGGGAGGTGGAGACCTGGCCCGCCCCCACCGGGGAGACCGCGTCGGCGGTGCGCAGGACGCCGGTGATGACCCAGGGCTGGCGGCCTACCTCCGCGACGATCCAGCCGGAGATCACCGCCACGAAGCCGCCCGGCCCCATGGCGACCGCGGCCCGAAGGTAGAGCTTCGACCGCTCCGGCCCGCCGCGCCACCACAGCCACACGCCCCACAGGCCAAGCCCCGCCATGGCTACGCCCAGACCGGCCATGACCCGGAAGGCCCAGAAAACGATGAACACCGGCGGGCGGTCGCGGGGGGCGACGTCCTTGAGGCCCACCACGGTGGCGTCGGCGCTGCCGGCGGTGATCAGGCTGCCCAGCTCCGGCACGGAGATTTCCCAGCGGTTGCCCTCGGTTTTGTTGTCCGGCCAGGCGGCCAGGTGCAGGGCCTGGTGGCTCTTGGTTTCCCAGAAGCTCTCGATGGCGGCCAGCTTCACAGGCTGGACCTTGAGCACCTCCTTGCCCGAGGCGTCACCCACCAGGACCTGGACCGGGGCGACGATGGCGAACATGCCGATGGCCAGGCGCAGGGCGATCCGCGACTCCGGCTGTTTGGGGTCCTTGAGCAGTATCCAGGCGGAGGCGGCGCCCACTACCAGGGCGGTGGTGAGGTATGCGCCCAGGACCATGTGGACGAAGCGGTAGGGGAAGGTCGGCGAGAACACCACGTCCCACCAGCTGGTGGCGGTCAGCCGGCCGTCCGGCAGGACCGCGAATCCCACCGGGTGTTGCATCCAGCTATTGGCGGCGATGATCCAGAAGGCCGAGACCAACGTGCCGACGGCGACGATGCAGGTGGCGGCGAAGTGCAGACCAGGCCCGACCTTCTTCCAGCCGAACAGCATCACGCCCAGGAAGCTGGCCTCCATGAAGAAGGCGGTCATCACCTCGAAGGCCAGCAGTGGGCCGATCACCGGGGCGGAGAGGCGGGAGAAGACGCTCCAGTTGGTGCCGAACTGGTAGCTCATCACCACCCCGGTGACGACGCCCATGCCGAAGCTCAGCGCGAAGACCTTGAGCCAGAACATGTAGAGCGTCTTGAAGGCCTCGCGCTTGGTGAACAGCCAGACCCCCTCCAGCACCGCCAGGAAACTGGCCAGGCCGATGGTGAAGCTGGGAAAGATAATGTGGAACGCCAGGGTGAAGGCGAACTGGAGACGCGAGAGAAGCAGCGCATCGAGATCCATGGCGGCGTTCTACGCCTGCGCTTCGGGCAAAGCATCAGCCAATGAGGGGTGGGGGTTGTACGAAACGGGGAGAATTGGGGAGCGGCAATCGCTCCACGCGGCTGTCCTCGCCGCCGCCGTCCCTCACCGCCCCACCCCCGGCGGATGATCCCTGTACCGCCTCCAGTGGCCCGCCAGCTCCCGCACCACCGGGGCGCCGACCTTGAAGGCGGCGTCCAGGGCGGGGCGGTAGGCGGAGAGGGCGCCGCTGCCGCCGCCGCCGCTTTCGGCGTCCAGGAGCTGGGCGGCGGTCTGGCCGGCGCCGGGGGCGACGTAGTCGGAGGCGGTGCGCAGGACCATCACCCGGGCGGGGTCGGCGCGATGGACCTGGGCCAGGAACTGCAGGGCGCGAAGGACGCCGGTGTCCTCCATGGCCGAGGTGACCATGACGCCCTGGCCGGCGGTCCAGTAGGCCATCCAGTCCTCGGCCCCCTTGTTCATCAGGGCGCCGACCCACCAGTTCATGGCCGAGACCTCGTCGCCGCGCATCACATGCGGCGGGGTCTGGGCCTGGGGCTGGCTGGGGTAGCGGGCGCGGAGGGCGGCCAGGGCGGGGGTGTCGGCGAGCGGGGTGTTTTGGGTGAATTGGTAGGCCCAGTCGGTAAGAGCCGGGTTCAGCCGGTAGGCGTTGGGGCTATAGATTCCCGGCCCCGGCGGCGGGGCCTGGAAGGGCAGGGCGCGGCTGAGCGGGGTAAGGCCCGTGGACCAGTCCGGCGGGATTTCGCGGGCGTCGATCTCGTGGCCAAGGTCGCGGTCCACCACCCACTGCGCCCAGGCGGCCGAACCCACCGAGCCCTGGTTGGGATTGATCCCGGCGATGCCGGCGATCAGCCAGTAGGCGTGGCTGAGGTCGAAGCGGGGATCCAGCCCCAGCGCCATGGTGGAGGCGGCGGCGTTGATCGATCCGCTGCCGGAGACCATCCCCAGCACCTGGGTCTTGGGGTCGTAGCGCAGGGGGCGCATGCCGGCGGGGAAGGGCAGGGTCTGGCTGAGGGGCAGTTGCTCTACCCAGGCCTGGAACTCGCCGGGCGTGTCGCCGGTGTCCTGGCCGATCTCGAAGGTGGTGACGACGACGACGCGGATGGGGATGGGGCGGACGGCGATCTTGCGCGCCGCCGCCTGGGTTGGGGCGGCGAGCAGGGTCGTGACGGCCAGTAGGAGAGCCAGGGCCGGACCGGTGCGGCAGGTCTTCACGGGAGCCTCGTTTTGCTGGCAGGCGGGGGGAATCGTCCCCTTCGAGCATGCCCCCATCTCATCGCCGCAACAAAGCCACGCTAGTTTCGCCGTAAAATTGATCGGTTCGTTTGCGAAACGAACGCGAGCGTGGGACGTTCTCCCGATGAGGGATGTGGCCCCGCTTGTGCGCGAGGTCCTTAAGGGTTGGAACGACCATGAAGATCAAGACGGCGGTTCTGATCGCGGCCCTTGGGGCCGCGGCGCTGGGCCTGGGCGCCTGCGAGACGGCGACGCCCTATCAGCCGCTGGCGCGGAGTAACGCCACCTCCGGCGGCTTCACCGACCAGAAGCTGGACGACGGCCACTTCAAGGTGACCTTTTCCGGCAACAGCCTGACCTCGCGCCAGACGGTGGAGACCTATCTGCTCTACCGCTCGGCGGAGCTGACCACACAGTCCGGCTTCGACTGGTTCGAGATGGCAGATCGGCACACCGACCGTGACCGGCGCACCTATACCGACCCCGATCCCTTCTATGGACCGGGCTATGGCTACGGCTACTGGCGGCCCTACTGGCGCTACTACGGCCACGGTTTCGGCTGGCGCACCTGGGACCCGTTCTGGGGCGACCCCTTCTGGGGCGAGACCATGACCACCACGGTGGAGCAGTTCGCCGCCGAGGCCGAGATCATCATGCACCGTGGCCCGCGGCCAGACGGCTCACACGGCTATGACGCCCACCAGGTGATGGAGAACCTGGGGCCGAAGATCGTGCGGCCCGGGGCGACGAAGTAGGAAGAGTCCCTCCTCGATCCTCCCTCCCCAAAAAGGGGAGGGAGGATCGGCCTTTGCCTCTACCGCGGGGCCATACGGATGGCGCCGTCCAGGCGGACGTCTTCGCCGTTGAAATAGCCGTTGGTGATCATCTGCAGGGCCAGGGAGGCGTACTCCGGGGCGACGCCCAGGCGCTTGGGGAAGGGCACCGAGGCGGCCAGGGCTTCCTTCACCTGGGGCGGGGCGCCGGCCATCAGCGGGGTTTCGAAGATGCCGGGCAGGATGGTGTTGACCCGGATGCCTTCGCTGGCCAGGTCGCGGGCGATAGGCAGGGTCATGCCGACCACGCCGCCCTTGGAGGCCGAATAGGCCGCCTGGCCCATCTGGCCGTCTTCCGCCGCCACCGAGGCGGTGTTGACGATGGCGCCGCGCTCGCCGTCGACGGGCTCCAGGGTCAGCATGCCCGCCGCGCTCTTGGCGATGCAGCGGAATGTGCCGACCAGGTTGATCTGAATGATCATGTTGAAGGCGGCCAGCGGGAAGTGCTTGATCTCGCCGGTGTTGCGGTCGCGCCCGGCGGTCTTGGCGGCGTTGCCGGTGCCGGCGCAGTTGACCAGGATGCGTTCCTGGCCGTTGGCGGCGCGGGCCTTGGCGAAGGCGGCGTCGACCTCGTCGTCGGAGGTGACGTTGCACTTGCAGAAGACGCCGCCGACGTCCTTGGCGACCGCCTCGCCCTTGTCCTCGTTCATGTCGAAGATGGCGACCTTGACCCCTTGGGCGGCGAGGGCGCGGACGGTGGCTTCACCGAGGCCGGAGGCGCCGCCGGTAACCACCGCGGCGACTGAACTATCGAGCTTCATGGACGTGTCCCTGTTGTTTGGCGTCTAATAGGCGATCCTGCAGCGCGGTTTAGACTCATGAGCGGCGACTCAAAAGCGTCACCCCACGTCAACGGCAAGGGTTTCGACCCTAAGTCGGCGCTGGACCCTTCCCGCGCCCTGGTCCCGGCCATGGCGCGGGTGAACGAGCGGATCGTCAACACC
>DASVMY010000087.1:0-2893 GCA_036384135.1 Caulobacteraceae bacterium | reverse complement strand
CGCCGGCGATTGTGGATTGGCGTCAGCAGCTTAGCCCGATGGGTCTCGTCGACCCCTCATCCGACCCGCTGCGCGGGCCACCTTCTCCCACAAGGGGAGAAGGGAGAGGAGGGGCGGCCTCAGTCATCTCGTAACACGCTGAAATCCTGGGTGTTTCTGAGATGTGTGAATCGCCTAGCCGCAAGCGGGGGAAGGATTTGTAGCGTTCAGGCCTTCTTGCGCACCAGCAGATCCGCGCTCCAGGCCCCACCGCCGGCGAAGACCAGGTAGAGGAAGACCCAGCAGAACAGGATCGCCGCGTCGCCGCCGTTGAGGCCGGGCCACATGCCTTGCTTGGCGTGGAACAGGAAGTAGGCGGCGGCCATCTCGCCCGAGCAGAGGAAGGCCGCGGCGCGGGTGAAGAGGCCCAGCGCCAGCAGGGCGCCGCCGACCACCTCGATCCAGGCGGCGGCCATCAGGATCCCCGGCAGCGGGTTGGGCGCGCCGGGCTGCGGAGCCGGGAAATGGAACAGTTTCATCAGGCCGTGCTCCATGAAGAGCAGGGCGGCGATGATGCGCAAAAGGCTGAGCACGCGCGGCGCCCAGGCGTTCAGTCGTTCCATTGGTTCAAGCCCTCCTGTCGTTGGTGATCCTACGCCGCCCTGGCCTCCATCTCGGCCATTCTCTGGATGGCGACGTAGTCGGTCTTGCCCGAACCGAGCACCGGCACCTCCGGCACCTTGACGATGCGGCGCGGGACGGTGAGGTCGGAAGCGCCCAGGGTCTTGGCGAGGCTGACCAACTTGGCCACGTCCGCGTCGCCGCGGTCGGTGACCAGGATCAGGCGCTCGCCCTTCTTGGCGTCGGGCAGGGAAATCACCGCATGGCGGGCGTCGGGCCAGAGGTGGGTGGCCAGGTCCTCGGCGGCGGTGAGGGAAACCATCTCGCCGCCGATCTTGGCGAAGCGTTTGACCCGGCCCAGGATGGTGATCCAGCCGTCCTCGGTCATCTCCACCACGTCGCCGGTGTCGTGCCAGCCGCCCGGCGGAACCTCGACCGCGCCGCCCTCGTGCAGGTAGCCGGTCATGATGTTGGGACCGCGGACGTAGAAGCGGCCGCCGCGGGTGATGCCTTCCACCGGCTCGATGCGGGTCTCGATCCCCGGCAGCAGGCCGCCGACGGTGCCGGGGCGGTTGTCGAGCGGTTTGTTGACCGCGATGACGGGGGAGGCCTCGGTGGCGCCGTAGCCCTCCAGCAGCGGGATGGGGCCGAAGCGTTCGCGGACCAGGGCGTGAGTCTCCTCGCGCACCTTCTCGGCCCCGCAGACCACGAACTTGAGGGTGGCGAAGTCCCCGGGGTCGGCGGCGCGGGCGTACTGGTTCACGAAGGTGTCGGTGGCCAGCAGGATGGAGGCCTTGGAGTCCTTCAGCAGCGGCGGGATCAGCTTCACATGCAGGGGGCTGGGGTACTGGAAGGCCTTCATGCCGGTGAGGATCGGCAGGAAGACCCCGCCGGTGAGGCCGAAGCAGTGGAAGACCGGCAGGGGGTTGAACATCACCCAGTCGGGGTCCAGCGGAATGTGGGCGGCGATCTGGGCGACGTTGGCCAGGATGTTGCGCTGGGACAGGACCACCCCGCGCGGGGCGCCGAAGCTGCCGGAGGTGAACAGGATCACGCCCGCGTCGTTCGGCTTGCTATCGGCGCGGAAACGCCTGGGGGCCAGGGAGGCGGCGAGGGCGAAGGCGCGGTCCACCGGCCCGATGCTCGCTCGCACGTCTTCCAGGTAGGTGATGGCGCAGGTCTGTTCGAGGGCGTCGACAAGGTCGTGCAGCTTGCCCTGCTCGATGAAGCGGTGGGAGGTCAGCACCCGCTTGACCCCGGCCAGCTTGACCGCGGCGCGCAGGTTGCGGATGCCGGCGGTGAAATTCAGCATCGCCGGGACCCGGCCGAAAGCGTGCAGCGCGAAGAAGGTCACCGTGGCGGCGGAACTGGAGGGCAGCAGCAGGCCGACCCGATCGCCCTTGGCCGTCACCGCCGCGATCTTGCGGCCGAGCGCGAAGGCGGCGCGGATCAGGTCGGTGTAGCTCAAGGGATTGCGTTCCTGATCCTCCAGGATCGGCTTGCCGGCGCCATAGCGTCGGGCGGCGTCCAGCAGGGCGTCGAAGACCGACCGGTTGGCGTCTTCCGGATTGAAAGCGCGCGACATGCGCGGGGAACCTCCCAAGGATTGTTCTTTCGGTACTGTTCTGTGGCGCCGACGCTACAGACCGCGCGGCGGGATGGGAAGCGCTGTCGTCCTCGGGGGTTTTGACGGTCTCTGGGGACGAAATCCTGTTCGACGCGCATTGGCGTTCCTTCTCCCCTTGCGGGAGAAGGTGGCTCGCGTAGCGAGACGGATGAGGGGTCGTCGGGACGGCGGTGACTAGCCTTCTGGCAGGACAATCTCGGAAGGCGCGTCGACCCCTCATCCGACCTCCCGCGGAGGCCACCTTCTCCCGCAAGGGGAGAAGGGAGAATCACGGCTGTGCTCGGCTTTCGTGTGGCCCCTGTGGGGAACCTGCCGGCGTAATCCGCTCGCGAATGAAGGTGTCGATGGCGGCCAGCCATTGGCTGCGGACCGGATCGCGTTCCAGCTCCAGCATCGGGCCGCCGCCGGCCAGGGCCTTGGCCTGGCAGGCCGTCAGATCACGGCAGCCCTTGGCCGCATCGCCTGCCAGCAGCAGGGTGGGGGTGGCGATGGCCTTGAGCCCCTCGCGGGCCTGCTGGGCGCTGGCGTTGAAGGCGGTGATCCAGGCGCCGCTGGGGCCGGCCATGCGCAGGTCCGGGTTGGCGGTCTGCCAGAGGTGGGTGGTGCGGCCGCGCCAGGGGTCGTGCGTGCCGCCCTGGGCGAAGGCGTCGGGCCCGCCGCGGCTCC
>DASVMY010000086.1:0-2452 GCA_036384135.1 Caulobacteraceae bacterium | reverse complement strand
TGCGGCAGCTCACCGCGGCCCTGGCGGCGGCGAAACGCTGGCGCCGCGCGGCCGCCGGCCCAGTCCTCAGTGGCCAATTGTTCAGTAAATCGTAACCACAAATCGGCGTTATCGACCGCGGAGGAACGCCACCATGAAACCAAGCGGCGCCGTCTCGCGGCGACTGTCCTTTCCAGCCGTGTCCCTTCCGGTCATGTCCCTTCCGGTCGTGTCTCTGGCCGCCCTGGTCGCCGGCGCCCCGCCCGCGCCTGCCGAGGACACCCGCAAACCCAGCCGCAAGCTCAAGCGCCTGGGCCTGATCTTCGCCGCCCTCGGCCTCGCCGCCGCCCCCCTGGTCGCCCTGGCGGTGCGCTAGGGATTTCGCGCCCCCGCCTCCGTTGTGTGGCGGCTTTGCGCCCCCTCCGTCACTCAGCGCTGACGCGCTGAGCGCCACCTCCCCCGCATCGCCTTCGGCTCGCATGGGAGGAGGAAGAATCAGCCCATCCTTCTCCTCACCCGTGAAGCGTAGCGGAACGGGGGAGGTGGCGCGGCGTGCACCGCACGCCGTGACGGAGGGGGCGCAAGGCCACCCCACCATCCTTAACCGCCCCCGGCCCTACCAGCGCTTGCGCGCCGCGCTCTCGACCAGATACCGCATGGCCGCCGGCGTCAGCACGAAGTGGTCGTCGTCGTCAAAAGCCTCCGGCTCACGCGACTCCGTCTCATAGGCGAACGGCTCGGGCGCCGCCGCCGCGGCCGCTGGCAAAGCGCCGCCGTCCAGCACACGGAAGATCTCGTCCTCCCGCTCGTCCCAGATCACCGCCACGTCTCCGGCCCGTTCGGCCTCGTCGGCCAGCATGGCCCGGATGTCGGGCCGCGCCAGGCGCATGGGCGAGAGCCGCAGCAGCACCCGGCCGCCGCCCATGTCGTCCCGCAGGTCGGCGTATTCCAGCACCACCGTGATCAGCATGGCCGAAGGCGGCATCCGGCGGCTCGCGGGTTGAACGGCCCCAGTCTTGGCGGCCCCAGTCTTGGCGGCCCCAGTCTTGGTGAAGGCGGGGCGGCGGCGGCGGTTCAGGTGGGTGATGACGGCCATGATCTTCAGCTCCCTTACGGATCGCCCTCTCGGGACCGGTCCATGGGAAGACCATGACTGGCCGATACGTCAGAGTCGGTCGTAGAGTTTCATGACGCACAAAGGGACCGGTCCATGCGGCACGAGAAAGCGTCCAATCTGCTCGGCCTGGCCCGTCTCCTGGCCAGCACCGCCGAGGGCCTGACCCTCGACGAGATGGCCGAGCGCCTGGGTGTGGGCCGCCGCACCGCCGAGCGCATGCGCGACGCCGCCCGCGAACTCTTCCCGCACATGGAGGAGATCGACGATCCCCCCACCCGCCGCTTCCGCATCTCCGGCGGGCTGGACGGCCTGTTCCTGGCCCCCGACGCCGACGAGCTGGCGGCCCTGCGCAGCGCCGCCGAGACCCTGGCCGCCCAGGGCGCCGCCATCCGCGCCGCGTCCTTGGGCGAGCTGGAGCGCAAGATCATGGCCTCCATGCGCGCCTCCGCCCGCCGCCGGGTCGCCCCGGACCTGGAAGCCCTGGTCCAGGCCGAGACCATCGCCGCCCACGCCGGGCCGCGGCCCTATGAGGACGCACAGGTCCTGGCCACGGTCCGCAGCGCCATCAAGTCCATGAACGCGCTCAGCTTCCTCTACGACGGCGGCTCGTCCCCCGGCCGCCGCCGCGAGGTCACGCCGCTGGGCGTCCTCTTCGGCCGCGCCAACTACCTAGTCGCCTCGGAGGCGGACGGACGGCCGCGCTCATGGCGCTTCGACCGCATGCGCCAGGTCCAGGCCCTGGACCGCGCCGCCGCCCCGCCGGAAGACTTCTCCCTGCAGGACTTCGCCGACGAAAGCTTCGGCATCTACCACGGCGCCATGGAAGACGTGGTCCTGGTCATCGACGCCGCCCGCCGCGACGACGCCCTGGCCTGGCGCTTCCACGCCAACCAGAGCGTCGAACAGCTGGACGACGGCCGCGTCCGCGTCTCCTTCCGCGCCGGCGGCATGCTCGAACTGGCCTGGCACCTGTTCACCTGGAGCGACACGGTGGAAATCGTCTCCCCCCCGTCGCTGAAGGCCGTCATGGCCGAAGAACTGAAGAAGGCGTTGGCGCGGCACGGGGGTTAGGCAGGCGCCAGATGCCCTCCACTCACCAAAAACCCTGTCATCCCGGAAAGCCGCACAGCGGCTTATCCGGGACCGCGGCATACGCCGATGTTCCGACCTTCCCTGCTTGCGGCGGTCCCGGATCTACGCGGCTCCGCCGCTCCGTCCGGGATGATGGGGTGGACGGCCCCCGAACGGCATCGATGTGCCATGCTGGCCGTGAGTGGACCCAGCAGAGGAGACCGTCCGCCATGCAAGCTATCAGATTTGGGATCGATCTGGCCAAGAGCGTTTTCCAGGTTCACG
>DASVMY010000085.1:0-30417 GCA_036384135.1 Caulobacteraceae bacterium | reverse complement strand
AAATCTCGAGTTGCGACAAGCCCTGGGCGATCCGCCGGTCGCGGACGGCGCGGCCAAGCTCCTGGTGCAATTCTCTCGGGGTTTTCAACATAGGCCAAATATGGCCCCTTATGCGTAATTTAACAAGTTAAAGTGCCAAATATGGCCTTTTACTGTTGCACTGCCGCGCCACCCGGGAGCGCCGCCCGTTGGACCAGGATTGCGCCCTCACCGAGTTTGGGCACCGCGGCCACGTCAGTACAGAGCCGCAGGCTATCGACTAGGTGTCGGCCGCCGCACCGGCAGTTGCGAGGGCGGCGCCTCCCTCGCCCCGGAGCACCACGATACGGGGGGATTGGGATTCGAAGCCGAATTTCTCGCTAGGCCGTTGTTGCGGCCGGCTGGCCGTTTGGATCCGGTAGGACGAGTCTGATCCGCTGGCTGACAAAGCGCCTTGCCGCCTTCAAAATGATCTCAGATGCCTTTGCCAACTCCATCGGCGTAGTGGGCGGTTGATGTCCCAAGTCCCCGTGGCGGGCCGCCGAGCCCGAGGCGGCGAAGTTGTTGGCGGTGTGGGTGAACAGCTTCAGGTCGGCTTTTGTGGCTCCGCTAGCCTTGGCGATCTGATCATCAGGCATGCCGTGCGTGTTCATGAAGTCCCTCAGCGCATAGAGCGAGGTGAACGTAACGCCATGCGTGCCCAACATGACCAACATGCCGCGGACGGTCAGATCAGAACGTGAACTGTAGAGCGACCCCTCCAGGAGCCGGTCGGCCACGCGGTCGCGGTGTCTGGCGTCCATGGGCGCCGCCAACAGGGAGGGCGAGAATGGGTCGACGCCTTGCGCGGCGCCGAACGCACCACGCCGACGATCGGATTGAAAGTCTATCAGGTCGCCAAGACGCTCGGGGGAGAAGCCCACGCCCTCAAGCAGGAACATAGCCCCGTCAAAGATTGTCTTCAGGGCTCCGGCGCGCGACGCGAGCGCCGGGCCAGGCTCAAGGTCATTGAAGTGTTCGGAGGTGAAGAAGAACAGAGGCGGACGGTCGTCCTCCTCGTCTCGTAGGATCGCGACGTCAGGGCCATGCAAGCTGTAGCTCAGACTATCAACCCAGTTCATTCCAAGGAGTTCGAAGCCCCATCGGTACGCCATATGCCCATCCGTCTCTGCAGAGGTGACCTATATGGGCGTGGTCGCCCTCCAAGCTAGGTCGGCGACGCCGGCCGCAGCCTCAATTGTGCCCGCGCCCGCAGGACAAACGTTGGCCGTTTGCTTCTTGTCAGAAGTTTTTCTATATTTCTGACAGGCAGAGATCACCATGCAGCCCCTCGCCGAGGGTGAAGACCGGGCTGTCACAGGAAGAACTCGCCCGTCGTGCAAGGACAGATCGCACCTACGTCAACTCGCTGGAGCAGCGCGTCTATGCCGCCGGGATCAACCTGGTGGACCGCCTGGCCAAGGAGCTTGGCGTCACAGCGGCCGAGTTCCTGCGCGATCCGGACGCCGCGCCCGGCTCACCTTGTACGATCGCGGGGCGGCGCCGACGCCCAACGCAAGCCTCATCCTTCCCAGTCGGTCTGGGCCAGAACGCCGCGCCAGACATCTTCCACGCATTCGATTGAACCCGTGTCGCTGGGCGCGGCAACGCGCCAATAGGATTTGTGCCCGGTGGCGCGATCGGTCAGCCGCAGGATGTCGTCTGGTCCGAGGTCCTGGATCAGGGTGGTCAGACGGAAAGCTTGGCGTCCGCCGTCGGCCCACGGATGACCCTCTATGTCGAACACACGCGGCATCAGATCTCCTAACTCCCGGGGAAAGGCTCAGCCGGCACCGCCGACGGTAGCGAGGCGTCCGCTCGCTCAGGCGTCATCGCAGGCCGCCAGCAGTTCATAGCCGTCGTCGCGGCGCCCTGTCACCCGACTCACATTGGTCACGCGACGACCAGTCGAGGTGCGCTCAATGAACACCACCACATTGATGGCCTGCGCGATCGCCCGATACGGCACGCGCTGTGTCACCTCGCCGATCAGATCTTCCAGCCGCGACAACGCTTCGGCCGCGCTGTTCGCGTGAATGGTAGCCAGACCACCAGGGTGGCCGGTGTTCCAGGCCTTCAGGAGATCTAGGGCCGAACCGTCCCGCACCTCGCCGATGATGATTCTGTCGGGCCGCAGCCGCAGAGTGTCCCGCACCAGATCGGTCATTGTCACGGGGGGATCAGTCCGCTTGGTGAGCATCTCGACCTTGTCGGCCGCCGCACACTGCAGCTCGGCGGTGTCCTCGATCAGCACCACCCGGTCCGTCGCGAACGCAGGCTCGGCCAGTATGGCGTTGGCCAGCGTCGTCTTTCCCGACCCTGTACCGCCCGCGATCAGCAGGTTCAGCCGCGAGACGGCCGCCTCGCGCAACACGGTGGCCATTGCAGGCGCGAGCATGCCGCGTTCGACATAATCATCGAGGGTGAAGACGACCTCCGGCCGCTTTCGGATGGCAAAGGCCGGACTCGACACAATCGGCATGGAAACGCCTTGGAAGCGCTCACCAGTCTCCGGCAGGGTGGCGCTGATCCGCGGCCGGTCTTTGGTCACCACCTCCCCGACATGGTCGGCCAGCAGCCGCAAGATGCGGTCAGCGTCCTCCGGCGCCAGGCGCTCGCCGGTGAACGAGCGCCCCTCCCCGATCCGGTCGACCCAGATCTTACCATCGGGATTGACCATCACCTCGACCACAAGTTTCTCGGCGAGGGCTGCCGCGATCACAGGCCCCATGGCCTGACGCAACGCGGCGACCTTGCGGTCGGCGACGACGGAATTGTGCTGAGCCATCCCGCTCTCCCTAAGCCAGGCCGTCATCGAGATCGGCGCGAGGGTGATGCGCCGACGTCGCCGTCATGAAGTGGCCGGCGTCGATCGCCGGCGGCGTCGCGGAGCTGGAGTGGCGGGGAGCCACCACCCCCTCGAACGGCGGGGGCGCCGCGCCAGCCGCCCGCACGCCCTTCCAGTCGTTGTGCGGGGCTCCTGGCAAATCAGCGTGGCCGGGCTTCTGTTGGTAGGCCGCCGTCGCCCCGTGAAAATAATCGCTGGTCCGCGCCTGAAAGAACGGCTCCTCGTAGTAGCGGATCTTGTCCGCCCGGATCGGCTTGCAGTTGTTGACGAACAGAAACTGCTGGCGGTCGTCGAGCCCCCGCACGTCCTCCTCGGACAGAATGTAGCGCTGCTGTTCGGACTGCGAGGTCGAGCGGTGCGCCCGGCTGAACAGGGTGCGCGGATCGCTGAAACTGTCGCGCAGCTCCAGGGCCTTGCCGGCCCGGCGGGTGACCTTTTCGATGCTGGTCGGCTCCGACGTCGCGAAGGCGGCAGTGATGTGCATGTTGTCGAACAGCGGGGTCTTGTCGCCGTACTTCGAAAACACGTCGTTGAAGCTCTGGCAGATCAGGTGGGCGGTAATGCCGTAGCCGGCCATCTCGCCCATGGCGTTCTCCAGAAACGGCAGGCTGCCGAGCTTGGGAAATTCATCGAGCAGAAGCAGCAGCCGGTGGCGCTTGCGCCGCCGCCGGCTGTCATGGTGCTCGCTCTCCATCAGGCTGTTGATGGTCTGCCGCGTGAACACCCGCACCAGCATCGCCAGGCGGTCGGCGTGGGCCTGCGGGGTGATGATGTAGAAGCTGACTGGCGCTTCCGAGCAGACCAGGTCGCCGATCGCGAAGTCCGACCAGCTGGTGGCGTAGTCCACCAAGGGGTCCGCCCATAGATTGAGGGAGGATTTGCAGGTCGCCAGCACGCTCGACTTCACCCGCTCGTCCATGCTGTCCAGCGAGCGAGCGCCCAGGAGCACCTCCGGGTGGACCTCGGCGATAAGTTCGCCTCGCCGGTCGCGGGCCAGGCCATCGGGCGCGTGGAAGTCTGGCCGATGGCGATGCTCGGTGTGCATCATCGCTTGCAGCGTCGAGTCGATATTGATCAGCAGCCGGCGCACCTGGGCGAGGTTTTTCCGCTCGTCCGGCTCGCTGTAGAGCACGTGCAGGATCAGCGCCGTGAAGAAGTCGGTGGCGCTCTGGTCCCAAAAGGTCAGATCGCCGGCCTTGCGCCCCAGCGGGTCGACCAGAATGCCCACGACGTTCTGGATGTCGGCGATCTCCATCGCCCCCTTGCGGACCTCGAACAGGGGATTCCAGCGCACGGTCGAAGGGTCCGTCGGCGCGAAATAGAACACGTGGCTGAAGCGCTTTCGATGGTCGGCCGTGATGTGCCAAAGCTCGCCCTTGCGGTCGTAGATAAAGGCGCTCTGCGGCCAGGCGACGAGGGTCGGGACAACATGGCCCGCGCCCTTCCCGCTCCGCGACGCGCCGACGATGATCGCGTGCTCCACCCCATCATAGGTCAGGTAACGACCGCCAAACCGGCCCAGCACCCGGCCGCTGATATCGCCTTTGGGATTGATCAGCTTCGCCCGCCGGACATCGTCCAGCCGCGCCCAGGCGTCCAGCCCGAACGCCGGCGGATCGCGGCGGAACCGACGCGCCAGCCGGATGGCGACAACGATGGGCACGAAGCCGGCCGCTAGGCCCCAGAGGGCGGCCTCGTCGAAGGCGCGAGGGTATTGGGCGGCGTAGCGGCCGTACCATCCGACGATTGCCCACGGCGCGTAGAGCCGAACACGCCCAACGTCGATCAGGCCTGCGCCAAACGCGCGTGGGAAGTGAAAGGACGCGGCAACCTCCTGCGTGGCCGTAGAGAGGCCCAGCAGGACCGCCAGGGCCATCAGCGGCAGGATGAGGCGCGTGCGGGCGCTGAGGGTCATGCTGAAGCTCCTAGCGGCCAGGAAACAGGGTTCGGACAATGCTGCGGCCCAGACCCCGGTTGAGGCGCTCGATGGCCTGCTGCCGGGCCAGCACGGGGTAACGCAGGATGGCCTCGCGCGCCGGCGCCCCCACATCGCGGATGAACCGCGTGGCGTCGGGCGAACGGCTGGGAACACGTAGCTGGCGCTGACCCAATTCCTGGGCCACGCGCAAGGCGTCATAGGTCTGCGTCGCGGCCTCGATGCGTCTGTCCATCCGCTTGATCTTTCGCACCAGGGTTCGCCGCTGGCGGGCATTGTCGGCTGCCCGGTCGAGCCCTGGCTGGCGGCGTGCGGCGACCAGCCCCTGGCCCGGGGCCGATCGCAGCCAAGCCTGCCGAAGTTGCAAGCGCAGCTCGGCTTTGCGAACGGCAGTCCGGGCCCGCGCGAGGGCGTTCAGTTCCGCGTGCTTGGCCCAGATCATCCTGGCGGGATTGCGGATCCACGCCACCAGCTGCAGCCGCCGCCCCCGCACCCGGCGCACACGTTGATCGGCCGCCTGCAGCTTCAGGCGCGCCCGCGCAGAGGCGGCGCGATCCTCCGCTAGGAGTTCGCGCTCGATCTGCCGCGCGCTCGGCGTCCGCGGCCCCGACAGCGCCCGCTGATCGCGCTCCCACCCCTCTCGCTCGGCGATCAGGGCGTCGCGGACCCGGGCCGCTTCGGCCACCAGCCGGCCGACCGGAGCCTCCACCTGGGGGGCCGCAGCGGCAAGCCGATCGGCTGTGTCGGAATAGTCCTGGCGATGGCGCGCGGCGGTCTCATTGCGGGCCCGCACATCGCGGTTTCGCTCGCCGCGATCCGTCCGCCGATCGCGGCGCTCCAAGGCTGTCGCCGCGGGTCCAAGATGCTCGGTCGGCGTGCGGTCGACGCCCTGTTCGGCCAGGCTCAGATGGCTGACTTGAGGCGCGCCTGGACCGAGGTGACGTCGCAGGTGTTCGTTCTGGATTTTCGCCCAGCCCGCCCGCCAATTGCGCACCTGTTGCGGCGTGCGCCAGGCCGGCTCCTTGGCTCCGAATCCCGTAGGTCCGACGCGCCGCGTGGTGACCAGGATGTGGGCGTGAAAATTGCGCTGATCGCCCTCGAGGCCCGGCAGGTGCATGGCCACGTCGGCGATCATGCCCTGGCCTGTCAGGTGCTCCGCGACAAAGGCCCTGACCAGGGCGCGCCGCTGCTCGAAATCAAGCTCATGCGGCAGGGCGAGGAGGATCTCGCGCGCCGGAACCGCGTCCTTGCGGGCCTCCCGTTTCTCCGCCGCATTCCACAGGGTCTGGCGATCGAGGAAGGCCGCCGGAGCGCTCTCCGGCGCGAGGATTTCCGAGAATTCCACGCCGCCCTTTCCGGCGAAGTCGAATTCCATGGCCAACCGTTCGTCGACCAGGGCCTGACCCGACCGATACGCCGCCGCCGCGACGGCGGAACGTCCGGCGCTCCGCTGGATGGTCTGCACCTGTGCCAGGAACGACGCCATGCCCTCTCCGCTCTCCTTCGCGGCCTCGTTTGTCTGGGATCGCTAAGGGCAAAGCCCTTGGCCCATCCGACACGGAGGTCCTTCAACGAGGCTTGGATTGAGGGTGTCGGGCGCCGCCTGACCGCGCGGTCGGTGGGCGTAGCCCAATCGACCGGTATATGCGCCATTGTCCCCAATCTGCCGTCTCCACCACCATAGACCGGGAGACCGGAAAAGTGTAGTAATCCTGCATGAGGTGGTGAAATGATTATTTTCCTGCTGCCATGAGCGCGCCAGACAAACGCCGCCGGAACAACCGGCCATCGAAGTATCGGCCGCGGACGGACGCGCAGAAGCAGCGTCGAAAGGCGCTTTGGGAAGCCCGCGCCGACGATCGCGTGGTCCACCAGAACCAGGGTCTGGAAGACCGCCTGAAAGTGCGCCTGGGCGAGCTGGAAACCGCGCTCCGCGAACTCGGACGCGGTGGCGTCCATGGTCGCCGCCACACCCGACCGCTGGAGGATATCGCCGACGACGCCGAACGACTCAGCGTTCTGAAAGCGAGGGTCGAACGCCTCGAGGCCCTATGGTCGATCGATCGACGCAGACGGGAAACCCGGGGCAAGATCATCATTGGCGGCGCGCTCTTGGCCGAGCTGATCGACGAGGTCTCCGCGGGCGAGCGCGCGCTCCTGACAACGATCCTTGACGTCCTGGACCGCCGCGTCGATGCCGTCCGCGACCGCCTCACCGTGAACGATCTGCTCGGCCACGCCCCCCTGCCCCTGCGCCCCGGCGCGCGCCTTGACGAGAGCGCGGCGGACGCCTTGCGGGCGGCCGCAGAGGATATCCCAGACTTCGACGCCATGGCTCACGAAGCCATGGCCGATGAGCCACTGCTTCAACCTTCCGACGTCGATCCCGACTACGCCGATCTCGATGACGTCTGGCGGCGTCAGGCCTAAGGCTGGGCGGCGCGGACCTGCCCGGAGTGGAGCACGAAAAGCGCGTGTGAAGGGTCTCCCGAGCCAATCTCGCGAGTGGAGTCCGGGACCTCGTCCGATGCGATCGGCGCAGGTCCGCCACCAAGGACGTCAGCCCGGTTTTCCCCCACGAAGAGTAAGCCCGGCGCCGGAGATCCTGACGGCGTCGCGGCGGGCGCCCGCGGGCCACCTCCCCTGCCCTGGCCGGTGTAGAAACGATGCGCGCCGATTACAGCTGAAGGCGCCTGGCCGCCAAAGTTCACCAGGCTCGGCGACACCTGTCCCACCTGCGCCCGCTTGGCGACGATGGCGGGGTTTTGGAAGTAGCGCGCCCCGTTGGTGAGATCCGGCAGCCGCCCGTCGAGGGCAAGATCGAGGATGGTGTCGATGCGCGCCTGAACGGTTGGCGAAACCGCCGGCAGGGCGCGCCAATCGCCACCTGCACGCAGCACGGGCTCGAACTGCGATCGAGCGTTCAGGACGGCGTCGACGCTGGCGCCCCAGCGACCGTCCTGAAGTCGGTTCAAGATCGTATACACCACGGCCGCCAGGCCGGAGTCACCCTGGTTCCCGGCCTCCGCATAAGCGACGCGGGCAATGCCATCACGCGCGCCAGGCGCGGCCACCACGACCGCGAGCGATGCGAGCGTGGGCGTGGGCGTGGCTGACGGGCTCACCGGTAAAGTCCGCGCGGGCGGGCACACGACCCCGTCCGGGAGCGGCGCGAGCGTCCGACCCTGGGCGAGCAGTAGGCAAAGGCCGGCAAGCGCGGCGGGATCCATCACGCCAGCCCCGAGACGGTCAGGAAAGGCGCGTAAACGCCGATGACAGCGCCAATCCGGACAGGGCCAAAGTAGCGGCTGTCGAAGCTGTTGGCCGTGCGGTTTGAGAAGACGAAGAGCTCGCCAGGCGTCAGGCGATGGCACCCTTCCCAGTGCGGAAGGGCGACGCCGCGCGGGTCACGCGCGGCGATACCGGCCTTGTCGCGGCCATTGATCTTGAGACGTCCAGCAAGGCTGCAAACCTTGTCGCCCGGGACCGCAGCAACCGACTTCAGGATCGTCGTGCGATGGAGATAGGAGAGACGCGCATCGGCGTAGGGAAAGGCCGCCGCGGGCGTGTGAAAGGCGATCAACCGCCCCGGCGCCGGCGCCGCCCGCGTCACCAAGTAGAGACCCTCCGGCTCGCTGGGCGTGATGTTGATCAACAACACCGGATGGGCCGCTCCAAGCGGGGTCAGGGCGGCGACCGAAGCGAGCACGGCGGCCGCGGCCGCCAGCCAGGTCAGCCGCGGCCACGGGCGCTCGCGGCGCGTAAGAGAGACGATCTTTCGCGCCACGACGATCTCCAGATACGGCAGGATAATCTATAAAATACTGCCTCCCCTAGACATCATGCAAGCCTTCCCCGCATGCGCGGTCATGGACACCCAGAACGGGGAACCGCGATGGGCATCTGGGACACGAGCGCCTTGCCCAGGGGCGAGTTCAGGCCTTGCCGCGATGGGCGCGCACGTTCTGACACTTCCAGGCCAACATGGGCATGGCCGCGATCCGCGCCTGGATCTCCGGCGCCACCGCGAGCCCGCTGGGGTCGATATCGCCGCGATCCAGGACGCCGTCGAGAAACGCCGCCTCCCCTGCCGTAAGGTCAAACATCGGCGCCAGGCGCGCCCGGCATTCGGCGACGGTCTGCGCGATCCAGGCCTCCGGCCCGCCGGCGGCGGCGAACCGGTTCTGCGGCAGGCAGATGGCGAGCTTCTGGCGTAGCTCACGCGGATCGCCCCCAATATCGTTTACGGACGCTCGGCGCCAATCGCGCCGTCCGGCGGCGCCGTAGGCCAGCATCGTGGCCTTGATATTCGCCCAGTCCAGTCCGGCGATGTCGAGGATGCGCCGGGCGTCGAACAGGTCCCGAGCGGCCTCCCGGTCGATCAGCGCGACCAGCTTTCCGCCGGCGACCTCGTGCAGGTCCAGCACAGCGACGCCGGACGCACGGGCGCCACCCAGATCGACGGAATCCATCTTGTCGGCGCCAAACAGCGGCTGGCGAGCCATGTAATTGATATCCACCTCGAGCGAAGCGCCACCGCCCAGCGCGGAGGTGAAGCGACCGATCCATTTGCCGCCGGCGTGGTCGCCGGGCTGGCGGCGAATGGCGTAGCCCTGGGCGGTCAGCAGCCGGTTCAGGGCCGCGTCGACGTCGGGCCGGTCGACCTCCATCGCTGCTCGGTCCAGCGCGCCGACATAGTTGAGGTCGATGTCGACCGACAAGCGGTCCAGGGCCAGATGGAAGACGTTCAGCGCCGTGCCGCCTTTCAGCACCAACCGGTCCGCCAGAACAGGATCGCGGGCGATCTCCTGCAGGACATCCAGGAGACGGAGGACCTTCTCCAGCGTGCCCGCCTGTAGGCCGGTCTCGTTGGCCAGGCGCTGCAGGGTTTGGGCGGACGGCGCCGTCACGCCAGGCCTTCAAAGGCCGGATCGAGCACGGCCTCCGGCAGGATCACCCGCCACCGGGGCGCCAGGCGCCCGGCGCCAGAGACCGCGCCCAGAGCGTAGCGGTTCTGTTTGGGCGCCAGGGCCTGCAGGCGGTCCAAGGCGTCAGCGGACACGCCGAGCTGGTCGCGCCGGCTCTCCAGCCACCAGCCGGCCGCGCCGGCGGCCGTGGCGTTGCCCAAGGTCGCGAGGCGGTTGGTGAGTCGATCAGGGTCGAGCCGGCCGATCAGGTCGAGCGAGCTGATTAGCTCGTCGGTCCCGCCGGCGAGATCCGGACGGTCGAACAGGTCCGCGACAGTGCATTCGAGGGTCGTCACCGAGACCGACTGGCCCAAGCGATCGACCGTCGTCAGGTCCCCATCGCCGAACGGCGCCGACGCCTTGAGAAACCGGCAGGTGAACCCTTTGGCAGTCAGCAGCGCGGGCTGACCCGGAGCCACGACCTGCAGATCGAAGCTTTCCGAATAGGCGTAGCCCTGGAGTTCGAGAGCAGAGTGGTAGGCGATGACGCCGCCCGGCCGCAGCCGGGAGGCCGCGAGGAAGCGGTCGACCGACCAGGTCTCGGCGTTGGCGTGTTTGGGGACGGAGGCGAACACGCCCCGGGCGATGCGGCGGATGTTGCCCGCCCTTAGGTGTTGGGCCAGCATACTGCTCACCACCTTGTCGCTCGGCGCCCGGCCGAGCGCGCGCGCGTAGTCGGCGCGGTCGAAGACTGGGGTGTCGCTGAAGAACGGGGCTGAGCGCTGCCGAGGCATGGAAGCTTCTAGTTCTCTAAGTGTGAAGAAAGCTATATATAACCTGTAACTTTCTTCCACCAGAGCGAACTAGGCCGACTCCGCGCCGGCGGTGTTGAGCCAGAACCGCGCGAGAAGCTCGGTGAAAGCGCGTTCGGCGTCCGCTCGGCTCCCCCCCGCCTGCAGCAAGAGGGTGACGTTGACCTCCTTCTTGCCCTTGGGCTCGACGCGGAACAGCGGCTGCCCGGTCGGCGACGAGACAACTTCGGCCGAGGCCTGGCCTGACTTCTTGGGGGATCCTGACTTCTTGGGGGGGTCGGCCGCCGCCGCCAGGCGACGGATGACGTCCTGCGGCTTGAGCGGGGTCCCCTCCCCTCTCCCCGTAGTGATGGCGGCGGCCTCCGCCAACACCCGCCGCTCGCGGTCGTCGGGCTTGAGGAGTGGCTTCAGCTGCGTGACGTGCTTGATCTTGAGTTCGTGCGGATCGTCGAACGCGGCCACGAGGGCGGCGGGCAAGCGCGCCAGGTCGAGGTAGCGGCTGAGCCAGGCTTCTGACTTGTTGATCCGTCCGGCCATGTCCTTCTGGCGACCGCCATAGTGGCGGTCGAGGGCCCTCAGATAGTCCTTTGCCCGCTCCATATCGCTGAGGTCTTCGCGGGCCCGGTTCTCCAGATCGGAGATGCGGAACGCCTCCTCGTCGGTGAGCTCGCGCACCTCCACGAGGAAGCGGAAGTCGGCGTAGTTGTGCGCGCGCAGCCAACTCACAGTCCAATGCCGGCGCGCGCCGCAGATGACCTCGAAATCGATATCGGGGACACCGCGGACGCGGCGGACGATGGCCGGGACTTCCTGCCGGCCTTGCGCCTTGAAGCTCTCGATCAGGTCCGCGCAGCGCGTCTCGTCCAGCTTGGCGTAGTCCCGATTGTGCTCGCTCCAGAGCCGGCAACGGGCCGGATCGACCTGCTCGACCGCCCTCGCCACGACCGCGCCGCTGGCAAGTTCCGCCATACGATTTTCGCGGCCAGCCAGGACGCCGATCCCCACCCGCATCGGGGCCTCCGGCTGGGGCGGGGCCTCGTCAAGCGCCCCCATCAATCCGGCGGTGAAGGAGCGGTTCTTGGAGCTCATGGGCGCACCCTTTCTATCCGAATTGCACCGGTGCAATTTCCGTCGCGGCGGGTCATGCGTGGCCTTCCCTGCGCAGGCGCTCGACGTGGCTGGGCCAGGTCTGCCGAACGTCGAGGAGGATCTCTTCGTTGACCCCGTTGAGGTAGGTCAGGCACCGGTCTCGAACCGCCTTGCTCGTCATCGGACCGTTGACCTCATAGACGGTCATCAGACGCGCGGTGACGTTGTCGATCTCGGCGGAGTCCTTCATGGGCGTGCGGATCATCGCCAGCCCAAACACCTGCCGCATGAGCGCCAGCAGCTCCTTCTGCATCGACTTGTTCTCGTCGACCTTGGAGGCGACGATGCGAACGAAGTTCAAATCGGGCGCAAGGTCGCGCGACGCCAGCTGGGTGAGCGTCTCGTCGAGCATGGCCAGGAACGCTGCGGTCGAGGAGAAGTCCATGACCGTTGGGGGGACCGGGATCACCAGAGCGTTGGCCGCCCGCAACACCGACAACGAGATCGCCCCCAGCGCGGGCGGCGGGTCGAGTATGACCATGTCGAACTGATCGGAGATCGAGGCAATACCCTGGGCGAGCCGGTCGAGCAATCGGCCGCCGCCGCGGGCCATGCGCGCGGCCAGCTCATATTCGGATTGGAACAGACGCAGGTTGGCCGGAATCAGCTTCAGCCCGTCGAAATGGGTGTCGAGCAAGGCGTAGTCGAGTGAGCGCATGTCGTCTTCGCGCAGGTAGGGATAGAGCGTCTGGTCCTCGGTCAGATCGAGGTCCGGCACATAGCCGAACAAGGTCGTACTGGAGGCCTGACTGTCGCAGTCAATCAGCGCTACCCGGTAGCCCCGGATCGCCATGTACTGGGCCAAGTGAACCGACAATGTGGACTTGCCCACCCCGCCCTTGAAGTTTTGGACGGCGATTACCGCGCAGGGATCCTCCGGCTTGCGCCAAGGGCGCGTGCCAAACACGCCGCGCATGTCGTTCACCTGCCCCAGGGTGTAGCCCACCCGCCGATTGGTTTCGGTGCGCGGCGGCTCGGGAAGCCGTCCGTCCTTCTCCGCGTCGCGAATCGCCGCCGGCGTACGCCCGACAAGCTCTGCGGCTTCCCCGATCGAAAAGATCGGCTCGCGGCGCGCGCCTGCGCGCGCCGCACGGGCGCTGTCGCGCAAGTTCTCGACGACGGCCGACGCGCGGCGCGCCAACTGCGAGATCGGCCCGGCCAGAGCGTGAGAGGATGCTTCGGCGACGTTTGACATGGGACCTCAAGCCTTCCGGTAGGTTTCGAAAAACCGACCCCGATCAGCCAAAAAGCGAAAGTGGAGCCACTCAGGACGCTATAAGCGCATTGTTAAGGGCGCGTTAACGCTATGCGAGGGAGCTAGGCCCCGATTCCGGACTTTCAGCCAGATATATCCTGTCCGATTGGGGGCGTTTCCCTGCCTGCTCAGCGGCGCTGACGTGAATTGCACCGGTGCAAGATCAATTGTACTCGGGCCCTGAAGGGTCGGCGGCCCAGTGAAGGCGCTCTCCGCGCCCGCCCGAAGAAGACCGCCCCGGAATGCCGTTGGTGGCGGGCTTGCCGGCCAAGCCGTGGGCCGCATCCTGACCGGACGGGGGCGAATGTCTTCATGTTGAGACCTCCCCTCCCCTGCTCCGCCCGATGTCAGATGGACGGGTTCGGCGGGACCGGAGACGCGAAATTGCACCGGTGCAATTTCCATCTTCCGATCGCCGAGCCAGCCGCAACGACCGGCATGCCGCGCGGCTCAACCATGCAAGCGCGTCAGGCTAAGCGCCGCCCGCGCCGAACGTCAAACTCGGGCCATGCCCTCCTGACCGCGCCCAAGGGCCGGTCCTCCGACGGGAACAGTTCCGGATTGGGCGTGCGGGTGCAGACACCGAGACACCCCTCCTCATCAAGAAGCCGAGCCCCCAAATTGGATGACCCCGGGATGGGCCCAGGGCGAATTGCACCGGTGCAATTGCGCCGCTAAGGGCGTCCGCGCCGCGCCGCGAACGCCTGGCAAAACCCGGTCCACGACTTCACCAGCTTCGTCCCCGTAAGGTTGCCCAAGCGCGCGCCCATTTGCTCGCGATAGGCGTCGGCGAGGAGATCGCGCGCCCAGCCACCGCCGTGGATCCGAGCGATCTCCCCGAAGGGCTCCGCTCCATAGTGCAGGCTCCCGGCCGGAAACCGCTGCACGACGTCGCTGGACTTGAGCCGTTTGGGCGCTTCCGGAGCCAGGGCGGGGAGGGTAGGGGGGCTGCCCCCCTGTTCGGCCGCGCCATCGGGGCGAGCCCCGCGCCCAACGCCCTGGAAATCGATCTCGTCGCCAGCCGCCAGCTGGGGAGGCGCAGTCTTGGGGTGGAAGGTGAATTCAATCTCGATGATCGTGCGGCCGCGGCGAATCTCTCGCCATTCGACAGTGAAGTGGGCGAGGTGATCGATCTCGGCCTTCGCCTTCTCGAGCACTTTTCGGCGGAGCTGCGCGAAGTCCTTGTAGAGTTCAGGCGCAATTCCGAACGCCGCGCGGATGGCGGTCATGTCACCGCGCCAGACGGACTGGCGCCGATACAAGCGAAGCGCGCCCATCTCGTAGAGCCGCAGGGCATAGCTGGAGCGAAAACCGAGTACGGCCTGACGGTTCAGCACCGCGTAGGTCTCGGACTCGCGGATCAACCGCCGCGCGTCGGGAGTGAATTCCCACTCGATCCAGCCAGCCTCCGAGCCTTCCTCGTCGACCTCCTCACGCGAGGACTGGATAAGCGAAAAGCGCTTGGTGGCCTTCCGGCCCCGCCAGGACAGGTCGTCGGCGGCGAAGAGGGTGCGGTGCAGTTCTTCGAGCATGTCGGAGATTCGCTCGTTGCCCTTGTGGCCGCGCCGGATGTCCGCCTTGCGCATCCGGTGCGCCACGGGCTCCCAGGCATCCCCGCCGGCGGTCAGGATCATCAAGGCCAGCAGGCGGGCCGCGGTCAGGCTCAGGGACTGGCCCTTGACGAAGCGGACCTCGACCAGATTACCGGGCTTGGCGAACTCGTCGCCATCACGCGCCTGCAGCGCGTGCGCAACGCGCATAGCGCGGCCCGGCGTCTCTTCGACCCCATCGTCAAGGTCCGCAATGTGCGCCGCATCAACCAGCCGGCGACTCCGTACTCCAAACCCAGGCCAGCATTCCTGACCTCGAATCAAATGACAAGTCAGGATACAACATCTTGATCTGGCGGCGCCCCCAAGCGGTCAGGATACCCCCGGCGGGTCAGGTCAGAGCCCCCATCCGGACAGGATCGCGCCCCCGTGGGGTCAGGAAGGCGCCCCCAGCGGGTCAGGATCGCGCCCCTAACCCTTTGATCAAACGCCACTTACGCGGCCCTGAATCAGAATTATGAGAATCTAGAATCCCGCTGCTGGCCGCAGCGGGCGTTTTTCAAAACAAAAGGGGGAAAGGGCGGAACCCCGAAACCGTCGCAGGCGCGGCAGACTCGCGGAGCAAAGGCCCCACCCGGCGAACCGAGCGGGGCGCAGCCGTTAGTCCTCCTCGCCGGGAGCGGACTCCGATCGGTCAAGGGTCTTCAGCTCATGGCCGGGGATGGCGACCACCACCTTCGTAAAGTAGCGGTCCTGGTTGTCCTTGTCGGTGTAGTGCTCGTTGCGGATCTCGCCTTGGACGAACACCTTGGCGCCCTTCGCTAGGCCCCGCGAGGCCAGCCAGTTCACCGTGGCCTGGTTCCAGATCTCGACGGTGTGCCAGGTGGTGTAGTCCTTCCGCTCGCCGTCCTTCTTGGTATAGCGGCCGGTGGCGACCCGGAGGATGGCGACCTTCTTACCGCCTTGGGTGGTGCGGATTTCCGCTTCCGCGCCGGTGTGGCCGATCAGTTGGACTTGGTTCAGCATCGTCTTTCTCCATCTCCCGCCCGGAGGAGCCCAGGCGGCTCGCGGTCCCTGCCGCGATCACGCGACCGCCCAGGTCGGGGACGAGCGAGGGGATGAAGCCCGGCAGGGCTGGAAACCGGCCTGCACGAAGCGCAGCGAAGGAAGGCCGGAGGGTCCGGCCCGGCCGCCTCGCCCAGCGAGGTCGGCTTCAACCCCGAGGAACCTGACCTAGGTTTGCGTGATTGATCGCGCGGGACCGTCTGCCGCCATGACGCCGGGGAAGAAGGAGGAAGAAGACGCGCCCAGCCGGTGACGGCCCTGCCGCCCAGCGGAACTCACCCACGAATGCGAACCCGCCATCCCCCGAGGCGCTTCACGGCCCAAGTAGCGCTAGGGCGGCGGCGACACATCGGCCCGGCGCCATAAACGAGGTCGGTCACGGTGAACAGGCTGGCCACGCGCGCCGATAGAGGCTCGCTCCTTCAGCCCGAGGCTACAATCGCCACACACGATAGGACGACCGCCCCGTCACCTCCTGCAGGAGGCCGCCGAACCGCTTGAGAAGCAGCCCGCAGCCCTGCGGTGTGACCCCGAGCTCGCGGACAACGATCTCTGTAGTCAGCACCGGCCTGTGCACGGCTAGGGCGGCCAGGGCTGGGGCCTTGCTGTGACGCCGCCCGCCGGCGACCCTGCGCTCCAACAGCGCCTTTTGCGTCGCCAGCCGGTCCAGTTCGGCGAGTTCGAGGGCGGCGCTGCGCTCGAAACAGGCGAACCAGAATCCCAGCCGCGCGCCCGGGGACGCCCAATCGAGGCGGGGTGGCCGCGGCTGGCGGCGCAACGAGACCTCAAGGGGAAAGAGACCCGCCGTGAACCGCCTTTGCGTGTGCAGAACCTGCGCGGCCAGGAGACCCCCGAGGCCACTGTGACCCGGCACAGGATCGGCGACGCGCCACGCCTCCAGCAGCGCCGCGGCCATCATCACGGGGGAGGCCCCCGCCGTGACGTCCAGAACCTCCAGGCAATCTTCAACAGCGGCGCGCGGGCTGTCGGCCTGCCCCTTGGCCAGTCGTTCGAAAAACCCGGTGATTTCGGCAAGCCCGCCCACGCCCGGGCCACCGACCGCCAGGTTCGGCCGCCCAGCGACGGGCGGGGGCGCCCCGACCCGCCCCGTCAACCACACCACGCCGCGCCAACTCAGGACCTCCTCGCCGCCGCGCCAGGCCTTTTGGCGCGCGCGGAGTAGGGCGCTCGCGCGCAGCAACGCTCGCTCGGGCATGCGGGAATCCATGCCAAGAGCGTGCAGGAGCAGGTCCTCCGGGTGGATCAACTCGCCCTCGACCCCCATCCGGGCGATGGTGGCGCGCATGTCAGCGCGGTCCCGCCAACCGGCCGTGAAGCCGCAGGCTTTCGCGCGTTCGTCGAGCCGGCTGATCTGGTCTTCGGCGCGCGCCAACGCCCGAAAGACGCGCTCTTCGGGCGCGAGTCCGTCGTCGATAAACTCGTTATCAATCAGCATTCTCCCACCATGATGAAAGCTAGCATAACACTAACTTTCATCATAGGGTTAATGGCCTCGCGCACGACCCTAGCCCAGGCGAACAGAACGAATCACCAACCCCAAGCGGTCGGGGGTGACCCGCCGCCTAGCGCTAGCCCTGGTGCTTCGTTCTAAGTGTGTTCACGGCAAGATCGGGCGGCCGCGCCAGCGGCCGCCCGTTTGCCTCAGTGCAGCGCGCGCCACTCGGCGATTAAGCCCGCGAAGTGGCTGATCGCGCTGGCTTCCAGGGCGAAGGTGGTTTGCGTCAGCTCTTCGTACTGGTCCAACGCCTCCTGCACCGACCACAGGTCCCAGCACTCGGCCACCACGGACCAGCTGCCAATGTCGTAGAAATCATGGGCGTGATTGAGAACCGCCTTCGCCATCGCCTCGCTCGCCATCTCCAAATCTCCCGCTGCCTGGACCTCGGGCTCATCCCGCGGTCATGCGACCCCCAGGGCCGGGAGACGGACGGGATCAGGGTCGGGGCAGGTGGAAACCGCTCTGCAGGCCGCGCGCGGCCGAAGAGGGGAGGGTCAGCCTAAGCCGCCTCGCTGCGCGAGGTCGCCTTGAGACCGGATGGCCCGGTCCAGGTTCGCCATGTCGATCGCGGAGAGCCCGCCCCCGGCAGCAGAAGATGAGCGGCGACCTCGCGGCCGCCGCTGTGAAGGGTTCAGGCCTTCGTCTTGACCGGATGATGACGGATGCCGCGTTCGCCGGCCTTCTGGGCCAGGTTCAGCGCCGGACCGAAGTCACGCAGGCCTTCACTGCGCTTAGCGTTCAGCGAGTTCGCCAGAGTCAGGACGCACACCGGATCGAGTTCAAGCATCTCGTCATTCGCCCGGAAAGGCGCCGCCCGTCCATTGCGGTCAAAGTCCGCTCGCGCGAGCACCAGGGTCACCCCCTTTTGGCTGGCCCACTTGATGGCGAGTTTTTCGCCGCCCTTGGCGCCGGAGGTCGCCAGCGCCATGTCCGGCCACTGGCCGCGCGCCCAGTTGAGAGCGTCGAAAATTCGGCTGGCGTCTTCACCGGTGTCCGCCTGGGGAGCAGCCCGGAACGCGACGATCGTCGCGCCTGGGAACGCGGCCGTGTGCTTGCGCGCCTTGCTGGCCCGAAGAGCCTCGCGGGCATCGACCTGGGCCGCCGTGGTGCGACTAGCCTTCACCGACCCCTTCCAGGGGCTCCAGACTTCGCCGGTCGACGTCGTGTAGCTCGCGGCCGCGGCGTCACGAATGATCTCCAAGGCCAGGGTGGCCACATCGGCGGCGCGGGCTTTGCGCGTCGCCTCCTGGATCTGCACGTCGAGGACTTCGGAGCCATCGAAGTCGCGGACCAGGCCGCCCAGGTTGTCTCGGGCTTTGTCGGCGTCACGCTCGATGCGGCCTGCCGCCGAATGGAAGGCGCCTATGAGCGCCTCGCAGACCAGCCCGCTGAAGTCCTCCAGGGCCGTCTCGGCGACCAGGTCGAGGACCTCGTTCATCAGCGCGTGGCCGAGTTGCTGCAGCGCCGCGTCCTGCGGATAAGGGCGGGGGTCCTCCAGCAGGAGCGCCTGCGCTTCGAAGGCGGTCAGGTGGTCGGATGCAGGGGGGAGGGGAGAAGGTTGCATGGGGAACGTCCTGTCTTGAGAGGGGGTCGAGCCCGTCGGCTCGTGACCGCCTCGCGCCGACAGGCGGCGTCGCCCACAAGGGCTTTGAGCGGAGCGTCCCTTGTGGGGGGCGACGGATGGTGGCGAGGTCACTCGAGCCAAAGGGCCGGCGTCCGCCGCAGGACGGACCCAGGCAATCTGGCCCCGACCTTCGAACCGGGCGGCGAAGGACCGGGGGAATGGCTGGCGTCTTGGAGAGACGGCTAAGGCCGCCGGACTTGACGCGATGCGCGGCTGGAATCTCGCGCAGACGTCGACAGACGCATCCGGTTGAGCCCAGCGCGACCCGCCGTGCAGACGGCTGACCTAGTCTAGCGGCGTCGGTAGCGTCCGAGGCGTCGGTTGCCGAGGGGCCAGCTTGGCCGCCGGAGCAGCTTTGATCGGATGGGAAGACGCGGCGGCTGACCCAAACCAGACCGGATCATAGCGCAAGAGCATAAGGATTTTGCCGCGCATCGTCGGCTAGGGGCCACCAGCAGAGGCGGCAATGCGAGTGTCGTGGCTGGCCGAAGCTACGTTCCGCGAAATCAGGCTCCCCATATCGTCTGGGCGTATCGTAGAAAATTGAGGCCCAACACCTTGTCAATCCGCGCCGCGCTGTAACCGCGCTTCGCCATTCGCTGCGAAAGCAGGTCGAATTGGCCCGGACCCAGCAAGTCCTGTGTCAGCGGCAGACCGCCCACCTCGCCCGCCGCCCCGACACCTGCTTTCGCCCGGGCGACGGCGGCCTGGTCCCACATCGCGCGCCAGGCATCAAAGTGGTCGATGCCACTAATCGGATTGTCGGTGCCAAGGCCCACATGGTCTTCGCCGCAAACGCCGATCGCGTGATCGATATGATTGACAACGTCGTCGACGGTCGAGACGCCTGAGGCGGTTAAGAACATGCCGCCGGTGAAAATGCCGACGTAGCCCCCGCTCTGCGCCACCGCTCGCAACAGTGCGTCGGATGCATTTCGCGGGATGTTCTTCAGCGAGCGGCAACCCGTATGTGTGATCGCAATGGGCTGGGACGACGCCCTTATCGCATCGAATGCGAGCGCTTGGCTTCCATGCGACAAGTCGACGATCGCGCGGCGGCGGTTGATCGCGGAGATCACCTGGCCGCCGAACGGCGTTAGCCCGTCCGTTTCGGCGCGTGACCCGCCGCCCAAGGCGTTCGTGTTGTTGTAGGTGAGCTGGAAGATACGGACACCGAGATCGGCGAACAAATCTACCCGCTCCGCCTTGTCGTCTAGCATCGCACAGTTCTGAAAGCCGTAGATGATGCCCACCTTGCGCTCGCGCTGGGCGCGCAGGATATCCTCCGCGGTCCAAACCTTGACCAAGACATCATGGTGGGTGCGGATCAGCTCATCGGCGGCGGCTAGATCGTCGACCGTGGTCGCGAAGGGATCGCCTGGACCACTGGTATAGCCGATCGTGATGTTCATCGCTGTCACGCCGGACGCCCTTGCGTCAGCGATAACGCGCGGGCTGGGACGCAGGAAGATCGCCATGCGGCCTTCGCCCGGATCGTTGTAGTCTGCCAGGCCACCGAGCGTGTTGATTATGAGGCGGCGTTTTCGAGCGGGCTGCACAGCAGCCGTAGCCCTAGCCGCCGCCAGAGATGCGACACCAAGGCCCGCGGTTTTCAGGAAAGCGCGCCGGTCGCTCTTGGGCGAATTTTCGGGCGGGGAAACATCGCACTTCATCGCGGCAGCTCCGACAAGAAAGGGGGCGCCGCCGGAGGCATTTCCCCTACGTCCAATAGCTTGATGCGGAAATGCAGTGTCTTGCCGCCGACGGGAGCCGGACCTTGTGGACCATAGGCCATTTCGGTCGGGATCGTGACCTCCCACTCGTCACCCACCCGCATCTTCAGGAGGGCAGCCTGATACCCTGCGATCATCGCTTTTACAGGGATGATACGCCCTTCCTCGGGCGAGCGATCAAAGACGGTGCTATCGTCTAGCCGCCCTTCGTAGCGCACTCTCACGGCGCTATTGCGTGTCGGCTGCCGGCCATCGGCCGCGCCAGAGGCGACCACCCGATAGCGGATGCCGGGCAACGCGATCTCTCGACCGCTGACATGCTTGGAAGCGACGGGGCTGGCCGTCGCCGGACAAACGGCGGCAAACGTCACCGAGAGCGCGAGGGTGATCGCGAGCGATATCTTCATTGCGCCGTTCTTTCCAAGGTTGGAGTAGGCATGCGGATCGTCAAAAGGGCGATGTTCCGAGTGGGCTAGCGTGTGGAGATTGACCGACGCTGAGGGCAAAAGTTATTCTCAGTTCATGGTCCGCACGAGCAGCGCGACAAAACCTATTCTAAGTTGACGAGAAGGCGGAGAAATCCAGTCGGCAACGCGCCCTACTTGGATGGTCCAGAATGCCGATGGCGTTCACGCCGCCAGGCCGGCGAGCACCCGGCGTATGACCGGGTCGCGGTCCAGCCGTACAGACTTGCCGGGCCGATAGGCGACAGCGGCGTGGCCGCCGCAGTAGGGTCCCTCCGCTAGGCGACCGCAAAAGCTGAAACCGTCCGCCTTCGGATCACCGATCGGCCATTTGCAGGCGTGCGCCGCGAGTCCAGCCATGGACGTGACTAGCCCAGGGCCTTCCGGCGCCGGTTCGATCGGCACACGAACGAGGGTCGGGCTACGCTTCGGCCTAGACTTAGCAGCCGCTGCCCGCGCGGCTGTTCGCGGCGCGGCGACCCGCGCCGGCCGCGCCGGCGAGGAGGGCATGGCCCGACCGCTGAGGGCCAGGCGATGGACCTTGCCGATGACCGCGTTGCGCGTGACGCCGCCAAGCTGCTTGGCGATCTGCGACGCGCTGAGGCCATCCAGCCACAGCGACTTCAAGGTGGTGACGCGGTCGTCCGACCAGTGAGCATCGGTCATCGGTAATCCTCCAGATGCGCTCCCATCGAGCGCACCCGGACACCGCCCTTCCTCCGTCCTTTGCCCTGCCGCCTACATCAGACCCAAGCCCTTGAAGCTCACCACCTCGGCGCCCGCGACCAGGAAATGGTCGTGGACTGCGACGCCCAGCGCCCGGCCGGCCTCCACCACGCGGCGGGTCATCTCGATGTCGGCGCCCGATGGCGTGGCGCTTCCCGTTGGATGGTTATGCACGAGGCAGCAGGACGATGCGGCCAACTCAAGGGCGCGGCGCATGACCTCGCGCGGGTAGACCGGTGCGTGATCGACGGTCCCTTCACCCATCCGCTCGTCGGCGATCAGTTGATTGGCCTTGTCGAGGAATAGAACATGGAAGGCCTCGCGGCTTCGCCCGCCGAGGGAGACCTTCAGATAGGCGTGGACGGCCGACCAGGAGCTGAGGACGCAGCGCCTGTGAATTGGAAATTCCAGCACCCGCAGGGTCAGGTCATGCAGGAGCTTGAGTTCGACGGCGACCGCCTCGCCGACGACCAGCGCCAGCTCCGGTAGGCTCGCTCCGAAGACCTGCGGCAGGGACCCGAACCGCTGAAGCAACGCGCCGGCCAAGAGGGCGGGGCGGGCGCCCGCCGGGCCGCAGCGGCCCAACAGCAACTCCAAGGTCTCCGCCTCGGCCAGAGCGCGCGGTCCTTGTTCGGACAGGCGGCGGCGAAGCGCCTCGGCGCGGTCGAGGGGGGACGGCGAGGGGAAGGTCCGGAGCGGGGCGGCCTCCTGGACGGTGGCCGGCGCCGCGAACAGGTCGGCCTGGATGCGATCAGCCATGGTTCGCCTCCCCGCACGAGGCGTCCCGAGACCCCACGGCGTCGAGTAAGGCCGCGCCGCTGGCATGGAAGGACTGCAGGGTGCGCCTGGCCGCGGCCAGGACGCGGTCCTGCCGATCCTTGGGCCCGTCGAACCGATGCAGCCCGAGCGCCAGATAGGGGATGCACCAATCGCAATCCTCTTCAAACCAGCCGCTGCCGCTGTAGGCTGTCGCGCGTAGCGACTCCGGAATCCTCGCCGGAGCGGCCGGCGTCACCCAGATGCCGCCGTGGGACGGCGTGGTGACGGCCACGGCCTCCGGCCCAAGCGGCGTGACGCCATCGATCGCGCCCCAGGGCGAGGCGTCTCCCTCGCGGGGCGGTGCGTTTCTGAACATTGGAAGCTCCCGACGCGCGGGCGCGAGACCACTCTCCGCCCGGCTCGCTGGCCTCCGGCCCTTCCTCCTCCCTTTGCTGCGCGCCGCCCCCCAGAGAACGAAGCGCCGGGAACGAGCCGCCGACGGGTCGCCGGCGGCTCGCCTTCCATCCGATCAGGCTGCTGCGGGCAGGACCGACTGCACGGGCCACTTGGCCAGGATGGCTGTGAGCACCTCCGGCTGATCGGTCGGCACGAACACCCGCGCCGTGTAGGCGATGATCTCAACGAAGCAGCCGAGCGCCGTGAAGGCGGAACGCTGTGAGCCGGCCCCGACAACCTCGATTCGGTAGCGGTCCATGATCTTGGATCTGCGCAGCCACAGTCCGCCCGCCAGAGCGAGCGAGGCGCCCTCCCGCAGCACCAGAGGCGCGGCCCTGGCTCCGTCGCCAAAGGCGCTGGCGGTGTCGGTCAGGCCCAACGCGACCTTCAGCTGCGGCGCCTGCCCGGGATCGAGCACCCGACCCAGCCAGCGGCGGCCGTCCGGAGCCTTCAGACGCCGAACCGACGTCGCCTTATCCGGCAGGCTCGACCAGATCGGCAGCAACAGGCCCGAAACCAGCACCAGGTCCCGCGACACCCACGGATCGGCCTGAGCGATCTCGGCGTCCCAGGCCACGCGCCAGGCCGCTTCGCCGGCGTCTTCCCAAGCCGATTCTTCGAACCCCTTGAGCGAAGCGATGCTGCGCTTCTCCGGTCGGATCAGCCGCACGGCCGGGATCAGCCGGTCGTCGTCATTGGTCGTGGTGAGGCCCTGGACCACGAGGGCGGCGCGCCCCGACTTGCTGTTGACCGCGAAGATCAGCCCGCCCCGGTCGAGGCCGGCCAGGGCGTCGTCGGCCAAGGTCAGCTCGCGGACTGTGCGGACCTGAAAGCGGAGGAGCTTGGTCTCCGCGCCCGTGACCGCGTCGGTGCGGATGACCTCCTCGTCGGTGATCACCACATCGTCGGCGACGATGTCTTCCATGCCCCGGTCCAGCCGGCCTGACGCCTGGGCCCGCTCCAGGATGCTGGAGAGGATCTCGTCAAAGGCGGCGAACAGGCCGTTCTGATCGGCAATCCGTAACGCCAGCAACCGGTTGAGGAAGGTGTTCATCGGCGGCATGTCGTCGGACTTCCTGAGGTTGCCCTCATGATCGAGAAGCCGCAGGCCGGTCTTGGTCTCGAAGGTCTCCCGATCCATCGCCTCGACGCTGCCGAAGTGCAGGGCGACATAGAAGGCCTGAAGGGCGCGGTGGGCCCACGGGCTCTCCAGATTGTCCTCGGCCCGGAACAGGCCGTTACCGGCCGTGCGCCGTTCGCCCCGGGTCAGGGCGCCCAGGCTGTCGAGGCGCCGCGCGATGGTCGAGGTGAACCGCTTTTCGCCGTGGATATCCGTGGTGACCGGCCGGAACAGCGGCGCGACGGCCTGGTTGGTGCGATGCGAGCGACCCAGGCCCTGGATGGCCGCATCAGCCCGCCACCCGGGTTCGACCAGATAGTGGACTCGGCGTTGCTGGTTCTGGACGCTGAGGTCCGCGTGATAGCTGCGGCCCGTGCCCCCGGCGTCGGAAAACACCAGCACCCGCTTCTTGCCAGTCATGAAGGCGTCGGTCTCGGCCTTGGCGGCCGAAGCGCTGCGCCGTTCGACAACCCGGCGGCCGTCGCGATGAACGACCCTGCGGCTGCGGCCAGTGATCTCCGCCACAAGCTCGGTCCCGAGCGCGGCCAACACTGCGTCCAGGACGCCCGGCACGGCCGGCAGGCAGGCGAGCTCGGTGACCAGCTCTTCGCGCAGCCGCAGCGCTTCCTGGCTGACCACGGGCGCGCCGTCGACCATGACTGGGACCATGGTCACGGCGCCATCCTCGTCCTCGACGGCGTCCATGGCCATGATGGGGAAGGCGCCCATCAGGTAGTCGAGCACCTGGTCCTTGGGCGTCAGATCGACGGCGAGGTTGTTCCATTCTTCGGCGGGGATCTCGGCCAGCCGGCGCTCCATCACCGCCTCATTGGTCGAGACGACCTGCACCACGGCTGAGCGGTCCTGGGCGAGGTCCTGCCGGATCGCGGCCACGAGGGAGGGGGACTTCAGGCCGGCCAAGAGATTGCCGAAGAACCGCAGCTTGGCCCCCTCGAACGCGGACATGACAGCCGAGGCGGCCTGGCCGGATTTGGCCTTGCCGTCCTCGCTGATGCCGACCGCTTCCAGGGCGGCGTGCAGGTTCTGGTGGATCAGCTGGTAGGCGTCGGCCCAGGCGTCCCAGATGGCGATGTCATCGTCCGTGAGCCGATGATGCAACGCCTCATACTCGACGCCGTCGAATGACAGCGATCGGGCGATGTAGAGGCCCATGGCCTTCAGCTCGCGCGCGATGAGCTCCATCACCGCCACGCCGCCGGTCTCCACGGCGTCCATGAAGGTCTCGCGGGTGGGGAAGGGGGCCTCTGGCCCGCCCCACAGGCCCAGCCGGGCGGCGTAGGCCAGGTTCTCCGGCGTGGTCGCCCCGGTCGCCGAGACGTAGAGGATGCGGGCGTTAGGTAGGCGGTTCTGCAGGGCCAGGCCCGCCATACCCTGTTGGGAGGCCTTCTTCGGCCCCCGGCTTCCCTTGCCGCCGCCGGCGGCATTGGCCATGGCATGGGCCTCGTCGAAGACGATCACCCCGTCGAAGTCCGCCCCCAGCCAGGTGACGATCTGGTCCAGCCGCGAGGGCCGGTCGCCGCGCGCGGGCTGGCGCAGGGTGGCGTAGGTCGAATAGAGGATGCCCCGGTCTAGCCGGATGGCGTCGACCTGTTTCCACGACGACTGCGGGGTGATGTCCGGTCCGGCCCCGCCAATGGCGCCCCAGTCGCGACGGGCGTCCTCCAACAGGGCATCGTTCTTCGACAGCCAGACAGCCCGATGGCGCCCCTGCGCCAGGTTGTCGGCGATGACGCCGGCGATCTCCCGGCCCTTGCCGCAGCCGGTCCCGTCGCCCAGGAAGAAGCCCTTGCGGAACGACACGGCGCCAGGATGGTCGTCCTTGACCAGAATGAGCTGGTGGGCCGCCTCGCCGAGGATCCACGCACCCGGAAGCATCTGGGCATGGGCTTCCCCGGCATAGATGACCGTCTCCATCTGTGCATCGGAGACCAGCGCCTGTTCGGCGATCCTCGCCGGTAGGACGGCGCGATAGGTTGGCGCCGGGGGCGCCACCGACGCCATCGGCCCGGATTCCACCAGTGGTGAGGGGTGGGCCGAGACCTTGGGGAAGCGAATGCGGCCAAGCGCATAGGCCTGGTAGAGCCCGACGTCATGGCCTTCACCGGACCAGGCGCAGGTCTCGTAGGCGACCGGCGCGGTGTTCGACAGGAAGGCCAGCCGATGGGACGGCGCCGCCAGCGCGCGGGCGCGGGGAACCAGCAGGGCGGCCTGATTCACGGTGCGAAACGGGCGTGGCCGCGCCGTCGGACGCGCCAAGACGCCCGCTGCTGCGGCGGCGGCGTCCGCCAGCGTTTCGGCCGAACGGACCAGCGGTATCTTGGAGCAGGGCGCGCCGCGATCGATCACCAGGAGCCCGGTCTCAACCGAGGCGCCATGCTTGGCGTAGGCGCGAGGCGGGAAGGCGAGGCGCAGCACGAGCTGGCCGCGCGCACCAAGGGCCCGCATCGCCGGCGCATCATCGAACAGCCGGGCCGGAACGATGGCGGACAGCCGCCCGCCATCGGCCAGACAGTCCAGCGCTGCGTGCAGATGGGCGTCCAGGTGTTGGAAGGGCGGGTTCACCAGGGCGACGTGGAAGGCGCCGGAGGTGGCAAGCATGTCGCGCAGGTGTTCCGCATCATGCTGCGAGCGGGCCGCGAAGGGAAAGAGGCCTTCGAGCAGGGTAGCGCGGCCGGCGGACACCTCGTTGAGGGTCAGGTTCGCGCCACAAGCTTCCGCCAGAATGGCCAGGAGGCCGGTGCCGGCGGAGGGCTCCAGCACGAGGTCGTCCGGGCGAACCTGGGCGGCGAGGACGGCCAGAGCGCCCAGCTGCGGTGGGGTCGAAAACTGGTCCAGCGCCGCCTGTTCCTCGCTGCGGCGCGAGTGGGTCAGGCTGAGGTCGGCGAGATTGGCCAGTAGGGCGACGATCTCCGCCGGCGCGTCCTCCAGACGGCCGATCTGGGGACTGAGGCGGCGCAGTTGCAGCACTAACGCCGCCTCTATGGCGTCATAGGCGTCCCGCCAGAGCCACACGCCCTGCGCGTCAGATCCCCCGAAGGTCGTGGTCATCACATTGGCCACCAGCCGGCGATCCAACGGCCGCGAGCGATTGAGTTGCGGCGTCAGGGCGCGGGCGGCGGCCAGGAGGTTGGCCGCGCGGTGATCGGCGGCGTCGTCGACGGCGGCGAAGAGCGGGAGCAGGGCGTTCATGGCGGAGGTCCGATCACCCGCGGCGGAAGGCGCCTCCCTCCAGTCCCGACGGGCTCGCCCGTCCGGCCCCTTCCTTTCCTCCTGGTCGGGCCGCTTGCGTCGGCCGGCGCCGCGCCTACATCAGGCTTAGTCCGACGGGGCCAGCCCAGGCCCCGACGCCCCGGACTTGATCGAGACGCCGATAGCGGGGTCGCGCCCCGTCTTCAGTCCGGACGTAAAACGGACGCCGATCTCCGCGCCGTGATGGGCGCCGCGTGGCTGGGCCAAGGGCCGCGCAGGGACGATCTCCACCCCATCGAAAGGCCGCGAATATCGCGGCCGGTGAGATCGACATGTCTTCATTCAACCCGGCGGTCGTCGTGGCCGCGGTCACGGGCCCATGGCAGCTGGCCGCCCTGGTGGCGGTCCTGCTGTTTCTGTTCGCCATGGCCAAATGGCCGCGCGGCAAGCGCTAGCCGGATGCAGAGCAAGAGCCCCCGCCGTGAGGCGGGGGCTCGAGTCTCACTAGGCCGCGATCTGATCGATCGGTTCGCCGCCAGAGTCAGCCCCGACCGTCGTTTCGAGCACGGCGTGCTCTCCTGGGTCCTCGGATCCGGCCTCAATCTCTTCGACCGACGTGCGATCCCACGCCAGGACCGCGGGAGCCCATTGCCGTTCCGCGGCGGTCTCGGCGACGAAGGCGACCAGCTCGGCCTTCTTGAGCGTCTTAGCCCGATCGTCCTCGACGCCCATCTCCTCCAGGAGCGCCAGCAACTGCTTCTTCGAATGACTGCTCAAATAGCCGGCATCCGGTGTCCAATGGGCGGAGATGTCGGCCCCGCAGAGGGCGGCGATTTCGGCGGCCTCTGCCCGTGCGGAGTGGCGCAGGTTGCCCGTCCGAGACTCGCGAAGGTTCAGCGAAATCGCCACCAACTCGGCCAGCAACGCCATCTTCTCCCCGTGCGCCAGGGTCTCGACCCAGAGGATCGGCCTAAGACCCGAGAGCGCATAGGCTGCGCAGCGAGCCTCGAGCCGGCGACGAACCTCGCCGTCCAGCGCCGGGACCGCTTCCGAACCCGCACGCCAGTATGCGGCCGCGCTGATCGCCGCAGCGGATTCTTCGGCGCTGGCGCGAGTCTGCAGAGCGAGGACCTTGAGCAGTTGGGCGAGCAACACCGTCAGGGCCGCGCCCGGGTCGTCGGCCAAGTCCCGAATCAGGCCGCGCGTAGCCATGTCTGTGCGAGTCTCGTGGAAAACATGGCTCGCCCCCTCAACATCTACGTCCGCCCGCGGAACTTCGACCTCTGCGAACGACCGGCGCGCGTTGCCGACGCGCCTCCCAGAATCGTCATCAGCCGTCGCGTCGTCGGCTTCATCCGCCAATTCCTCGGCTGGCAGCGGGACCGAATAGAAGGTCGCCGCGACCCCAAAGCCGTCGGACGGCGTCAGCAGGACGGCCCCGATGCGGCTGTGGGTCAAGGGGGCGCCGGCCACGACGCCGTGGGCGCTGAGCAGCGCCCCCAGGGCGGGCGGCATCTCATCCGTCAACGGATCAATGTCCTGCATTGCGCTGGAACAGGCGGCGACGGCGTAGCGCGCCTCCGCCAGGGCGGTCGTTCGCGCCGCATCCAGATCGCGCTCCCAGATGTGCTGTAGGCGGAAGAAACCTTCCGGCGCACCATAGCCCGCGTCTCGGGCTGTATAGACGGCGAGGCCCTCCGTCTTCAGATGATCGACGATGGGCTGGACGCGCTCGCGCCAGGCGGTCTGCAGGATTTCCGGGTCGAGCAGGTAGTCCGGGAATTCCCCGAACAGGTCCGAGGAGACCCGGCCGCCCGCGGCGAGGTAGCGGTGCATCCCCACCAAGGTGAATCGGTCATCCTCAACGGTGGCCCGATCGTGCTCGATGACCTGACGCAGCTGGTAGTCCTGAAAATAGCCGTCCAGCGCCGTCTGGGCGATCTCGGCCTGCTGCTTCCTGTCCGGCAGGCGGGCGAACAGGCGGGCCTGCCTCAGGGTCAGCTTCCCGGCGCGCAGGGCTTTCAGCACGGTGGGATGCACCGCCGACAAGGCTTCCAGCCGTTTGATCTCCAGCGCGGCATAGCCCAAGGCGGTGGAGATGGCCTGGGTGTCCATCCTGGCCTTCCGCAACTTGCCGATAGCGGCGATGACATCGGCGATGTGCACCGGGGCATGCTCGGTATTGGGCAACACGATGGCGGCGGCCTGCTGAGCCTGGGTCTCCGCCAGCAGGCAGTCGATCGGGTAGTCGTCGCCAATGTCGCCGCGGTCGCGAAGGATCAGAAGCCCCAGGCGCCGTCGGCGGCCGTCGAGGGCCATATAAGCTTGCTCGTCCTTCTTGCCGGCGCGAACGATCGGCGGGATCACCACGCCAGCGGCGAGGATGGTCTCGGCGAGCTGGGGCACCCCATCGTCGGCAGGCTCGCCGAAACGCAAATTCTCCTTGGCGAGGCCCAGGTCGCCGAGGCGGACCTGGATGCGGGTCATGGCGAGCGGCGCGGTGGCAAGGGTGGCGTCAGTCTGGACTTCGGTCATCTTCGGTTAGACTCCAGCGCCTGGGCGAGGGTCATCCTGCCCCTGGGCGCACCCCACCCCTCCCTTCCTCCATCCTTTCGCCCGCGGCCGGGCCGAGCGCCTGGGACCAGTCGTTCCAGTCCCCCCAGGGCTGCGGCGGCAAGGCGATCGTCGCCGCCACGCCGAGGTCCAGCAAGCGCGCCTTCAGCTGCTCGGCGGACGCCTCGCCGTCCTTTCCCCGATCGGCGGCGATCAGCACTGAGCGCACCTCAGGCGGCGGAGACCAGACGCGAAGATTGCGGGTTGATGTCAGGGCCCAGCCCGGCAGCCCAAACCACTCCGTGGCCGAGAGGGTGGTCATGACGCCCTCCGCCACCAGCATCGCTTCGGCGGCGGCATCCAGCCGAACCGCGCAGCCGCCCGGGGCGAACCCGACCGTCTTGCGGGATAGACGCAGATCATGGGCCCTGCGGCCGTTCGGCGCGAGGTAGGTGATCTCGACGCCCGTGATGCGGCCCTGGGCGTCGGTCACACCCGCCACGAGGGCTGGTCGGTGATGCGGGGTCTCCCGATAGACCGAGACCGGCGCCGAGGCGTTGTGGCGCAGAGACTCAGGCCCGGGCAGATCGCGGGTCACGCCGCGCAGCCGACAATGGCGTTCAGACAGGGTGCGCTGGACCGCGCGCCCGCCCGCCCAAAGGCGCCGCGCGGCCTGCCGGCGCCCGTGATGCGACGCCGTCTCGGGTCGCTCG
>DASVMY010000084.1:0-131706 GCA_036384135.1 Caulobacteraceae bacterium | reverse complement strand
GAGGCCCCGTCCCCGACTTTCGCTGACGGGGTCCGGCACGGGCTTAGCGCAGCCGGTCCCGCATCATTTCCAGCGCCACCTGGACGGCGGCCATCTGGACCTCCCAGCGGGTCTCGTACTCGAACAGCTCCATTCGGTGCTGCACCGACTGGTTGGAGCGGGCGGTGGCCAGGTGGACGGTGCCGACGGGCTTGAGCGGGGTGCCGCCGCCGGGACCGGCCACACCGGTGATGGCGATGGCCAGGTGGGCGTGTGAGTTCTCGATGGCGCCCTCGGCCATCATCCGGCAGACCGGTTCGGAGACGGCGCCGAGGTCGGCGATAAGGTCGCCGGAGACGCCCAGCATCTCGGCCTTGGCGCGGTTGGTGTAGCAGACGAAGCCGCGCTCGAAGACGTCGGAGGCTCCGGGGATCGAGCAGATCGCCCCCGCCACCAGCCCGCCGGTGCAGCTTTCGGCGGTGACCAGGCGCAGGTTCTTTTCCCGCGCGTCATCGATCACCAGCCGGGCCAGGGTCTCGATCTCCAACGAAAACATCCGCCCGCTCTCCCAAAAACAGCCCACTAGCCAAGCGCGGTTGTGGGGGACCAACATCGCGGCGTCCAGCCCCCGAGCGTGATCTGGCCTCGAACGCGCCGCCGCGTTCAGGGCCAGATCACGCTCAGGACTTTCAGAATATGGGCCTTCCTGTTCCGGCCCGGCTGATCCAGCCTGGCCGGAACAGGAAGGCCCCGGCAGCGAATCGAGCCGATGACAGCAGTCCCCGCTTCGCGATCCGGCGCCATGGCCCCCGCCCTGTTCGTCGTTACCGTGTTCGCCAGCGCGGCCCTGGTGTTCATGGTCGAGCCGATGATGGCCAAGCTGGTGCTGCCCCTGCTGGGCGGCACGGCGGCGGTGTGGAACACCAGCCTGGCGTTCTTCCAGGCCGCCCTGCTGGCCGGCTATGTCTATGCCCACCTGCTGCAGCGCGCCCGGTCGATCAGGGCGCAGATTGTGGTCCATTCGGGCGTTCTGATCATCGCGGCCCTGGTCCTGCCGCTGCGGGTCAGCGCCGTGCTGGGCGATCCGCGGCCGGACGCGCCGGCGCTGTGGCTGGTGGGCGTGCTGGCGCTGTCCGTCGGCGCGCCCTTCGCGGCCCTGTCGGCCACCGCCCCCCTGGTCCAGGCCTGGCACGCGCGGACCTATCGGGCGGAGGAGGCCCGCGAGCCCTACGCCCTGTATGCGGCCAGCAACCTCGGCAGCTTGCTGGCGCTGCTGGCCTATCCTGTGGTGGTCGAGCCGCTGGTGACCCTGCAGGGCCAAACACTAGGCTGGACGGTCGGTTACGCGGTTTTCTTCGTGCTGCTGATGATGCTGGGCCTCAGCCTGTGGCGAGGCGCGCCCAGGGTGCGGAGCGCGCCGCAAGCAGACGCCGCGGCCCCGCAGATCTCCTGGCGGGACCGCGCCATCTGGGTGGGGCTGGCGGCGCTGCCGTCCAGCCTGATGCTGGGGGTGACCAACTACATCACCACCGACCTCGGCTCAGCGCCGTTCATGTGGGTGGCGCCCCTGGCCCTGTACCTGGCCACCTTCATCGTCGCCTTCCAGAGCAAACCCTGGCTGAAACGGGGTGTCGTACTGCTCTTGCAGGCCATCGCCCTGCCGGTCTGCGCCGCCTTCATCCACTTCTGGACGCGTAATTTCCTGCAGGAGGCCGGCCTGCACCTGGCGACCTTCTTCCTGACCGCCCTGGTCTGCCACCAGGCCCTGGTGGCGCGGCGGCCGGCGCCGGCGCGCCTGACCGACTTCTACATCTGCATGTCGCTGGGCGGGGTGTTGGGCGGCTCGTTCAACGCCTTCGTGGCCCCACTGATCTTCAACACCGTGGCGGAGTATCCCCTGGTGCTGGTGCTCTGCTGCCTGGCCCGGCCCTGGGGGTTTGGCGAGGCGCCCAGGACCCAGACCTGGATCGCCGTCGGCCTGGGCCTGGCGGGGGCCGTGATCGCCTTCCTGCTGGTGCAGACGCCGGCGCCGTTGTGGCCGCTGGAGTATCGGCTGATCGGCCACACCAAGCCGTTGGACGTGGCTGCGCCGGTCCTGGGCCTGACCGTGGTGATGGCCTTCCTGCTGCGGGGCCGGCTCTGGACCTTCCTGCCCATGGTGCTGGTGCTGATCGTCACCGCCGAGCGGATCAGCGACCGTTCCGACGTCATCGGGACCTGGCGCAGCTTCTTCGGCGTGGTGCGAGAGACGCGGGGCCATGTCGCCCGGTTGGGCGGGGAGGTCCGCATGCTGGCCCACGGCACCACCCTGCACGGCGCCCAGGCCCTGGACCCGGCGCATCGCTGCCAACCCCTGGTCTACTATGCCCACGAGACCCCGATCGGCCAGGTGTTCGACGCCAAGCAGGCGGCCAAGCCGGCGGTCACCATCGGCGCCGTCGGTCTGGGGGCCGGGACGGTGGCAGCCTATGTGCGGCGCGGCGACGCCCTGAACTTCTTCGAGATCGATCCGCTGGTGTTCCGGCTGTCCACGGCCGACAAGGTGTTCACCTACACCAGCCAGTGCGCCAAGGGGCAGCTGGGCTACGTCCTGGGGGACGCGCGCCTGACCATGAACCGCGAGCCGGCGGGCCGCTATGACATCCTGCTGATCGACGCCTTCACTTCCGACAGCGTGCCGGCGCACCTGCTGACGGTGGAGGCGGTGCGGATGTACCTGACCAAGCTGAAGCCGGACGGGGTGCTGATCCTGCATCTGTCGAACCGCAACCTGGACCTGATCCGCCCGGCCGAGGCCGTGGCCCTGGCGGCCGGCGGCCACGCCCTCTACCAGAACCACGACACCCTTCCGGGCCTGCCCGAACTGTGGGACACCGCCGAGGACGCGGTGATCGTGACCCGCAGCGAGGCCGCTCTGGCGCCCTTCAAGGCCGACAGCGTCTGGCAGCCCGTGCAGCCAGCCGGGGTGGCGCCCTGGACGGACAACTACACTAACCTGTTCGGCGCCATGGTGCGGCGGATGCGGGATCAGTGGACGGGGCGGGGGCGGCAGGGGTGAAGGCCGCCACGCCGCTAGGGTTATTGCCTCGGCCGGACTTCCGCTTCAGCGCCCATTCGGCCCGGGCCGCCCGAACGGCGGGGGCGAGGGCCGGGCCTGCGCGACCGGAGCGGTGACGGCGTCGTAACCCATGATGCTCCGCAAGTCGGTGTAGGAGACTCTGGTCGTGGTGATATCAGCCTGGCGTCTTCCGAATATCCAGGTTCCCTCGGCGCTGAACGCCAGGACGGGGAAGTAGCGGCCGGTCTGGCTGGGCTGGAGGAAGTCGTCCTGCTTGCTGTCCAGCACATAGACCTGATCGCCGTCGCGAACCGCCAGCAGGGCGTCGTCGGCCACACGGCCCCAGTCGCGCACCAGGACCAGGTACATGTCGCGCCTTGGAACGCCGGCGGCGGCCAGGAGCTGCAGCTTGGCGATGGCGATGTCTTCACGCTCGCCTCGGCCCTGTGCAAGGGCCTGGGCCAGGTTCCCCCAGTGATGACTGGTCAGGGCGGGGTCGGGAGCGTAGGTGACCCGGGCGTTGATCCAGGCGTTCGCGCGTTCCAGCCGCGCTCGCATGGGCAGGGTCTTGAGGTTCTCCACGCAGGCGTCCAGCTCGCCGTTGCGGTCGGGCAGGGCGCTCCAGGCGGCCTGGCGCCAGATGTTGTCGTAGAGCGTCCGGCCAAGTTTGACGGTCGCGAAGCCGAACAGCTCGGGCGCCGACCGAAGCGCGGGGATAGGCAGCAGTTTCGCGAGCGCCTGATCAATGTCCAGGAACCTATGATCCGTCGCCGCGGCGTCCGCGGTGGCGCTCTGCGCAAGCGACGGGCCCGCAAGCCCGAGTCCAGCCAGTAGAACGCCGGTCGCCAGAGCCGCCGCGCGCATGCCCGATCGCTGTTTTGAGATTTGGAATCGCGAAGAATCTTGCGCGATATCGCCCGCACGCACTGGCGGTTCGCCAACAAATACAATCACTGAACGCCCCCCGAATCACTTTAGTACACGTCAAGCAGGCAAATAGATTGCGAACTAACGGCGGCTGAAATTAGTCATAAATCTGGCGCTCCCATCTTGAGACGGTGTCGGCGCGGGCGCCGATCCGCCTTCTTGGCGTCGATCCGGACACGACGAGCGCGTCAGAACCTTGCTGCAGCTTAGGTTCGGCCCGATTGAGGGGTCAAGCGAGGGCAAGCCGCTGTCGCGGTTTCCGCCGACCCGCGGACGCTGCGACCAATTGTCCGTCGTCGCCCCTCAGCGTGTTGGAGGGGGCGAGGCTGCGCCTTCGGCAGAAACCCTTAGGCCGGCAGTTCCACCGCCGCGACCGCCTGGGCGGCGAGGCCTTCTTCGCGGCCGGTGTAGCCCATGCCTTCGGTGGTAGTGGCCTTGACGCTGACCTGGCTCAGATCGACGCCCAGTAGCGCGGCGAGGCGTTCGCGCATGGCCTGGCGGTGGGGTTTGATCTTGGGGCGTTCGCAGATCAGGGTCAGGTCGACGTTGAGCACCCGGCCGCCGCGCTCGGCGATCAGCTCGACGGCCTTCTTGAGGAAGATGTCGGAGGGGGCTCCCCGCCATTGCGGGTCCGTCGGGGGAAAGTGGTCGCCGATGTCGCCTTCGCCGATGGTCCCCAGAAGGGCGTCGGTGAGGGCGTGCAGGCCCGCGTCGGCGTCGGAGTGGCCGACCAGGGTATGGTCGTGGGCGATCTCGACCCCGCATAGCCAGACGCTCTGGCCGGGGCCGAATCGGTGGGCGTCGTAGCCCATGCCGATACGGGTGGTCCGCGCCGCGCCCGCCAGCCGTTCGGCCATGGCGAAATCCTCCGGATAGGTGAGTTTCATCAGCATCGGATCGCCCGCCGCCAGGGCGACGCGGCCGCCGGCCCGTTCCACCACCGCCGCGTCGTCGGTGGGTTCGGCGTCGGCGGGCCAGCGGGCGTAGGCGTCCAGCAGGGGGCCGAGGCGGAAAGCCTGAGGGGTCTGCGCCCGCCACAGACCGGCGCGGGAGACGGTCTGCGTGGGGCCGTCCTCGGTCTGGGCGCGCTTCAAGGTATCGGCCACCGGTAGGGCGGGGACCGCGCCGTCGGCGCCGGCCAGGGCGTCGAACAGAGCGCTAATGTGTCGCTTTGCAACAAAAGGACGGGCGGCGTCGTGCACCAGCACGACCGCGTCCGATTCGGCCTTCAGGGCCCGAAGGCCCGATTGCACGGAATCCGCCCTGGTGGCGCCGCCGATCGCCAGGGACCAGCGCGGCAGACCGGCCAGAGCTTCGTCCGCAAGCCCTTGACCGCCTTCAGGAACGACGACCACAAGCTGCCGCGCGCCGCACGACAGGAGCGCTTCGGCGGACCAGCGCAGGACGGGACGTCCGGCCAGGTCACGCCACTGCTTGGCGCCGCCCGGGCCGGCTCGCGAGCCCGATCCGCCAGCGACGATTACGGCGAGAAATTCCATGCCGCTGTGTTTAGGGGGTCGATCATCATTGTCCAGGCTTTACGGCGCCGCACAATGTGCCTAAAAAGCGGTCTTATGGGGTGCATATAAAATGGGCAGCAGCCTGGAAGTAGGGTCGGTGAAGGTTAAAGGCCGGGTTTGGATCGCTCCGATGACCGGGGTCTCCGATCTGCCGTTTCGTCAGACAGCCGCCGATCTCGGGGCGGCCTATGTCGCGACTGAAATGGTTGCCTGCGCCGATTTCGCGCGCGGCCGGCCGGACGTGGTCCGCCGCTCGGCGGTCGGCGAGGGCCTGCCGCTGATGGTGGTGCAGCTGGTGGGCTGCGAGGCGAATCACGTCGCCCAGGCCACGCGCCTGGCGGCCCGGGCCGGCGCCCAGATCATCGATCTGAACATGGGCTGCCCGGCCAAGGAGGTCACCGGCGTCCAGTCCGGATCGGCCCTGATGCGGGACCTGGACCTGGCCGAGCGCCTGATCGCCGCGGCGGTGGACGCCAGCGACGTTCCGGTGACGGTGAAGATGCGCCTGGGCTGGGACGACGCGGCGAAGAACGCCCCGGAGCTGGCCGCGCGGGCGCAGCGGGCCGGGGCCAAGGCGATCACCGTGCATGGCCGCACCCGCTGCCAGTTCTATGCCGGGACCGCCGACTGGGCCGCCGTGCGGGCGGTGAAAGCGGAGGTCTCCATCCCCGTCGTGGTCAACGGCGACATCGTCGACGCGGCCGGGGCGCGCGAAGCTCTGGAGCAGTCGGGCGCCGACGCGGTGATGCTGGGCCGGGGCGCCACCGGGCGGCCGTGGGTCGCCGCGGCCATCGAGGCGGCGCTGGACGGAGAGGCGTGGACCACGCCGGACGCCGAGACGCTGCTGGAGACCGCTCTGGTCCAGCTTCACCGCAGCATCAAATTCTATGGCCATCGCATGGGGGTGCGCATGTTCCGCAAACATCTGGCGGCCTACGTCGAACAGGCGCCCTGGTCGGGGTCCGCGCAGGACCGCCGCGCGGCGCGCGGCCGGCTGTGCCGCCTGGACGAGGCGAGTGACATCGAGGCGGGCCTTGCCGACCAATGGCGCCGCGAAACCGAAAGGCTGGCCGCATGACCGAGAGCAAGGTTCGCGCCTTTCCCGGCGCCGCCGGCCTGGCCGCCCTGAAGGCCAACGCCTTCGACCTGATTCCCGAGCCGGCCATGGTGGTGGACCGCGCCGGCGCCTTGGTGGCGGTCAATGAGGCCGCCGAGGCCCTGTTCGGCCAGGGCCTGGCGCTGCTGGCGCGGGGCCGGTTCAAGGCCGCCCTGCCGCCGGGCTCTCCCCTGGTGTCGCTGATCAACCGGGCGGCGGCCGAGCAGGGCGCGGTGCGGGAACGTGGCCTGGAGATCAGCCTGTTCGGCCATCCGCCCTTTGAGGCCGACGGTGCGGCGGCCTCCCTGGGCGAGGGCGTGATCCTGTTGAGCCTGCATGTCCGGGGCGGGGCGCTGGGGGTCGACCGGGCCGCCGACGTGGCCGGGCTGCGCTCGGTGGTCGGCCTTGGCCGGATGCTGGCGCACGAGATCAAGAACCCCCTGGCCGGCATCCGCGGCGCGGCGCAGTTGCTGAAGACCGGCGCCAAGGCGGAGGACGCGCCGCTGGCGCAGCTGATCGTCGACGAGACCGACCGCATCCGCCGCCTGGTGGACCGCATGGAGGCCTTTTCCGACGACGCCATCATCAACCGCGCCGAGGTCAATATCCACGAGGTGCTGGACCGGGTGCGGGCCCTGGCGGCCAACGGGGTCGCCGACGGCCTGGGCCTGCGTGAGACCTTCGACCCGTCGCTGCCGGCCGTCTGGGGCGACGAGGACCAGTTGATCCAGGTGTTCCTGAACCTGGTGAAGAACGCCGCCGAGGCCGCCCACGCCCGCGGCGACGGGCGCGGGGAGATCACCCTGACCACGGCCTTCCGCCATGGCGTGCGGGTGCGGGCCATCGACGGCCAGGCCGCCCAGGGCGCGCCGCTGGAGGTCCGTGTGGTCGACAATGGGCCCGGTGTGCCGGTCCATCTGCGCGAGCACCTGTTCGAACCCTTCGTCACCACCAAGACCCACGGAGCGGGCCTCGGCCTCGCTCTGGTGGCCAAGATCGTCGCCGGCCACGGGGGCTTGATCGATTTTGAATCCGAGCCCGGACGGACCGTCTTCCGGGTTCTGCTGCCTGTCGCGCCGACCGTGGTTCCGGCCCCCAAGGAAAAGTCCAGATGAGCGCTGCCAGTCAGAAGATCCTGATCGCCGACGACGACTCCTCCATCCGCCTGGTCCTCTCCCAAGCCTTCACCCGCCTGGGCTACCAGGTGCGCGCCACGGGCAACGCCACCACCCTGCTGAAGTGGGTGATGGACGGGGAGGGGGACCTGGTGGTCACCGACGTGGTGATGCCCGACGAGAACGTGTTCGACGTCCTGCCCCGCATCCGCAAGCAGCGGCCCAAGCTGCCGATCATCGTCATGAGCGCCCAGAACACCCTGCTGACCGCGGTCAACGCCGCCGACGTCGGGGCCTTCGACTATGTGCCCAAGCCCTTCGACCTGGACGACATGACCAATACGGCCCGCCGGGCCCTGGCGCGCCCAGTTGACGGCGAGGCGGCCAAGGCCCAGGCGCGGGCGGTGCGCGACGAGCGCCTGCCGCTGATCGGCCGATCGACGCCGATGCAGGACGTCTACCGCACCATCGCCCGCCTGGTGGGGGCGGACCTGACGGTGCTGATCACCGGCGAGAGCGGCTCGGGCAAGGAGCTGGTGGCGCGGGCGCTGCACGACCTTGGTCGGCGGCGGGACGGCAAGTTCGCGGTGATCAACCTGGCCGCGGTGCCGCGCGAGCGGGTGGAGACCGAACTGTTCGGCAAGGGCGACGGCGACCACGGCAAGCTGGTGGAGGCCGACGGCGGCACCCTGTTCCTGGACGAGATCGGCGACATGCCGCTGGACGCCCAGACGCGGCTCTTGCGCGTGTTCGACGGCGCCGAGCCGGCCATCAACCCCAAGACCGGCCGCAAACCCAATGTGCGGGTCATCGCCGCCACCAACCGCGACCTGCGCGGCCTGATCCAGCAGGGCCTGTTCCGCGAGGACCTGTATTTCCGCCTCAATGTGGCGCCGGTGCGCCTGCCGCCGCTTCGCGACCGCACCGACGACATCCCGGATCTCGCCCGCGCCTTCCTGCTGCGCGCGGCGCGCGAAGGCCTGCCGTCCAAGACCATAGACCAGGCCGCGCTGGAGCGGCTGAAGGCGCACGCCTGGCCGGGCAATGTCCGCGAGCTGGAGAACCTGATCCGCCGCATCTGCGCCCTCTACGCCGAGGAGCTGATCAGCGCCCGCATCGTCGAGCGCGAACTGGCCGAGCAGGTGTCGATGCCGGTGGGCGAGGACGGGCCGGTGACCCTGGCCACCCTGGTGGAGCGGCACCTGGCCTCCTATTTCGCCGACCAGCCGGACGGGGTGCCGCCGGCGGGCCTTTACGACCGGGTGCTGGAGGAGGTGGAACGGCCGCTGATCCAGCTGACCCTGGCGGCCACCCGTGGCAATCAGGTTCGCGCCGCCGAGGTGCTGGGCCTGAACCGCAACACTCTTCGCAAGAAGATACATGACCTTGGCGTGGAGATGAGCCGCGGTCGCCGCTGAGCCTATTTCGCCACAAGCCTGTTGAGTTTGGGGCACAGTTGCCGGTAATTTCCGGGGATGACGTCGCCGTCACCTTCGCGCGCCATGCTGTCGCTGAGATCGCTCGCCTTGGGCGCCAAGCTCGATAGCCGTCTGATGATGGCGGTCGGCTATGTGCTGGCGCTCGCCTTGACGGCCTCGGCGGTCATGCTGGGCTCCTCGCCCACCCTGAGCGGTCCCTTGGGGCCGGCCAGCCCCTTGGTGCTGACCCTGCTGCTGCTGGGCCTGGCGATCGTTCTGGCCCTGGCGGCGGTGATGCTGGGCCGCGTGGTGGCCCTGTTCAACGCCCAGTCGGACGACGCCGGCGCCCGTCTGCACCTGCGCTTCATCGGCATGTTCGCCCTGGCCGCGGTGGCGCCGGCGGTGATCGTGGCCCTGTTCTTCGGCGTGCTGGTGACCCGCGGCGTGGAGAACTGGTTCAACGCCCGCGTCCAGACGGTGGTGGAGAACTCCGCCACGGTGGCCAATTCCTATGTCGAGGAGCAGAAGCGCTATATCGGCGTCCACATGGCCGGCATGGCCAAGGACCTGAACACCGCCGCCTTCTCCCTGGCCGACTCCCCGGTCGCCTACGGCCACTTCCTGAAGGACCAGACCCAGGACAACGGCTTCACCGCCGCCTATCTGCTCAACCGCCGGGGCTTCGTGCTGGCGCGGGCGGAATCGCCGGTGGCGCCGCCGTTGCTGACGCCGCCGAATTCCAGCTTCGACGCCGCCGACGAGGGCATCGTTTCGGCCAACCCCTTCGAGCGCGCCAACCTGTTCCGCGCCCTCTACCGGCTGCGCGGCTATCCGGACGCCTATCTGTACATCGTGCGGCCCGTGGACCAGGGCATCTTCACCCACCTGCGGGAATCCGAAGCCTCCCTGGCCGCCTATCGCGAGGCCAAGACCAGCCGGGCCAGGATCCAGGCCGCCTTCGCGCTGAGCTACGCCGAGACGGCCTTGCTGGTGCTGGTGGGGGCGGTGTGGCTGGGGATGCTGGCGGCGGGAGGCATCGCCGGGCCGGTAGCGCGGCTGGTGCACGCGGCGGGCCGGGTGTCGTCCGGCGACCTGTCGGTGCGGGTGGACACCAGCGGCGATCCCGAGGAGATCGCGGTGCTGTCGCGCGCCTTCAACCGCATGACCGGCGACCTGCAGGCCCAGCAGGAGGCCCTGCGCGCCGCCCACGCCGACGCCGAGTCCAAGAGCCACTTCATGGAGACCGTGCTGCTGGGCGTCAGCGCCGGCGTCATCGGGTTGGACCCCCAGGGCAAGGTCTCGGCCATCAACCGCCAGGCCACCGAACTGCTGCATGTGACCACCGCCCAGAGCTTCGGCCGGCGGCTGGAGGAGATCGCCCCGGAGCTGACGTTCGTGGCCTCGGCCGCGGATCTGGGCAATGAGGTGGAGGAGGACGTCGACGTGGTGCGCGGCGGTGAGTCCCTGCGCCTGCGGGTCCGAGCCAGCCACAGCGCCGAGGGCCTGGTGCTGACCTTCGACGACATCACCCGCCTGATCGCCGCCCAGCGCAACGCCGCCTGGAAGGACGTGGCCCGGCGTATCGCGCACGAAATCAAGAACCCCCTGACCCCGATCCAGCTGTCGGCCGAACGCCTGCGCCGCAAGTACCGCAAGGAGATCACCGGCGACCTGGAGACCTTCGACCGCTGCACCGAAACCATCATCCGGCAGGTGGGCGACATCGGCCGCATGGTCGACGAGTTCTCCGCTTTCGCGCGCATGCCCGCGCCCCGGTTCGCCGAGCACGACCCGGCCGAGATGCTGCGCGAGAGCGTCTTCGCCCAGCGGGTGGCCGCGCCGGAAACCGCGGTGGAGATCGCCGAGCCCCTGCCGGCGACGACCCTGGTCTGCGACGGCCGCATCGTCGGCCAGGCCCTGACCAATGTGCTTAAGAACGCCGGCGAGGCGATCGCGGCGCGGCGGTTGACCCAGCCTGATCCACCCGGGCGGATCGACGTCGCCATGGTGCTGCGCGAGGGGCATCTGGACATTGTCATCGAGGACAATGGCGTCGGCCTGCCCGCCAAGGACCGCGACCGCCTGACCGAGCCCTATGTCACCACCCGCGAGAAAGGCACCGGCCTTGGCCTGGCGATCGTCAAACGTATCCTGGAAGACCATGGCGGCAGCCTGATCCTCACCGACGCGGCTCACGGCCGCGGCGCGCGCGTGGTGCTCAGTTTCCCGCACACCCCCGGCGCCCAACCCCCATCCGATACGGTCGAAGCGCCTGCTTCGGCGAAACGGTCTGAAGGCCTGAATGCATGACCAGTGACGTTCTGATTGTCGACGACGAGGCCGATATCCGCGACCTGGTGGCGGGGATACTGGAGGACGAGGGCTATTCGGTCCGCACGGCGCAGGATTCCGAGACCGCCCTGGCGGCCATCCGCGCCCGCAAGCCCTCGCTGCTGGTCCTGGACATCTGGATGCAGGGCGGAGGGATGGACGGGCTGGAACTGCTCGACATGGTCAAGACCCTGGATCCGGACCTGCCGGTGGTGATGATCTCTGGGCACGGCAACATCGAGACCGCCGTCAGCGCCATCAAGCGCGGCGCCTATGACTTCCTGGAAAAGCCGTTCAAGTCCGACCGCCTGCTGCTGGTGGCCGAGCGGGCGCTGGAGGCGGCGAACCTGCGCCGGGAGAACCGCCGGCTACGCACCCAGGTGATCTTGCCCGATGGCCTGGTGGGCGCCTCGCCGGCGGCGCAGCAGCTGCGCCAGATGATCTCCAAGGTCGCCTCGGCCAACAGCCGGGTGCTGATCTCCGGCCCGCCCGGCGCCGGCAAGGAGACCTCCGCGCGCCTGATCCACGGCGCCAGCCCCCGCGCCCGCAGCGAATTCGTGGTGGTCAGCGCCGCCGGCATGGCGCCCGAGCGCATGGATGTGGAGCTGTTCGGCGAGGAAGGGGAGGGCGGCCGGCCGCGCAAGATCGGCGTGTTCGAACGCGCCCACGGCGGCACCCTCTATATCGACGAGATCGCCGACATGCCGTGGGAGAGCCAGAGCCGAATCCTGCGGGTGCTGGTCGAGCAGCGGTTCCGGCGTGTGGGCGGCGAGGCGGACGTGCAGGTGGACGTGCGCGTGGTCTCCTCCACCAGCCGCGACCTGCGCGAGGAGATCGCGGCCGGAAAGTTTCGTGAGGACCTGTTCCACCGGCTGAACGTGGTGCCCATTCGAGTGCCCGGCCTGGCCGAGCGGCGGGAGGACATCCCCGAGCTGATCGACTTCTATATCGAGAAGCTTGGGGCCGCGTCCGGACTGCCGGTGCGGCGCCTGGCCGACGACGCCTATGCCACCCTGCAGGTGCAGGCCTGGCCTGGGAACATCCGGCAGCTGAAGAACGTGGTCGAGCGGATCCTGATCCTGGCGGCGGGCGATCCTTCCGAAGCGATCACCGCCGACATGCTGCCCCCCGACGCCAGCGGCACGCCGCCCGCCGGCGGCCTGGGGGCCGAACGGATCATCGCCCTGCCGCTGCGCGAGGCGCGCGAGCTGTTCGAGAAGGAATATCTGAACGCCCAGATTATGCGGTTCGGCGGCAATATCTCACGCACGGCGGCCTTTATCGGCATGGAGCGTTCGGCCCTGCATCGTAAGCTGAAGTCCCTGGGATTCGGCGCCGCGCGCGCTTTCGAAGAGCTGGAAGATTAACCTGCTTCGCCAACGCGTTGCAGGTTTGTCGGTGTCATTTCAGGAGCTTGAGGGTCAATCCTTCGAAGCTCCGATAGGAGCGAAGTAGGATGTCGCGCGTTGCCTATGTGAACGGGATCTTCCAGCCGCACGCCGAGGCCAGCGTGCATATCGAGGACCGTGGCTATCAGCTGGCCGACGGGGTCTATGAGGTCTGGGCGGTGTTCGACGGCAGGCTGGGGGATGCGGAGGGGCATTTCGAGCGTCTGGACCGCAGTCTGTCGGAACTGCGCATTGATCCGCCGATGAGCCGCGCGGCCCTGAAGATCGCCCTAAAGCAGACCCTGCGCCGCAACCGCGTGCGCGACGGCCTAGTCTATCTGCAGGTCACCCGCGGCGTCGCCCGCCGCGACCACGCCTTTCCCGCGCCCGGCACCCCGCCCAGCATCGTCATCACCGCCAGGAGCGTCGATCGCGCCGCGGCCGAAGCCAAGGCGGCTAAGGGCGCGGCGGTGGTCACCGTGCCGGAGACCCGCTGGGCTCGCTGCGACATCAAGACCATCGCCCTGCTGCCCAATGTCCTGGCCAAACAGGGGGCGCGGGAGGCCGGCGCCGTCGAAGCCTGGTTCGTGGACGACCTGGGCCTGGTCACCGAGGGGGCGTCGTCCAACGCCTGGATCATCGACCAGCAGGGCCGCCTGCGCACCCGCGACACCCAGGCCAACATCCTGCGCGGCATCACCCGCAAGACCCTGATGGAGGTGATCGCCAAGGAAGGGCTGACGCTGGAGGAAAGGCCTTTCACCGTGGAGGAGGCCAAATCGGCCAAGGAAGCCTTCATAACCGGCGCCGGGACCCTGGTGCTGCCCATCGTCAAGGTTGACGGCCAGGTTCTGGGGGACGGAAAGCCCGGCCCTGTAGCGAAACGGTTGCGTGAACTCTATATCGAAAGGGCGCGCGCCACCGCTTGGTGACGTGACGCCCAGGCCCTGAAAGGCCTGACCAACTCTTGTGTGGCGGCGCTGTGTCGCCAATCAACGAACAAAAAGGGGGTTAAACCCGTGAGCACGTCCGACAAGAAACAGAACCTGCAGGACACCTTCCTCAACAGCGTCCGCCGATCCAAGACCCCACTGACCATCTTTCTGGTCAATGGCGTCAAGCTGCAGGGCGTGGTGAGCTGGTTCGACAACTTCTGTGTCCTGCTGCGTCGAGATGGCCAGTCGCAATTGGTCTATAAGCACGCCATCTCTACCATTATGCCGGCGCAGCCCGTGCAGCTCTACGAGCCCGGCACCGAAGAAAACGGCGAAGATTGACAGCTAAATCCATTGATCGACGGCCTCAGGTTGAGGTCGCCCTCGTCATCCATCCCATCCGGCCGCGCGAGACCTCGCTGCGGTCCCCCGAGGCGCGCCTGGACGAGGCTGTCGGCCTGGCCGAGGCCCTGGACCTGGATATCCGCCAGAGCCTGATCGCGCCCCTGCGCGCGGTCACGCCCGCGACCCTGTTCGGCAGCGGCAAGGTGCAGGAGATCGCCACCGTCTGCGACGGCGAGGAGATCGACGTCGTGGTCATCGACGACGCCCTGACCCCGGTGCAGCAGCGGAACCTGGAGCGCGCCTGGAAGGTCAAGGTGATCGACCGCACGGGCCTGATCCTGGAGATCTTCGCCCGCCGCGCCCGCACGCGGGAAGGCAAGCTGCAGGTGGAGCTGGCCAGGCTGGACTACGAGCGCTCGCGCCTGGTCCGCACTTGGACCCACTTGGAGCGCCAGCGTGGCGGCTTTGGGGTCATGGGCGGGCCCGGCGAAACCCAGATCGAGTCCGACCGGCGTCTGCTGATGGACAAGATGGTGCGGCTGAAGAAGGACCTGCTGGACGTGGGCCGCACCCGCGGCCTGCAGCGCCAGGCCCGGCGGCGCGTGCCGTATCCGACCATCGCCCTGGTGGGCTATACCAATGCCGGCAAGTCGACCCTGTTCAACCGCCTGACCGAGGCCAAGGTCCTGGCCAAGGACATGTTGTTCGCCACCCTGGACCCGACCCTGCGGCAGCTGAAGCTGCCGGGCGGGCGGCCCGCGATCATCTCCGATACCGTGGGCTTCATCTCCGACCTGCCGCACGAGTTGGTGGAGGCGTTCCGCGCCACCCTGGAAGAGGTGCGCGACGCCGACATCGTGCTGCATGTGCGCGACATCGCCGGGGCCGACTCCGACGCCCAGAATGAGGACGTGCGCAAGGTGATGACCGAGTTGGGCGTGGGGCCCGATAGCGGCAAGCGCATCGTCGAGGTCTGGAACAAGACCGACCAGCTGGACGGAGAGGCGCGCGAAGCGGTGCTGGGCCGAGCCCAGCGGGCCGGGGCTGCGGCGGTGTCGGCGATCACCGGCGAGGGCTGCGAGGCGCTGCTGGCGCAGTTGGGCGGGCTTGTGGACGAAGGACCGGAGGTGGTGTTCGACCTGGAAGCCTCCGACGGCGAGGCCCTGGCCTGGCTCTACCGCCACGGCCGCATTACGGCCCGGGAGGACGAGGAGGGCCGGGTGATCGTAGCCGCGCGCCTGGGGCCGCAGGCTCTGGGGCAGTTCGAGCAGCTACGGCCCATGGCCTTGATCCGCGCCGCGGCGGAATAGTTCCTGATTTGTTCTTGACGGTCGGCGACTGGCGCGGGAAGCTGCGGGCCAGAACGAGGAACCGACCATGACCGCGCGACTGTCCCGCGACCGCTTCGAGGCGGCGCGCGCCTTCATCCAGACCCAGGCGCGGCCCCTGGACCTGGCGCTTTGGCGCCTGGCGTTTGAGGCCGGGGAGAGCGGCGCTGTGATCGCGGCCCTGGCGCCGTTCCAGAACCCCGACGGCGGCTTCGGCCACGGGCTGGAACCGGACATGGCCACGCCGGCCTCCAGCGGCATTGCCACCAGCGTCGGCTTGCGCCATTTGCGCCGGGCTGGTGCGCCGGCGGGCCACCCCATGGTCGCCGCGGCGATACGCTGGCTGGCGGCTAACATCCAGGATGGGGTCTGGCCGATCATCGACGCCCATGTGGACGACGGCCCGCACGCGCCTTGGTGGGGCTATGACGCCGAGCTGGCGGACCGCTGGCTGGGGTTCGCGTTCAACCCGACGGCGGAGATTCTGGCCGCGCTCTATGGGTTCGCGGACGCCGCGCCCGCCGGCTTGATCGCGGCGGCGGAAGCCAGGATGCGGCGGACGATCGGCGAGACGCCGCTGATCACCGGAGCCTACGACCTGCGCTGCGCCGTGATCCTGGCTGAGACGGCGACGGCGCCGGCGGACCTACGCGCGGGCTTGTCGAACCTGCTGCTGCGGTCGGTGAGCGCCCACGACGCCGCCGACGAACATGCGCCGGCCCTCGATCTGGCGCCGACCCCGACCAGCCTGCTCGCCGGCGCCCTGTCGGCGCAGATCGAACCGGCCGCCGCCGCCCTGGTCGCCGGCCAGCAGGCCGACGGCGGCTGGCTGCCCTTCTGGGACTGGGCCTTCGTGGACGAGGCCGCCTGGGCAAGGGCGAAACAGGCTTGGCGTGGAGCGTTGACACGGCTGGCGGTGGAGGCGCTGGCCGGGCACGGGCGGGTGGAGCGGGGGTAGGATGTGGTTTCGAGATTGAGGGCGTCAATCGGGGCGCTCCGCGACTACTGGGATATCAGTCCCTCTCCGCCGCCTTGGCGGCGTCCCAAAGTCCGTCCATCTCCGCCAGGTCCGATTGGGCCGGGGTCTTGCCCGCCTGCGCCAGGCGGGCCTCGATGAACTGGAAGCGGCGGACGAACTTGGCGTTGGTGGCGCGTAGGGCGTCTTCCGGATCGATGTCCAGCTGGCGGCCGATGTTGGCGCAGACGAACAGCACATCGCCTAGTTCCTGCCGCGCCTTTTCCAGGTCGCCTGCGGCCACCTCATGCTCTAGTTCGGCGATCTCCTCGTGCAGCTTGTCCAGCACCTCCTTGACCGAGGGCCAGACGAAGCCGACGCCGGCGGCGCGGCGGGAGAGCTTCACGGCGCGGGTGAGGGCGGGCAAGCCGACCGGCACGTCGTCCAGCAGGCTCTGGTTCTTGCCCTTCTCGGAGCGCTCCTCAGCCTTGATAACCTCCCAGGCCTCGGTCTGTTCGCCAGCGGTGCGCTGCTGCGCGTCGCCGAACACATGTGGGTGGCGGCGGATCATCTTGGCGTTGATAGCGCGGGCGACGTCGTCGAAATCGAAGGCGCCGTCTTCCTCCGCCATGCGCGCGTGGAAAACCACCTGCAGCAGCAGGTCGCCGAGCTCGTCGCGCAGGTCGTTCAGGTCGCCGCGCTGGATGGCGTCGGCCACCTCATAAGCCTCCTCCACCGTGTAGGGAGCGATGGTGGCGTAGGTCTGTTCCAGGTCCCAGGCGCAGCCGCCCTCCCTGGCGCGCAGGCGAGCCATGATCTCAAGCAGGTCGAAGATCGGGCGGCGCCCGAATGTGGGGGCGGCGGCTGGGGCGTCAGACATGGTCGACTCGCATGGTAGCGGCCGCGCGCCGCCTGCGCCGATCAAGCCGACGCGCGGCCGGCCCCGCAAGCCGAATCGGAGGCCGTTAGCCGCTTAGCGAGCGGCCAGGCGCTGGCCATGCGCCACACGGCTGGCGAACTGCTCGAACGTTAAGTAGGCGTCACCCCAGATAGGCTGGGCGTAGGCTTGGCGAATGTCGGTTTCCTGCCATTCGTAGCGCACCGGCTCGGTGCTTCCGTCGGCGCGCACCAGCACCCCTTCGATTCTGGCGCCGCCGACACCGAAGCTCTGCATGGAAAGGCCGGGCGTATCGCCGAGCTGTTTGAAGGTCGGGTGATTGGGCGTGGCGTCGGCCAGCACCAGCTTCAGCTCGCCGCCACCTGCTGTCGATCCGCCCTTGCGCGCCACGGCCCGCTCGACATCGTGCTTGAGGTCCTTGGCCAGCTGGTCGAGGTCGCGCTGGCCGTATTTGTCGGCCTTGGCCTGCAGCTCCGGCCCGATGGTCACGCTCACTTGGGAGACTGCGTGCGGGGCCGCCTGGGCCGCGGTGAGGCCGGTGGCCGCCACCAGGGCCGCCAGAAAGATCGCCTTCATGATCCAACTCCTTCGACTTTGCCCGCTCGCCGCTCGAATATAGGGGCGCTGATGGCCAAGGTCATCAGGCGTCCGGCGATGGTTGGTGTGGAAATCGGGACATGAGCGGGACAGACAAGGCGGGGACGGAGACGCTGCGCGCGGCGCGGGACTTCCTGGTGGCGAACCGGACCGACTACGCCGCTGCCTATTCCGGGTTCCGCTGGCCACGGCTTGATCATTTCAACTTCGCCCTGGACTGGTTCGACGTCATCGCGGCGGCCCAAGGCGAGGACGGGGAGGGTGATCGGGAGGCGCTGCGCATCGTCAGCGACGACGGCCCGCCGGAGATCCGGACCTACGCCGACCTGTCGGCCGCCTCGAACCGCTTGGCCAACTTCCTGCGGGACGCGGGCCTGAGGCGGGGGGACGCGGTGCTGCTGATGCTGGGCAACGAGGTCCCGCTGTGGGAGAGCCTGTTGGCGATCATGAAGCTGGGAGCGGTGGTGATCCCCACCTCGACCCTGCTCAGCGGGGCGGAACTGGAAGATCGGCTGGTGCGCGGGGCCGTGCGCTTCGTCATCGCCGGCGCGGACTTTGTGGGGCGTTTTCCGCCCGGGGACTGGATCGGGGTGACTGTGGGCGGCCGCGCCCCGGGCTGGCTGGCGCAGGCGGACGCCGCCGGCGCCCTGGCGACCTTCACGCCGGATGGCGAGACCGGGGCGCACGACCCGCTGCTGCTCTATTTCACCTCTGGCACCACCTCGCGGCCCAAGCTGGTGCTGCACAGCCACGTCTCCTATCCGATCGGAGCTCTGTCGACCCTCTATTGGCTGGGGCTGAAGCCGGGCGACCGGCACCTGAACATCTCCTCGCCTGGCTGGGCCAAGCACGCCTGGAGCTGCGTCTTCGCCCCCTGGCTGGCCGAGGCGAGCGTCGTGGTCCTGAACCATCCCAGGTTCGATCCGGCGGCGACGCTGGAGGCCCTGCGCCGGGAAGCGGTCACCACCTTTTGCGCCCCGCCGACGGTGTGGCGGCTGTTGATCCAGAGGGAGCTCGGCCAGCGCCCGCCGGCCCTGCGCGAGCTGATCGGCGCCGGCGAGCCGCTCAATCCTGAGGTCATCGACCAGGTGCGGACCGCCTGGGGCCTGACCATCCGCGACGGCTACGGCCAGACCGAGACCACCGCCCAGATCGGCAATCCGCCTGGTCAGCCCGTGAAACCCGGCGCCATGGGTCGGCCGCTGCCCGGCTACCGGATCGAACTGGACGGAGGCGGCGCTGAAGGTGAGGTCTGCCTGCCGCTGAGCGAGGACCGGCCCTTGGGCCTGATGGCCGGTTATTGGGAGAAGGGGGCGCTGCAGCCGCTGGAGGGCGGTCGCTACCATACCGGCGACGTCGTCTGGCGCGATGACGACGGCGTGCTGACCTACGTCGGTCGGGCGGACGATGTCTTCAAGGCGTCGGACTACCGAATCAGCCCCTTCGAACTGGAGAGCGTGCTGATCGAGCATCCCGCCGTGGCCGAGGCGGCGGTGACGCCCTCGCCCGACCCCATGCGCCTGGCCGTGCCCAAGGCCTTCGTTGCCCTGGCCGCCGGTTGGCCGGCAGACGCCGCCACCGCTCGCGCCATCCTGGCTCACGCCCGCGAACGCCTGGGTCCGTTCAAGCGTATCCGGCGGCTAGAGGTGTTTGACCTGCCCAAGACCATCTCCGGCAAGATCAGGCGCGTGGAACTGCGAATCCTGGAGGCTCAGCGCCGGCGCGACAACGTCCGCGGCAAACTGGAGTGGTGGGAAGATGATTTCGAATGAGGCGCCGCCGCGTCGTGTCTTAGATCGGCCGGATTGATGGACTGACGGCGGAGCGGACGAGGGCGAGCTTGAACGTGGCGTCATCGATCCCGTCCGGATTCAGCAAGAAGCGGTTGGGAATCGGGTTGGCGGGATCGGCCACCCGCGTTGGAATGACGCTGCGGTCGATGCCTCCAGCGAGGGTCAGGGCCACGTCGCGCCAGAACTCGGGCTGATCGAAGTAGAAGCCATGGGTCGTTCCCGGGCTGAGCTGTTCGCCGATGTCGGGATAGGCTTTCTCGAACAACTTGCTGCAGTCGACCTCGCACATCATCGGGGGCGCGTTCGACGGCAGGCCGACCCGTCCCATCCGCGGCGCCAGCTCCAGGCGCTTGGCGTTGGAGACTAGCAGGGCCTTGTCGTAGCTGTTGCAGTAGGCGGTCAGCCGCCCGGAATGCTGGCCGAACATAGTGGCGCTGAAGTTGCCGGCCGAGAACACGCTATGGTCGACGTCGGCCGCCGCGAAGATCAGCTGGCCGACTTTCCAGCTCGCGGGAACGTCCTGATACGACCAGGTGAACGCCTGTTGCACGACGAACCCGCCCATCGAATGGGACAGGACGTGGACATTGATGGTGCAGTTGGTCTGCTGCGCCTTCTCAAGCAGCGCGATGCCGGAGGTCACCAGGGCGCTGGCCGCGGCCCTCGCATTGCCGCGGTCGGGCAGGTAGGCGAACACCAGACCGTCCGAAGGCCAGTCGTAGCTGATCAGCTGACCGACCCAGCCCGCCTTCTCCAGGGCGACGACGCATTTGGCGTGAAACGCCTTCGCCGACGCGTGGTTCACGTTGAACCCGTGAACCAGAAACAGGATCTCTCCGGCGCGCGGCGGACGGTCGCCCGCGCGGCTGGGGGCTATGGTGGGGAAAGTCGCCATGACCTGCGCCAGCCAGCGGTCGGACGAAATCTCCTGCTCGGGGCCGGTGGCGTCGTCGAAGGTGAGATAGCGCGCGGGGCCAACCCCGTCGCCGCCGTCGGCCTTGCGAAGCGTGATCATGAATTCAGACATAGAAGCCTCGTTGGCTCCCGGAGTCAGCGGGCCGCGAAACGATCCTGCCGGTCACCCGAAGGTCATTCCTATTCAATTTTCGATTGTACGCAAGGAGGGTCTTCCCCCCTTGGGGTGCTAGGATTCGCGGTCCCGCGCCGACATCAGGGTCCAGCCGTGCGGGCGCAGGACCTCCAGGGGCGAGAACTTGGCTTTATAGTCCATCTTCTGGCTGCCTTGGACCCAATAGCCCAGATAGACGTAGGGCAGCTCCATCAGGCCCGCCTGGATCAGGTGGTCCAAGATCATGAATGACCCCAGACTGTTACGCCCGAAATTGGGGTCAAAGAAGCTGTAGACCAGCGAAAGGCCGTCGGCGAGCTGGTCCACCAGGGCGCAGGCGACCAGTTCTCCGGGACCGCCGTCGACGGGGCGGGAGCGATACTCCACCATGTGGGTGCGCACTGCCGTGTCCTCGACCATGGCCACGTAGTCGGGCCAGGTCATGTCCGCCATGCCGCCGCCGGCGTGGCGGGAGGTGAGGTAGCGGCGCAGCAGGTCGAACTGCTCGATGGTGGCCTCGGCCTCGACCACATGCCGTTCGAGGCCCCGGTTGCGGGCCAGGGCGCGACGCTCGGAGCGGGAGAAGACGTAGTCGCCGACGGGCAACCGCGCGGAGACGCAGGCGGCGCAGGATTCGCAGGCCGGGCGATAGGCGATGTTCTGGGAGCGGCGGAAACCGCCCTGGGTCAGGGAGTCGTTGACAAGGGCGCCGTCCAGCAGCGGCAGGTGTGCAAACACTTTCCGTTCCTCGCGCCCCGGCAGGTAGGGGCAAGGCGAGGGCGCCGTCAGGAAAAACCGAAGCTGGCGCGTCGGAAAGTGCTGAGTCACTTGTCGTGTCGGTCCTTCAAATCGACCCTGATCCGAGATTAGGGGGTATGGCCGCGCATCGCGCAAGCCACCCCTGATCTAAAGACCGTGATTGGGTGGCAGAACAGGCGCCTCGCGCAGCAGCACGATGGCGATTCGCCGGTTCCCGGGCAGCATCGGATCGTCGGGATAGAGCGGATCGGAACTGGCCTTGCCGGCGACCTGGTACACGCGGTCGGCCGACACGCCGGCGCCTTCGAGCAGGGACCGCGACGCATCAGCGCGGGCGGAGGAGAGAGCCCAGTCCGCCGGCGGTTTGGCGCCTTCCGGGCTGGCGCTGGTGTGGCCGGAGATACTGATTCGGTTGGGCAGCTGGTTGACCACCTTGCCCACGGCCCGCAGCAGCACCCTGGCGCGGTCGTTGGGTTGGGCTGAGCCCTCCTTGAACATCGAGCGGCCTTCCTGGTCGACCAACTGGATGCGCAGGCCTTCGGGAGTGTTGTCGATGAGGATCTGTTTCGACAGCTCGGCCAATTCAGGCATGTTCTGCATCGCCTGGCGCAGCGACTGGGCGGCGCTCTCGAACGACGCGTCCTCGGCCTTGCGCTCCGCCTCCTGCTGGGGCGTGGGGCCGCCGGTCTTGCTGCTGCTGCTTTGGCCGACATCCTGGCTGTCGGGGGGGGCGGGGGGTGCGAGCGCCTCGATTACCGCCTTGGAGCCGGAGCTTTTGGCGCCGTCGTCGCTGAGCGAGGTGCCGCCCAGGATGCCGCCCGAACCGCTGGTGGTTTCCGAGACGCTGGCGGGGGCGAAATAGTCGGCGATGCCGCGCTTCTGTTCGGGGCTGGTGGTGTTGATCAGCCACATTAGCAGGAAGAAGGCCATCATCGCGGTCACGAAGTCGGCGTAGGCGACCTTCCAGGCGCCGCCGTGGTGTGCGTCATGGCCGCCCTTCTTCACCTTCTTGATGATGATGGGCTGTTCGCCGACGGCCATGGGATGTCCTAAGCGGGATTAACCTTGAATCGTCGGCTAAGGTCGCTTGGCATCGTTAAGATGGCGTTGCGCCGGCCAATTTGGCCGGGAGCCGGTCGGTCCGGTTTGGTTGGAGAGTGCGTATGAAGGTTGGGTTCATCGGGCTGGGCGTCATGGGCTTTCCCATGGCCGGGCATCTGGCCAAGGCTGGCCACGACGTGCGGGTGTTCAACCGCTCACCGGACAAGGCGCGGCGCTGGGCGGCCGCGCGCGGGGGCTTCGCGGGGACGACGATCGCCGAAGCCGCCGAGGGGTGCGAACTGCTGGCCCTATGCGTCGGCAATGACAACGACGTCCGCGCCGTGGTCGCCCAAGCCCTGCCGGCCCTGCCAACGGGGGCGATCATCGTCGATCACACCACCACCTCGGCCAAGGTGGCGCGGGAGATGGCCGTGGCGGCCTCAGGGGAAGGCAAGGTCTTCCTGGACGCCCCGGTCTCCGGCGGCCAGGCGGGGGCGGAGAACGGCCAGCTTTCGATCATGATCGGAGGCGATACGGCCGCTGTGCGACGAGCCGAGCCGGTGATCGGCGCCTACGCCAAGGCCATCAAACACATGGGCGAGGCCGGATCGGGCCAGCTGACCAAGATGGTCAACCAGATCTGCATCGCCGGGGTGGTCCAGGGCCTGGCCGAAGGCGTCGCCTTCGCCGCCAAGGCGGGGCTGGATCCGACCCTGGTCTATGAGGCGGTGTCCAAGGGCGCCGCCCAGTCCTGGCAGATGGACAACCGCTGGAAGACGATGGCGCAGGGCAAGTTCGACTTCGGCTTCGCCGTGGACTGGATGCGCAAGGACCTGGGCCTGGTGCTGGACGAGGCCCGGACCAACGGCGCGCGGGTGGAGATCACCGCCCTGGTCGACCAGTTCTACGCCGAGGTGCAGGGCATGGGCGGACGGCGCTGGGACACCTCCAGCCTGGCCGCGCGGCTTCAGAAGCGTTGATCCGCCTTGATCCACGCCCCTTGGCGACATGACGCAGCGTTGCCCCCTTGCCGGCAGGTCCCTTTCTCGTGGAGAAGAACCCATCCGCCAGCCAGCACGCGTCAGTCGGGATGAAGCCGCCAGCTTTGACGGTCGCAAGCGGCGGGCTGACCCGCGCAGGAGTTCGCTGTGTATCGTCTCGTGAAGCTTCTTTCGCCGGACCCTAAGGGCGAATTTCTGTTCGAGGTGTCCGAATACGTCATTCAGGCCCTGCATCGGATCACGCGCGCGCGGGACGCCCAGCTTGACGCCGCCATGGCTCCCATGGGCCTGAACGTTACCCGCTACCGTACGCTGATCGCCGTGGTGCGCGCGGTCAACTGCACCATGTCCGACCTCGCGGCGCTGATCGGCTACGACCGGACCACCCTGGCGCGGGCGGTCGAAACCCTTGTGGCCGACGGCCTGATCCGTCGATCGACCGTCCAGGCCGACCGGCGGTATGTCGAGCTTTCGGCGACGCCCGAGGGCGAGGCGCTTTACCGGCGGACGATCCCCGAGGCGGAACGCCTGAACGACCGGCTCTTCGAGGGAATTCCCGATGACCAGCTGCGCGCGGTGATGCGCGGCCTGGAAACCATGCTGGGGAACCTTGGCGCCGGGCCCGCGGACATCGCCAAGAGCCTGGGCCCGCGCTGGACGTGAGGGCTGGTGTTAGGCCCCCAGCAGCCTCGCCGCCCTTGGCGCGAAATAGGTGATCACCCCCGCACAGCCGGCGCGCTTGAAGGCGCCCAGGCTTTCGAGGATGGCGCGCTCTTCGTCCAGCCAGCCATTCTGGGCGGCGGCCATCAGCATCGCGTACTCACCTGAGACCTGGAAGGCGAAGGTCGGCATGGAAAAGGCTTCGACCACGCGGCGGACGATGTCGAGGTAGGGCATGCCGGGCTTGACCATGACCATGTCGGCGCCCTCGGCGATGTCCAGCGCCACTTCGCGCAGGGCCTCCTCGGTGTTGGCGTTGTCCATCTGGTAGGTCTTCTTGTCGGCGGGGTTGTCCACCGAGCCGGTCCCCAGCTTCCCCGAGCCGATGGCCTCGCGGTAGGGGCCGTAGAAGGCCGAGGCGTATTTGGCGGCGTAGGACATGATCATCACATCCTGGTGACCGGCGGCCTCCAGCGCTCCGCGTAGGGCGGCGACGCGGCCGTCCATCATGTCGGAGGGGGCCAGGATATCGCAACCGGCCCGCGCCTGGACCAGGCCCTGTTCCACCAGCCGCTCGATGGTGGCGTCGTTCAGGATCCGGCCGCCCTCGATGACGCCGTCATGGCCGTGGTCGGTGAAGGGGTCCAGCGCCACGTCGCACATGATTCCGACTTCCGGCGCGGCGTCCTTCATGGCCCTGACCGCGCGGCAGACCACGCCGTCGGGGTCGGCGGCCTGAGCGCCGAGCGCGTCCTTCTTCTCGGCGTCGATGTGGGGGAAGACGGCGATGGCGGGAATGCCCAGCGCCCGGGCCTCCCTGGCCGCCTTGGCGCATTCGGCCACCGACAGGCGCTCGACACCGGGCATGGACGGCACGGGAATGCGGCCCTCGCCTTCATGCACCACCATCGACCAGAGGAAGTCGGACGGGGTCAGCACGCTCTCGCGCACCAGGCGGCGCACCCAGTCGGCCTGGCGCAGGCGGCGCAGGCGCAGGGCGGGGTAGGGGGCGAGCGGCGCTCGGCTCATGGGACTATCCGGCAGGCGGCCGCCCGGATTTAGGCGGTTTCCCGCCCGCCATCGCCGATGGAGCGGTCCGTGGCAAGCCGGATGAAGCCCACGGCGGGCGCGGCGATCAGCCAGACCAGGGCGACGAAGGAGATCAGTATGGTCGCCACCACTAGGCCCACCACCGGCGTGGCCACCCGCAGATGCTCCAGGTCGGTGATCACCATCAGGCGCGCCATGTCGAGGGAGAAGTTGGTCCAGGTCTTGTCCACGCCGACTTGGACGAAATCCACCGCCGCCAGCAACACTGCGGTCAAGGCCGTGGCCGAGGCGGCCAGCGACAGGCCGAACGCCACCCAGAAGATGCGGATCTGGAACTTCAGGTGGCTGCGAATCCTGGCCGGCGCCTCGTTCTGCTGGGCGTAGGCGATGATCACCGCCACCAATCCCGGAATACCGGCAAAGAAGATCGAGGCGAACAGCAGGCCGTAGTTCACCAGCGCCAGGGTGCGGTCCAATGTGTCCCGGCGCCACGGCGAGGCGGCGGTCGTGGTCGCTTGTGTCAATGCTCGGCCCCTGATCATTCTCGAGCGACTCGCGGAAGGTTGCGCCAAACGGCCGGCCGGCTCAACCGGCGCCGAGCACTTTGCCTTTCAGGAATTTAATGTTCCGGCGCCGACAGCCTGACGTACTGATATTCAAAAGCAACGGAGGTTTGGGCGATGAAGTGGCATGGGAAGTGGATCGGCATGACGGCGCTACTGGGCGCGGCGGTGGTTTCGGCGGGCTCGATCGGAGCCTGGCAGGTCAGTGCAGCGGACTCCACGCCAGCCTATGTGACCGCCGCGGTGGCCAACACCGCTCGCCCCAAGGCCGACACTGACCGCGACGCGGCCCGCAAGCCGGCCGACATGCTGGTGTTCGCCGGCATCAAGCCCGGCCAGACCGTAGTCGACCTGATGCCCGGCGGTGGTTACTTCTCCAAGCTGTTCTCCGGCGCCGTCGGGCCCACGGGCAAGGTCTACGCCTTCCAGCCGGCGGAATTCGCCAAGTTCGCCAAAGGCCCGGTCCCCGCCAGCGGCACGGTTCCGGACGCCGCCTGGCCCAACGTCACCTTCCTCACCGCGCCGATCAACGATTTCTCCGCGCCGACGACGGCGGACGTGGTCTGGACCGCCCAGAACTACCACGACATGCACGACAGCTTCATGGGTCCGGCGGACCTGGCCAAGGTCAATGCGGCGGTCTTCAAGGCGCTGAAGCCGGGCGGCTACTACGTGATCCTGGACCATGCCGCCGCGGCCGGGTCGGGTCTGGCCGCCACCGACACCCTGCACCGCATCGACCCCGCATCGGTCAAGGCGGAGGTCACCGCCGCCGGCTTCAAGTTCGTCGGCGAGAGCAAGGTGCTGGTCAATCCGGCTGACGACCACACGCTGAAGGTCTTCGATCCGGCCATGCGCGGCCACACCGACCAGTTCATCTACAAGTTCCAGAAGCCGCTATAGGCGGTGGCCGCCTGGGGCAATCGCTTCGGGCTGGCGCGTTTCGGACTAAGACTGGGACGCTTCCTCCCTGGTGGCTAAACAGTGTTAAGTTGCTATATTGAGCGCGACGGCGCATGACGCCGCCGGCCTTCGGGCGCCCCGCCGGTCTCTTGAATCGGATAGGGGTTAGCCCCTAGGTGACACGTCCTCGCGGTTCATGCGAAAGAACCGCTGCCATTGCCGCGGCGCGAAGACCGCCCGGCCCGTTGGATAGGTTGGGGTCATGGACTATAAGGCTGCCTTCAGGAACGCCGTGGAGCAGGTTCGCTCCGAGGGGCGCTACCGTGTTTTCGCGGATCTCAAGCGCCATCGTGGCAAGTTCCCCTGGGCAACCTGGACCAACCCCGAGGGGCATGAGCGCGACGTCGTCGTCTGGTGCTCCAACGACTACCTGGGCCAGGGGCAGAACCCCGTCGTCCTGGACGCCATGCACAAGGCCATCGACGAGGCCGGTTCCGGCTCCGGCGGCACCCGCAACATCTCCGGCACCACCCACTATCACGTCGAGCTGGAGCGCGAGCTCGCTGACTTGCACGGCAAGGAAGCCGCGCTGCTGTTCACCTCCGGCTACGTCTCCAACGAGGCGGCCCTGGCCACGCTGCAGAAGGTTCTGCCGGGCCTGATCATCTTCTCCGACGAACTGAACCACGCCTCGATGATCGCCGGCATCCGCAACGGACGCGGCGCGTTCAAGGTCTTCCGGCACAACGACCTGGAGCATCTGGAAAGCCTGCTCGCCGATGCGCCGGCCGATGCGCCCAAGCTGGTGGCGTTCGAGAGTGTCTATTCCATGGACGGCGACATCGCCGACGTGGGCGCCACGGCCGCCCTGGCCAAGAAATACGGCGCCATGACCTATCTGGACGAAGTCCACGCGGTTGGCCTCTACGGCGCGCGCGGCGGCGGCGTTTCCGAGCGCGACGGTGTGGCCGACCAGATCGACGTCATCGAAGGCACGCTCGGCAAGGCGTTCGGGGTCATGGGCGGCTACATCACCGGCGACGCCGACCTAGTGGACGCGATCCGCTCCTACGCTTCGGGCTTCATCTTCACGACCTCCCTGCCGCCGGCTTTGTCGGCCGGGGCGGTGGCCTCGATCCGTTATCTGAAAGAGCACAACGAAGTGCGCGAGCGCCATCAGGAGCGCGCCGCATCGCTGAAGGCCCGCATGGCCGCCGCCGGCCTGCCGGTGATGCCGTCGGTCAGCCATATAGTGCCGGTGCTGGTGGGCGACCCCGTCCACTGCAAGATGGTTTCGGACATGCTGCTCACCGACCACGGCATCTATGTCCAGCCGATCAACTATCCCACCGTGCCGCGCGGCACCGAGCGCCTGCGCTTCACGCCGACGCCCTTCCACACCGACGCAATGATGGACGATCTGGTGCGGTCGCTGGAAGCGCTCTGGGCCCATTGCAACATCGCGCGCCTGGGCGGACGGGCCGCCTAGGCGGCCTCAAGCCGCATCGAGTTGGATGGGGGCTCCAACTTGACGCTGACTTCGGTTCTCCGCTGAAGCCCCCATCGTCTCGCGCCCCCTAACTTCGGTTGTCGCTGATCAGCGGCCCGCGGGGCGCGATCCACTTCCCCCACGCTACGCTCGGGGGAAGAGAGCGTATCCTGCGCACCTTCGGCGAAGACAACCCTGGGCGCCAGACTGCGGTTCGCCGCGGCTCTTCGTCCTTACACGGCCGCCAGCTACCGGAAACAACCTATAGTGTGTCACACGTTTTGGCGCCCTACTTGTCACAAGTAGAGCGTGATCCAAAGTCTGAGTAAATTGACACCCGTCCAACGATGTTTCCTATCATGGACTCTAAAATGGCGGCAAAAATAAGTCTTCGTGACGGGACAATGGTATCGCATCCGTAACTTAAAGTTGCTTTGACCCGTGCTTCCGCTTGGCCTTGGAGTTCCGGCCGTGATCGAACGGCGGCCGACTTGAGTGCTGACCCGTACCCCCTGATCAGCGCCGGCCGCCGACAACCCCGGAGGAGGTCGTCATGGCGGAAAGTGCAAACATCATCTACGACGAGGGCGGTCACCCTCGCCATTTCCGGTTCCAGAAGGGCGAAGCGGCCCTGACCGGCGCGTCGCCTCAGGACGCCGCTCGCAGCTTCCTGGAATCCAACGCCGACACGCTCAAGGTGCCGTCGGACGCCCTGCGAACGCTCGACGTGCGTACAGCTCTGTCGCCCACCGGCGAGGCGGCCCAACTGCGCTTCGAGTCCGAAAAGCGGCAGATGGACTCCACCACCGTCAGCTATGTGCAGACCATGTTCGGCCTGCCGATCTACCAGGCCGGCGTGTCGGTCACGACCCACCAGCCGGACAACGCCATCGCCGCGGCGACATCGACCCTACACTACGACATCGAAGCCGCACCCCCGGCCGACGCCCTGAAGCCGGCCATGGGGCTCACCGCAGCGACGGGCTCCTATGACGAGGTGGTGCGCAAGGCGATCCCCAACGCCAAGGGGATGCGGATCAACCACACCAGCCTGCTGGTCTATCGCTATGACGCCACCAAGCGGATCAGCGACCATGTCGAGACCGGGCCCGAAGCGGCCTGGGGGCCGGAACCCCCGACCCTGCCGCTGGCCGAGCCCCCGGCGTCGATCAAGGACGGCACCCACTATGTGGTTGTCGAAGCGCTTTTCACCCTGCCGATGCCCGACTACGGGCCGCTGAACTGGAAGGCGTTCATCGAACCCGACAGCGGCGCGGTGCTCTATCTGCGCGCCCTGGTCGACGGCGTGACGGGCCTGGTCTTCGACCGCGATCCGATCACCAAGACCGGCAACCTGGCCGACCTGCCCAACGCCGCCGGCGCGGTGCTGGACGCCTTGCGGGACAATGTGGCGCTGGCTGACCTTGTCCCGCCGGTCTCGGGCCACCAGGCCCTGACCGGATCGTTCGTGCAGCTATTCGACGTTTCGGCGCCGACGGTGGCCTCGCCGACCACGGTGCTGCCTTTCAACTTCGCCTTCGCCTCGCGGACGAACGACTTCGCCGCGACCAACGCCTACTACCACTGCGACCGGTTCTTCCGGTTCGTGCGCGACCAGGGCTTCAACATCCCGACCTATTTCGACGGCACGGCCTTCCCGGTGCATGTCGACCATCGGGCGCTGGGCAATGTGATCAACGCCCAGTGCCAGGGCAACGCCCTGTCGAACGGCATCGGCGCCGTGGTCTTTGCCCTGGCCGACACAGGCGACACCACCAACCCCATCGGCATCTCCGCCGATTGGCGGGTGGTGCTGCACGAGCTGGGCGGGCACGGGATCCTCTGGGACCACGTCAACTCGCCCAACTTCGGTTTCGCCCACAGCGCTGGCGACAGCTTCGCGGTGATCCTGAACGACGTGGACACCCATGCGCCGGACCGGTTCGTCAGCTTCCCGTGGGTGAATATCGGCCGGCGTCACGACCGGCCCGTGAACGGCTGGGGGTTTGGCGGCGCCAACGACGTCGGCGGCTACTCCACCGAGCAGATCCTGGCCACCACCCACTTCCGGCTCTACCGGTCGATCGGGGGCGACTCCGCCTATCCGGACCGCCGCCAGTTCGCGGCGCGGGCGGCCACCTATCTGATACTGCGCGCGGTGGGCCAGCTGACCCCGGCCACCAATCCCACCAATCCATTGGGCTGGGAGCAGCACCTGGAGACGGCGGACGCGGGAACCTGGATCTCCACCAATCCGGCCGAGACCAACGCCGGCGGGGCCTATCACAAGGTCATCCGCTGGGCGTTCGAGAAGCAGGGCCTGTTCCGGGCCCCCGGCGCCCCGGCCACGGTGGAGGGCGTCGCGCCGCCGGTGGACGTCTACATCGATGACGGCCGGGCCGGGGAATATCCGTTCCTGGCCAACCACTGGAGCTGCACCGACATCTGGAACCGGCGCACCATCGGCGCGGGCGGCGGCGTGCACGAGGAGCCGGTCGTCGGCCAGACCAACTACGCCTATGTGCGGATCAAGAACCGCGGGGCCCAGGCGGCGACCAATGTGGTGGTCAAGGGGTTCCATGCCTTGCCGGGCGTCGGGCTGATCTATCCCGCCGACTGGTTCCCGATGACCACGCCGCAACTGGCGGCCCCCAATGTCGCTGCTCATGACGCGGTTGGCGAGGTGGTCGGCCCCTTCCACTGGATCCCGGCGGAAGTCGGCCACGAGTGCATGTTCTTCAGTGTCTCGGCCAACGGCGACCCCAGCAACATCGACGGAGCGATCACCGGCGCCATTCCCGAATGGCGGCTGGTGCCCAACGACAACAACATCGCCCAGCGCAACGTGCATCCAGTCAGCAGCGCTCTTGGGGAAGCCTTCAAGAACTTGCCGTTCTGGATCCGCAACCACAGCCGCAGGCCGGTGAAATTGGCCGTCGACGTCAAGCTGCCCGAGTGGCTGGGCAAGCTGGGTTGGAAGGTGGACGTGCCGCAGATCGGCCGCGAGCAGCCGCTCGGCAAGCCTGGCGAACTGCTCAAGGTGTTCGTGGAGGCCAGTGGCGGCAAGCCGGTGACCGACGCGATCCTGGCCCACGAGCGCGACCATGACATCGTGCTGACGGTGCTGCAGGACAATGTCCCGGTGGGCGGCATGACCTTCCGCATCACCGGACACCGGAAGATCAAGCCCGAGCCGAAGGGTTAGTCGACCGGCGCGTCACGCCGTCTGACACGGCGCAAAGGCGGGGAGGGGCTACCTTCCCCGCCGGACGCCGCGTCCAAGCCCGATCTGTTTGGCGAAGTCCGAACGCCTGGCGGCGTAGGCTGGGGCCACCATCGGATAGTCCGGGGCCAGGTTCCATTTGCGGCGATAGTCTTCGGGGCTCATGTCGTACTGGGCGCGCAGATAGCGCTTCAACATCTTGAGCTTTTTGCCGTCCTCCAGGCAGACGATGAAGTCGTGCTGCACGGACTTGGCCACGGACACCGCCGGGCGTTGCCGCTCTCGCGGGACCGGCTCCACCGCGCCCAGGTTGGCAAGAACGTTGTGGACCTTGCCGATCAGCTCCGGGACAGCGCCGGCGGCAATGGCGTTCTGCGCGACATAGGCGGAGACGATGTCTGCGCTCAGTCTCAGGATGTCACTCGCGGACTCTGTGTCCGTCTTGCGGTCGTCACCGCTGGCGGATGTCATGTACTACGCCCTCATGATGGAATGCTGGAACCCCTCAAGGGCGAAACGACACCGCAAGGGTGTCGGTTCCATGGCGATTGTCGTCCGGCGGCGGTTGATCGCCACGGCCAGGGGGGTAAAGAGGGGCGATCCCCGCAGCAGTCCCAAGGAGGCGAGTCTTGACCGCCACCGCTCCCGTTTCCGCCAAACCCTCCAACGACACTTCGGATGGCTTCTTTTCAGCTGGCCTGAACGCCGCCGACCCCGCCATCGCCCAGGTCGTGGCCAGGGAGCTGACGCGGCAACAGGGGCAGATCGAGCTGATCGCATCGGAGAATATCGTCTCGCGCGCGGTGCTTGAGGCCCAAGGCTCGATCCTGACCAACAAATATGCCGAAGGGTATCCTGGCCGGCGCTACTACGGCGGCTGCGAGGAAGTAGACGTTGCCGAAACCCTGGCCATCGAGCGGGCCAAGCAGCTGTTCGACTGCCGCTGGGCCAACGTCCAGCCGCACTCCGGCTCCCAGGCCAACCAAGGGGTGTTCATGGCGCTGATGCAGCCGGGCGACACCTTCATGGGCATGGACCTGAACGCCGGCGGCCACCTGACCCATGGCAAGTCGGTGAACCAGTCGGGGATGTGGTTCAAGCCGGTGGCCTACACCGTGCGCACCCAGGACCAGATCATCGACTACGACGGCCTGGCCGAACTGGCCCTGGAACATAAGCCCAAGCTGATCATCGCTGGCGGCAGCGCCTACAGCCGGGTGATCGACTTCGCCCGCTTCCGCGAGGTGGCCGACAGCGTCGGGGCCTATCTGATGGTGGACATGGCCCACTTCGCGGGCCTAGTGGCGGCGGGCGAATTCCCTTCGCCCCTGCCGCACGCGCATGTGGTCACCACCACTACCCACAAGACCCTGCGCGGCCCGCGCGGCGGCATGATCCTCAGCAACAGCCCCAAGCTGGGCAAGAAGATCGACGCGGCGGTGTTCCCCGGCATCCAGGGCGGGCCGCTGATGCACGTGATCGCCGCCAAGGCGGTGGCCTTCGGCGAGGCCCTGCGCCCCGAATTCAAGGTCTACGCCCGCCAGGTGATCGCCAACGCTCGCGCCCTGGCCGACGAACTGGCCAAGAGCGGCATGAACATCGTCGCCGGCGGCACCGACAGCCACTTGATGGTGGTGGACCTGACGCCCAAGAACGTCACCGGCAAGGCGGCGGAAGACAGCCTGGAACGGGCCGGCATCACCTGCAGCCGCTCCACCATCCCCTTCGACCCGCGCCCGCCGATGTACAGCTCCGGCGTGCGCCTGGGCACGCCCGCCGGCACCACCCGCGGCTTTGGCGAGGCGGAGTTCCGCAAGGTCGCCGGCTTCATCGCCGAGGTGGTCGACGGCCTGTCCGTGAATGGGGAAGACGGCAATGGCGCGGTGGAGACCAAGGTCCGTCAGGACGTGCTGGACTTGACCGCACGGTTCCCAATCTACAATTGATAGTGTGACTGCCGCTTGAGGAGGGGCACATCATGCGGTGCCCGTTCTGCGGCCACGCCGAAAGCCAGGTCAAGGACAGCCGCCCGTCGGAAGACGGCGCGGCCATCCGGCGCCGTCGCCTGTGTCCCGAATGCGGCGGGCGCTTCACCACCTTCGAGCGGGTGCAGCTGCGCGAGCTGACCATCCTGAAGCGGTCCGGCCGGCGCAATCCCTTCGACCGCGAGAAGCTGGTCCGCTCGGTCTCCATCGCCACGCGCAAGCGGCCGGTGGATCCCGAACGGGTGGAGCGGATGATCAACGGCATCGTCCGCCAGCTGGAGAGCCAGGGCGAGACCGAGCTGCCCTCCAGCGTGGTCGGCGAGATGGTCATGAAGGCGCTGAAGTCCCTGGATGACGTGGCCTACGTCCGCTACGCCTCGGTCTACCGCGACTTCCGCCAGACCGAGGATTTCGCCAAGTTCCTCAGCGAAGAGGGACTGTCCGAAGAGGGCAGCGTCGAGGGCGACGATTAGGCCCTCGCGCCGTTGGACGCCGACCGCGCAAGCGGCGTAGGCTGCGCGACCGTTCACACCGCCCGTCAGGTTTTGAGGATTTTCAAGTGATGCTCGAGGAGGCGCCGCGTATTCTGATCGTCGAGGCGCGGGCGTTCGACCGGCTGTCCGACGAGCTGCTGCGCGGGGCGGTGGCCGCCCTGGAGGCCTTTGGGGCGACGCACGAGGTGATCCCAGCCCCCAGCGCCTTCGAGATCCCTGCCGTCATCGCGATCGCCGAGGAGCACGGCCACCGCCCGGCCGGGGCCCGCTACGACGGCTATGTAGCGCTGGGCGCCATCATCCGTGGCGAGACCTTCCAGTTCGAGGTCATGGCCCAGGAGACAGCCCGTGGCCTGATGGACCTGGCGATCGGTCGCCGCCTGGCGATCGGCAATGGCCTGTTGTTCACCGACGACGAAGCGCAGGCGTTGGCCCGCGCCCACACCTCCGAGGGTGACCGCGGCGGCTGGGCGGCCAGGGCGTGCCTGGACATGGTCTCCGTTCGCCGCCAATTGCTCGGCCAACCCCGATGAGCTTCTCCGCCAATGATTTTCCCGCAATGAGCGTCTTTTCATGACCAAGTCCGGCCGTCAGGCCCGTTCCGTGGCCCGCCTGGCCGCCGTCCAGGCGCTGTATCAGATGGAAGTTTCCGGCGTCGGGGCCGACGCGGTCGTGCGCGAGTTCACTGATCACCGCTTTGACCGCGACATGGAAGACGAGCAGCTGGCTGAGGCGGACGAGGCCTTCTTCGCCGAGCTGGTGAAGGGGGTCGTCGCCGACCAGACCAAGGTGGACCACGCCATCGTCAAGCGCCTGGCCGAGGGCTGGCGGCTGGACCGTATCGACGCCACCGTCCGCGCCATCCTGCGTTCGGGGGCCTACGAGTTGATGCGCCTGCCGGACGTACCGACCGAGGTGGCCATCGACGAATATGTCGAGATCGCCAAGTCGTTCTTCGACGGTTCCGAGCCCGCCTTCGTCAACGGGGCCCTGGACGGGATCGCCCGTGATGTCCGCAAGTGAGCCTGGGTCCCACGAAGGCGACGGCGGCGAATTCGCCGAGATAGAGCGGCTGCTGCGGCCCCTGACCCGGGGCGCGCCGGAAGCCCTGTCCCTGCTGGACGACGCGGCCGTGCTGCCGTCGCGGCCCGGGTGGGACCTGGTCCTGACCACCGACGCCCTGGTGGAGGGCGTGCACTTCCTGCCCGACGATCCACTGGACACCGTGGCGCGCAAGCTGCTGCGTGCGAACCTGTCGGACCTGGCCGCAAAGGGGGCCGAACCCTATGGCTATCTGCTCACCACCGCCTGGTCGCCGCGTTGCGGTTCGGCGGAGCGCGAAGCCTTCGTCCGGGGGCTGGATGCAGATGGCCGTGCCTTTGGCCTCATCCTGCTGGGCGGCGATACGGTTTCCACGCCGGGGCCTTTGACCGTCAGCGCCACGGTGCTGGGCTGGGTTCCGGCCGGTCGGATGGTCCGCCGCGGCGGCGCCCGGCCCGGCGACCGGCTCCTCGTTAGCGGGCAGATCGGCAAGGGCTGGCTGGGCCTCCAGGCGCGGCGCGGGGCCGTCGCCGATGCGGACGGAACGCTGACCGCCTTCTACCGCCTGCCACAGCCACGCACCGCCCTGGCTGAGCTCCTGCTCGCCCACGCGACCGCCGCCGCTGATATCTCCGACGGCCTGATCGCCGACGCCGGACACCTCGCCGAGGCCAGCGGACTGGGGCTCAAGATCGAGCTCGACCGGGCGCCTTTCCATCCCTTGGTGAGCGGAGAGGAGGCCCACAGGATCGCCGCGGCCACCGGCGGCGACGACTATGAGATCGTCTGCGCGGTCCCGCCCGAGGTGGTCGGCGGCCTTGTTGAGGCGGCCTTGGTGCTGGGGATCGCGGTGACGGATATCGGGGTCTTCTTCGATGGCGGCGGTGTGGACGTTATCCACGACGGAAGTGTCGTCGCCCTGGACACAGCCGGTTGGCGACATTTCTAGGAGGAATCCTTGCCCCAGGACCAATGGACCGCCATCGACCGCTACCTCACCGACGCCCTGCTGCCGCATGACGCCGCGCTGGCGGCCGCCCTGGCCTCCAGCGACGCGGCGGGACTGCCGGCCATCGCCGTGGCGCCCAACCAGGGGCGAATGCTGGAGATTTTCGCCCGCTCCATCGGGGCCAAGCGCATTCTGGAGATCGGCACACTGGGGGGCTACAGCACCATCTGGCTGGCCAAGGCCCTGCCGGCCGATGGGCGTCTGATCAGTCTGGAGTTCGATCCGCATCACGCGGCAGTCGCCGCGGCCAACATCGCCCATGCCGGTTTTGCCGACCTCGTCGAGGTCCGCGTGGGTCGCGCAATCGACAACCTGCCCATCATCGAGCGTGAGGGCAGGGGACCCTTCGACCTGGTGTTCATCGACGCCGACAAGCCCAGCAATCCGGACTACTTCGCCTGGGCCCTGAAGCTGACGGCGCCGGGCAGCCTGATCATCGTCGACAATGTCGTGCGCGCCGGCGCCGTGGCCAACGCCGATAGTCGGGACCCCAATGTGCTGGGCGTACAGCGCATGAACCAGATGATCGCCGCCGAGTCGCGGGTGGTGGCCACCGCCGTCCAGACCGTTGGTTCCAAGGGACATGACGGCTTCGCCTTGATCCTGGTGACGGGCTGAGTGGCAACGATTGAGAAAAGGATCGGGGGCACTGTTTCGTCCATGCGCCGACTCACGCTTTCAACTATCGCCCTGTTGGCCCTCGTTCTGACGTCGCCCGCCTTGGCCGCGGAGGCGGGCAAGGCCGCCGGACAGTACGTCGATCTGGCGCCGGTAGCCCTGCCCGTGGTGCTCGACAACAGGGTGATCAACTACGTCTTCGTCTCGGTCCGCGTGAACCTGACGCCCGGCGCCAACGCGCCGAAATTGCAGTCCAAGGAGCCCTACTTCCGTGACGCCCTGGTCCGGGCCGCACATCGCACCCCCTTCACTCGCCTGGATAACTTCGCGGTGCTGGACGACGTGAAGTTGAAGGCGACGATGTACGCCGCCGCGGCGGCAATCGCCGGTCCCGGCAACGTCGCCTCGGTGTCCATCCTCTCGGAAACACCCAAGCGGCGCAGCGGTTTTCCAGCGCCAAGGGCCGCCCCGGGCCACTGAACCTTAAGACAATCTTGCGCGCGCTTGCGTCGGCGTAAGGCTTTTGGCACCTTCCGGCGTCTTTCGAGGGCCGTTCAGGCTCCTCGACCACCCAGGTTTAGGGAAATTGACGGGCCGCGGCGCCTCGGCGTCAGCGGCCTGATCGCACAAGAACGCATGAGGGGCGCTTAGAAATGAATGTATTGTTGTTGGTGATGGGAGCCGGCCTGTTGGCTGTGCTCTACTGCGCCATCCAGACCGCTTCACTGCTGCGGGCATCCGCCGGCAATGACAAGATGAAGGAGATCGCCGCCGCCATCCAGGAGGGCGCGCAGGCCTATCTCCGGCGTCAGTACACCACCATCGCCATAGTCGGCGCGGTGATCCTGGTGGTCGTCTTCTTCCTGATCGGGAAATTCGCGGCGATCGGCTTCCTGATCGGCGCCGTGCTCTCTGGCGCGGCCGGCTTCGCCGGAATGCTGATTTCCGTGCGGGCCAATGTGCGGACCGCGCAGGCGGCATCCGAGAGCCTGGGCAAGGGCCTGTCGATGGCGTTCCGCTCGGGCGCGGTGACCGGCATGCTGGTGGCGGGCCTCGCCCTGTTGGGCGTCGCCGGCTATTTCACGGTGCTGACCAAGGCCCTCGGCCTTGAGCAAACCAGCCGCGACGTGGTCGACAGCATGGTGGCGCTGGGCTTCGGCGCCTCGCTGATCTCCATCTTCGCCCGTCTGGGCGGCGGCATCTTCACCAAGGGCGCCGACGTCGGCGGCGACATGGTGGGCAAGGTCGAGGCTGGCATCCCGGAAGACGATCCCCGCAACGCCGCCACCATCGCCGACAACGTGGGCGACAACGTCGGCGACTGCGCCGGCATGGCCGCCGACCTGTTCGAGACCTATGCGGTGACCACGGTCGCCACCATGGTCCTGGCCGCGATCCTGTTCCGTGGCACGGATGCGGTGACCAACATGATGCTGCTGCCGCTGGCCATCTGCGGCGTCTGCATCATCACCTCCATCGCCGGCGCCTTCTTCGTGCGTCTGGGCAAGAGCAACAACATCATGGGCGCCCTCTACCAGGGCCTCATCGTCACCGGCGTGCTGTCCATCGGCGCGGTCTGGTTCGTGATCAACAAGCTGGTCCCGGCCGACGGCATCGAGGTGCTGGGCAAGGCCGTGCCGCAGATGAACCTGTTCTATTGCGGGCTGGTGGGCCTGGCCGTGACGGCCGCCATCGTGGTGATCACCGAATACTACACCGGCACGGGCTTCCGCCCGGTGAAGTCGATCGCCAAGTCTTCCGTCGCCGGCCACGGCACCAACGTGATCCAAGGCCTGGCCATGTCGCTGGAGTCCACCGCGGCGCCGGCCCTGGTGATCATCGTCGGCATCATCGCCACCTTCAACTTCGCCGGCCTGTTCGGCGTCGCCATCGCCACCACCACCATGCTCAGCCTGGCCGGCTTCATCGTCGCCCTGGACGCCTTCGGACCGGTGACCGACAACGCCGGCGGCATTGCTGAAATGGCCGGCCTGCCGAGCGAAGTCCGCGTCTCCACCGACGCCCTGGACGCGGTGGGTAACACCACCAAGGCCGTCACCAAGGGCTACGCCATCGGCTCGGCGGGCCTGGGCGCCCTGGTGCTCTTCGCCGCCTATACCCAGGACCTGAAGTTCTTCGCCGCCAACTCCGGCGACTTCCCGTTCTTCGCGGGTATGGGCGACATCCGCTTCGACCTTTCCAACCCCTATGTCGTGGTCGGCCTGTTGTTCGGCGGCCTGCTGCCGTTCCTGTTCGGCGGCATGTCCATGACCGCCGTGGGCCGCGCTGCGGAAGCGGTGGTCGTCGAGGTCAGGCGTCAGTTCAAGGAGAACCCCGGCATCATGACCTATGAGGTCAAGCCGGAGTACGGCCGGGCGGTGGATATCCTGACCAAGGCGGCGATCCGCGAGATGATCGTGCCCTCGCTGCTGCCGGTGGCCTCGCCCATCGTGCTGTTCTTCGTGATCAACTGGATCGCAGGCAAGTCGGAGGCCTTCTCGTCCCTGGGCGCCATGCTCATGGGCGTGATCGTGACCGGCCTGTTCGTCGCCATCTCGATGACCTCTGGCGGCGGCGCCTGGGACAACGCCAAGAAGCTGATCGAGGAAGGCCACCACGGCGGCAAGGGGTCCGAAGCCCACAAGGCCGCCGTCACCGGCGACACCGTCGGCGACCCCTACAAGGACACGGCGGGTCCCGCCGTGAACCCGATGATCAAGATCACCAACATCGTGGCTTTGCTGCTGCTGGCGGTCCTGGCCCACGGGGTCATTCACTAGGATCCCGTCATCGGCGGAGACGACAACGCCCCGGAGCTTCTGGCTCCGGGGCGTTTTTCATTGCCAGTGGGTGGCGCGCCGGCTTTTGCCGGGCGCAACGTCCGGACGTTAGGGCCGGTCGCCCGGGTGGCTGCCGGGGGTCTGGTTCTGGTCGGGAGGCAGGACGCCGGCGGCGCCGATGCTGCCCAGCAACTGTTCCAGGACGGTCATTTCGCGGCCGCGGGTCGGGGTTTCGCGCTTGTTGAAGGCGAACACCTTGCCGTCCTGCAGGCCGAACTTGCGCACATCGACGACCTGTTCGCTGTCCTTGTTGAAGGTGATCGCCACCACGTCGCGGCGGGACATGCGCGGATTGTAGAAGGACGTCCGGTTCACCACCTGGTCCATGTAGTACCAGGTGTCCTTGTCGAAGGTCGATGTGGCCGTCGGCGTGCCCAGCTTGGCCAGGACGGTGGAGCGGGTGTCGTCGCCCACCTTCACGTCGGCCGGGTTGACCTCGATGGCCTGGAAGCCCTGGTAACTGGTGGTCGGCGCGCAGGCGGCGACGCCCAGCACCGAGACGGCGGCGAAGGCGAGGGCGGCATTTCGGAGCATGGTGTTCGGACTCGTTGGAAAGGCGACCTTTGACCTATCGCTGTCAGCCGCTTAGTTCAATGCGCGGTATTGCCCCCCCGTGGGGCGGAATAGAGGCGAGGCGTATGTTCCTGGATCGGCTGTTGGCCAAAAACCCGGCCAAGACGGCGGCGACCGCGCTGCACGCCGCGGCGGCGGCGCAGGGACGCCTGCCGGCGCTGTACCGCGACATGGGCGTTCCCGACACGGTCGAGGGGCGTTTTGAGATGCTGACGTTGCACGTCATCCTGCTGGTCGACCGCCTGAAGGACGAGGGCGGGGCGGCCGACATCCGCCAGGGCCTGTTCGACACCTACATCCGCGACCTGGACGGCGCCCTGCGCGAGATGGGTGTCGGCGACCTGGCGGTGGGCAAGAAGATGCGCAAGCTGGGCGAGGCCTTTTATGGCCGCGCCAAGGGCTATGACACAGCCTTTAAGGCCCTGCCGGACCTTGCGCCCCTGGCCGGGGTGGTTTCCAGGACCGCTCTTGACGATGCGGATGGCGCGCCCCTGGCCGCCTATATCGACCGCTGCCGCCAGGCCCTGGCCGCGCAGCCGACCGCCGGCCTTGTTACGGGAGAGGTCACTTGGCCCCAGGCTTGAACGCCCGCGATCCCTGGTCCAGGCTGGTCCATTGGCGTGAATTGCCGGTCCGCCTGCGGCTTGAGGCCGACGATGCGACCCGCGCCAATCTGCGCAAGGACCTCAAGCTGGAGTCCCTGAGCGAACTGTCGGCGGACCTCAATGTCCAGCCCTGGCTGGACGGCGCCGAGCTGACCGGACGCCTGCGCGCCGTGGTGACCCAGATCTGCGGCGTGTCTTTGGATCCCTTCGACACGGTGATTGACGAGCCGCTGCTGGTGCGTTTCGTGCCGGCCGGCAGCCCCAACGCCCCGCCCCCGCCCGAAGACGAGGTGGAGGTGGATTTGGAGGCGGATGATCCGCCGGACGTGATCGCCGGCGATTCGATCGATGTCGCCCACTACGTGGTCGAGCACCTGGCTCTGGCGATCGATCTATTCCCGCGCAAACCTGGCGTTGTATTCGAGCCGCCGCCGGACGAGACGCCGTCCTCGCCCTTCGCGGTCCTGGCCGCATTGAAGGCGACGAAGGCCGCCGATTGACGCTAATCTAGGGCCCCGGAGCCTGAAGGCCCCGAAAATCAACGCCCCGGCGCGCCGCTTGCATCGCGCGCCTTGGTCTGTATCGTCCGCCAGCTTGTCTCGGCGGGACGCCACAAGGAGTTCGCATCGCCGCCGTGCCTGATCCGCTGGTGATTTCCATCGACGCCATGGGAGGCGACCACGGTCCGTCCGTCGTCGCGCCGGGCGTGGCGCGTGCGGTGAGCCTGCTGGAAGGCGCCGATGTGCGTTTCCTCCTGCACGGCGACGAGGCGCAGATCGCCGCCTCGGTCGCCAAGCTGCCGATCCTGCAGGGCCGCATCGACATCCGCTCCGCCGACCGCGTCATCGCCAACGACGAAAAACCCGCCCAGGCCATGCGGCGCGGCAAGGGCACGTCGATGTGGAACGCAGTCGAATCGGTGAAGTCGGGCGAGGCCCACGCCGCCGTCTCGGCGGGCAACACCGGCGCCCTGATGGCGATCTCCAAGCTGCAGCTGCGCATGATTGGCGATCTCGAGCGGCCGGCCCTGGTGGCCAGTTGGCCCACCAGCCGGGGCGTGACCGCCGTGCTGGACGTCGGCGCCAACATCGACTGCGACGCCGAGCGGCTGGTGGATTTCGCCATCATGGGCGCCGCCTTCCACCGGGCGGTGCACAAGTCCAAGAACCCGACGGTCGGGGTCCTCAACGTTGGATCGGAAGATGAGAAGGGTCACGACGAGGTCCGCGGCGCGCATCGGATATTGCGCCAGACCGCCTTCGACCTCGACTACCGAGGCTTCGTGGAGGGCGACGATATCGCCAAAGGGTCGGTGGACGTGGTGGTCACCGACGGCTTCACCGGCAATGTGGCGATCAAGACCGCCGAGGGCCTGGCGCGGTTCTTCCGCAATGAGCTGCGCGGCGCGTTCACCTCCACCCTGATGGCGAGGCTGGGGGCGCTTATCGCCCGCGGCTCGCTGGTCAAGATCCGCGAGCGCCTGGACCCCAGCTCGATCAACGGCGGGCCTTTCCTGGGGCTCAACGGGATTGTAGTCAAAAGCCACGGCGGGGCCGACGCGCGCGGATTCGCCTATGCCATCCGGCTGGCGGCGGAACTGGCCAAGAGCGATTTCGCCGCCGAGATCGATCGCAATCTGAAACGGCGGGTCGCCGCCGCGGAAGCCGGTGAGCCGGCGGTGGGAACTGAAGTCAAACAGACCGGCGCCGACGGGACAGGCGCCAAGGAAGCCGGGGAAAGATCGAGCGCGTGAGTGCCATTCTGCGTAGCGTCGTGACCGGCGTCGGGGGTTATCTGCCGGCGGAGGTGGTCACTAACGACGACCTCGCCAAGATCGTCGACACCAGCCACGATTGGATTGTCGAGCGGACCGGTATCCACCGGCGCCATCGCGCGCCTGAAGGGCAGGGCGCCTCGGACCTCGCCACGGAAGCCGCCAGGTCCGCCCTGGCCGCCGCGGGCAAGTCGGCCGCCGAGGTCGACCTGATCATCGTGGCCACCACCACCCCGGACCTGACCTTCCCCGCGGTGGCGACCATGGTGCAGCGGAAGATCGGCGCGCCGACCGGCATCGCCTTTGACGTCCAGGCGGTCTGCTCCGGTTTCGTCTACGCCCTGGCGGTGGCCGATGGTTTCGTGGCCCGCGGCCAAGCCAGGTGCGCCCTGGTGATCGGGGCCGAGACTATGACCCGCCTGATGGACTGGACCGACCGCGGCACCTGCGTCCTGTTCGGCGACGGCGCCGGGGCGGTGGTGCTGGAGCCTGGCGAAGGGCAGGGGACCGTCGCCGACAAGGGGGTGCTGGGCTTCGCCCTGCGCGCCGACGGGACCAAGCAGGACCTGCTCTATGTCGATGGCGGCCCTTCCAGCACCGGCACGGTGGGCAAGCTGCGCATGCAGGGCAACCAGGTTTTCCGCCATGCGGTGGTGAACATCTCCGAAGCGATTTTCTCGGCCGCCAAGGCGGCGGGGGTTGAGATCGCCGACATCGACTGGTTCGTGCCGCACCAAGCCAACCAGAGAATCCTCGAAGGTGTGGCGCGCCGGGTGGGAATCGAGGAGAAGCGCGTCATCACCACGGTGGCCCACCACGCCAACACCTCCGCCGCCTCGATTCCCTTGGCCTGGGCCCAGGGCGTGGCGGACGGGCGGATCAAGCCGGGCCAGCTTTTGCTGGTTGAGGCGATGGGGGGCGGGCTCACTTGGGGAGCGGCGGTCATCCGTCTTTAGGCTGCATTTCACGCCTTGGCCTGAAGTCTTTGACTTGACTTGGAAATCACGCCGTCTAGGCTGGCGGCGTTGGGGAAAATGGGGGCTCCCATGAAGGGGCAGACATTGACGCGGGCGGACCTTACCGAGGCTGTCCACGACGAAGTGGGACTGACGCGGCAGGACTGCGCCAGTCTGGTCGAGCGAACACTGGGTCTGATGACCGAAGCCCTGGAGCGCGGCGCCACCGTCAAGCTCTCGGGATTCGGCGTCTTCCAGGTGCGCGCGAAACGCGAACGCGTGGGCCGCAACCCCAAGACGGGCGAAGCTGCCGCCATCGATCCTCGCCGGGTGATTGGCTTTCGGGCCTCCCAGGTGATGAAGGCGCGCATCGACCGGGCTTTGGCGGGATAGGGGAAGGGTCGCCAGGTGGCCAAGAGCCCCGAGGCGTTCCGGACCATCTCCGAGGCTTCCGGCGAACTGGGCGTTCCCCAACACGTCCTTAGGTTCTGGGAGACCAAGTTTTCCTTCATCAGGCCCATGAAGCGGGCCGGCGGGAGGCGTTTCTATCGCCCCCAGGACATTGTGATCCTGGCCGCCATCCGACGGTTGCTGCACGTTGACGGCTACACCATCAAGGGTGTGCAGAAGCTGCACAAGGAACATGGGCTCAAGCGTCTGATCGACGCGCCCGCCAGCCCCAGGGCGCCGCCGCCGCCGACCCTCGATGACGATCTCTTCGCGCCCCTCGCCGACCACAACCTGACCGGCGAGTCCCGCCAGCGCCTGCAGATCGCCCTGCAGGACCTGGAGGCGGCCAAGGCCCGGCTGGACCACCTGCTGCGGGGGAATTGAGCGCGCGCGGGGACGCTGCGAGATCGCCTCAGATTTGCGATTGCCCGCCCCAGGCGCCGTCACTATAAGGGCGCTCCCTGCATCGGAGCGTGGCGCAGCCTGGTAGCGCACTTGACTGGGGGTCAAGGGGTCGCAGGTTCGAATCCTGTCGCTCCGACCATTTCCGCCTTCCCGGCGGAAGCAGGGACTATAGGCGGCCTTCCCCCAAGGGCCGCTCCGTACAGCGTTCAGGGCAACCCGCCGCGATGACATCCTTCTTGAAAGACGGACGCGCGCGGCCGGTGGCTATCTGGCTGTTCGCCACCGCCTTCCTGGTCTTCGCCATGGTCGTGGTCGGCGGCGCCACGCGGCTGACGGGCTCGGGCCTGTCGATCACGCAATGGAAGCCCGTCTCGGGGGCGTTGCCGCCTCTGACCGAGCACGCCTGGCTGGATAACTTCCGCCTCTACCAGGCCACGCCGCAGTACAAGCTGATCAATCGCGGCATGAGCCTCGGCGAGTTCAAGTTCATCTTCTGGTGGGAGTGGAGCCACCGCCTGCTGGGCCGCCTGCTGGGGGTGGTGTTCGCCATTCCCTTCGTGGTCTTCCTGGTCACACGCCGCCTGCCCATGCGTCTGATCTGGCGCTGCGTCCTGCTGTTCGCCCTGGGCGGTTTGCAGGGCCTAGTGGGCTGGTGGATGGTCAAGAGCGGTCTGGAAGCGCGTGTCACGGTGGCGCCCGAGCGCCTGGCCACGCACCTGGGCCTGGCGCTGATCCTGTTCTGCGCCCTGGTCTGGACGGGCCTTGAGGCCTGGTCGGGTCAGGCCAGGGTCGGGGGGCGGCGCCAGGACGGCTGGCCGCTGGCCGCGGTGCTGTTGCTGGCCGGCGTCTTCCTGCAATGCCTGCTGGGCGCCCTGGTGGCCGGCAACCAGGCGGGCTTGGTCAACAACGATTGGCCGCTGATGGATGGCCGCGTGTTCCCCGACGACTACGCCGGCGCATCGCTGTGGCAGACCCTGGCTCACAGCCAGGCGGCGGTGCAGTTCAATCACCGCATTCTGGCCTATCTGATTTTCTTCGGCGCGGCCGCGATGGCGGTGACCGCGCTCAGAGCCCGCTACCTTTCGGGCACCATCCGCGCCCTCTGCGTCGTGCTGCTGATCGCCGTCTTGGCCCAGGCAGGGCTGGGGATCGCCACCCTGTGGACCGGCGTGCCCCTGGCTTTGGCCATCCTGCACCAGGCCGGCGCCGTAATCGTCCTGACCAGCGCCGTCGCCCTGGCCTGGCGCGCCCGCAGAGCGTGATGCGGTATTATGATACCATTGCACGCTAACCCTTGATTCGTAAGGTGTTGTGGGATTTCTGCGCGCACATCGCTTGACACGCGCGCGATGCGCCTGTACCTGCCGCGCCTCACGCCGGTGAAGCCCCGTCCAGGGTCCAAGCCGCTGCCAACGGATTGAACATGAACACCAAGACCACGGCTTCCCTGAAGCCCGCGGATGTCGAGAAGAAGTGGATCGTCGTCGACGCGCAAGACGCCGTCGTCGGCCGTCTGGCCACCTTCATCGCCATGCGCCTGCGCGGCAAGCACCGTGCCGACTACACCCCCAACGTCGACTGCGGCGACAATGTCGTGGTGATCAACGCCGACAAGGTGAAGTTCACCGGCCGCAAGCTCGAGCAGAAGACCTACTACTGGCACACCGGCCACCCCGGCGGGGTCAAGGAACGCACGGCGGGCAACCTGCTGGCCGGCCGCTTCCCCGAGCGGGTGCTGGAAAAGGCTGTCGAGCGCATGCTGCCCAAGGAAAGCCCCCTGGCGCGCACGCAGCTGACGCACCTGAAGATCTACAACAGCGGCGAACACCCGCACGAAGCCCAGAACCCGGAAGTCATCGACTTCAAGGGCCGCAACTCCAAGAACGTCCGGAGCCAATAGCCATGAGCGACACTCACGGTCTCGAGGCTCTGCAAAGCCTCTCCTCGAACCCGACGGCGCAAGCGGTCACCTATGAGCGCAAGGTCGACGCCCAGGGCCGCTCCTACGCCACCGGCAAGCGCAAGAACGCCGTCGCGCGCGTCTGGATCAAGCCGGGCAAGGGCAAGATCACCATCAACGGCCGCGACCAGGAGATCTACTTCGCCCGTCCGGTGCTGCGCATGATGATCGCCCAGCCCCTGCAGGTGGCCGATCGCCTCGGCCAGTTCGACGTCGACGTGACGGTGCTGGGTTCGGGCCTTTCCGGCCAGGCCGGCGCGGTGCGCCACGGCATCTCCAAGGCCCTGACCTACTATGAACCGGCCCTGCGCTCGGTGCTCAAGCCCCACGGCTTCCTGACCCGCGACAGCCGCGTGGTCGAACGCAAGAAGTACGGCAAGGCCAAGGCCCGACGCAGCTTCCAGTTCTCGAAGCGCTAAGCGCGCGCGAACATCTGTTCCGCGAGAAGGGCGCTTCGGTTTTGCCGGAGCGCCCTTTTTCTTTGTCCCAATTGGGTGGAAGTTACCCCATGGCCGCCAAGGTTTTTCCCAAGGTCTTCATCGACGGCGAGGCCGGCACTACCGGCCTGCAGATCCGCCAACGGCTGGGGGGCCGGCGCGATCTGGAGCTGGTCTCCATCGACCCTGAGCGGCGCAAGGACGTCGAGGCGCGGCGCGAGTTGCTGAACGGCGCCGACGCCGTCATCCTGTGCCTGCCCGACGACGCGGCCCGCGAGGCGGTGGCCCTGATCGAGAGCAATTCGGTGCGGGTGATCGACGCCTCGACAGCGCATCGGGTGGCGTCCGGCTGGACCTACGGCTTTCCGGAGATGACCCGAACCCAGCGCCAGGCCGTGGCCGCCTCCACCCGCGTTTCCAATCCCGGCTGCTATCCCACCGGCTTCATCGCCCTGGTGCGGCCCCTGGCGCAGGATGGGCTGATCCCGAGGAACTGGCCGATCACGGTCAACGCCGTCTCCGGCTATTCTGGCGGCGGCAAGTCGATGATCGCCGAGTTCGAGGACGCGTCGGCGGCCGATCATACGGACGACAATTATCGCCTCTACGCCCTGGGGATGGAGCACAAGCATGTGCCTGAGATGCAGGCGCACGGCCTGCTGGCCCACCGCCCGCTGTTCGCGCCCGCCGTCGGCCGCTATGCCCAGGGCATGCTGGTCGAGGTGCCGCTGCAGCTCAAGGCCCTGCCGGTCGCGCCGCGGCTTAAGGAAATCCACGCCGCCCTGGTTCACGCCTATGTGGACGAGCCCTTTGTCGAGGTCGTCTCGCTGGAGGAATGTGCCGCGACCAAGAACCTCGACCCTGAGGCCCTGAACGGGACCAACCGCATGCGGCTGTTCGTGTTCGGCTCCGACGCCGTCGGCCAGGCGCGGCTGGTGGCCCAGCTGGACAACCTCGGCAAGGGCGCGTCCGGCGCGGCGGTGCAGAACCTCAACCTGATGCTGGGCCTGCCGGAGACGGCCGGTCTGGGAGATGGCGGCCTTTGATCATCCGCCGCGCCGGGCTCTACGATATGGACGCCCTGGCGCGGCTCTACCGCGATACGGTCCGCCGCACGCTGCCCTTCCTGCCGGAACTGCACTCGCCCGAGGAAGACCGCGCCTTCTTCCGCGACCGCCTGTTTGCCGAGTTCGATGTCTGGCTGGCCGAGCAGGACCGGCGGTTCCTGGGCTACATCGCTTTCCGCGGCGGGTTCATCAACCACCTGTTCCTGGCCGCCGACCATCTGGGCCGGGGCCTGGGCGTGCAGCTCCTGGACCTGGCCAAGGGCGAATACGCCGAGCTCAGCCTGTGGACCTTCCAGGAGAACACCCGCGCCCGGGCCTTCTATGAGAAGCACGGCTTCACCGCCGCCCGCCTTACTGACGGCCAGGACAATGAAGAGCGGCTGCCGGACGTGCTCTATGTCTGGAAACGTCCTGAAGAAATCCGTCCCCTGTAACCGATCGGTCCGCCAGCCCGTATAGGAGGCGGAGACCCCGCCATGACCCAGACCTTTGCTATTCGGGCCTTCGCCCCCGACCGCCGCCTCTTCCTGCTGGCGGCGACAGCCCTGGCCGCCTGCGGCCCGGCGGCGGCGGCCGACCCCTACGCCGCGGCGCCGGCCCGCAAACTGACCCCAGCCCAATGGAAAGCGAAGCTGCCGCCGGCGTCCTTCTCCGTCCTTCGCCAGGAGGGCACCGAAGCGCCCTTCAGCAGTCCGCTGAACGACGAGCATCGCAGGGGGACATTCGTCTGCCTGGGATGCGAGCTGCCGCTGTTCCGCTCGCAATGGAAGTTCGACAGCCACACCGGCTGGCCCAGCTTCTACACCGCCATCGACGGCGCCCTGGGCAAGAAGACCGACCTGAAGATCGGCTACCCGCGCACGGAGTATCATTGCGCCCGATGCCTGGGCCACCAAGGCCACGTCTTCGACGATGGCCCGCAACCCACGGGCCTGCGCTACTGCAACAACGGCGTCGCCCTGAAGTTCGTCCCGGCGTAGCTGCCTCTTCTAGCGCCGGGCCACTTCCCCACCGCTTCGCTCGGGCAAGAGAACGGCCCTACGAACGCACCTTCACGAAACTGCCCGGCGCATCCTCGATCGGCTTCAGCGGACCCTTGGTCGGATCTCGGGCGGGGACCTGGCCGCCGGAACGCGCCTTGAGCCATTCCATCCAGTGCGGCCACCAGGAGCCGGGGTGCTCCACTGCGCCGGCGATCCACTCGTCGACGGTGGAGGGCAGGGCGCTGTTGGTCCAGTGCTGGTATTTCTTCGCCGCCGGGGCGTTGATCACCCCGGCAATGTGGCCGGAGCCCGCCATGGTGAAGGTCACCGGCCCGCCGAAGAGCTTGGCCCCCCTGTAGACCGAGCGGTAGGGCGCGATGTGATCGTCCCTGGACGACTGCACATAGATCGGCGTCTTCACGTCCCCCAGGTTCAACTTCACCCCGTCCAGCACCAGCTCGCCCTTGGCCAGCGCATTGGCGCCATAGAAATTGCGCAGGTAGAACAGGTGCAGGGTCTTGGGCATGCGGGTCTGGTCGGCGTTCCAGAACAGCAGGTCGAAGGGCTTGGGCTCCTTGCCCATCAGGTAGTTCGAAACGAAGAACGACCAGATCAGGTCGTTGCTGCGCAGGGCGTTGAAGGTGTCGGCCATGGTCTGGCCGGGCAGCACCCCGCCGCCGGCGTCCATCTTGTCCTCCAGAACCTTCAGCCAATCCTCGTTGGTGAAGATCAACAGGTCGCCGGCCTCGCTGAAGTCCTGTTGGGCGGCGAAGAATGTGGCCGAGGCGACACGCTCGTCCCCCCGGGCGGCCATGTGGGCCAGGGCGCAGGAGAGCATGGTGCCGCCGATGCAATAGCCGACCGTGTTCACCGTTTTGACTCCCGCCTGGCGGGTGACGGCGTCGATGGCGGCGTAGATGCCTTCCTCCAGGTAGTCCTCGATGGTCTTGGCGGCGAGCTTCTGGTCGGGGTTCACCCAGGAGGTGACGAACACCGAAATCCCCTGGCTCGTCAGCCAGCGGATCATCGAATTCTCCGGCCGCAGGTCGAGGATGTAGAATTTGTTGATCCAGGGCGGGAAGATCAGCAGCGGAATCTCGCAGACGGTCTCCGTGGTCGGACTGAACTGCAGAATCTGGATGATGTCGTTCTGGAACACCACCTTGCCCGGCGCGGTGGCGACGTTCTCGCCGACCTTGAACTGGTTAAAGTCGGTCTGGCTGATCGACAGCTGGCCGCCGCCGCGCTCCAGGTCGGCGGCGAAGTTGGCCATACCCTTGGCAATGCTTTCGCCTTGCGTCGCCATGGCCTCGCGCAGGGCGGCGGGGTTCGACAGCAGGAAGTTCGACGGCGACATGGCGTCGGTCAGCATGCGGGTGAAGAACTCCACCCGCCGCTTGGTCAGCGGCTCCACGCCATCCACGCTGCTGATCAGGTCGTTCAGCCAGTCGGAAGTGATCAGGTAGGACTGCTTGATGACGTCGAATACGGGGTTGCTCGACCAGTCAGGGTCAACAAACCTTTTGTCGCCCTTGGCCGGCGCCGCGGCCGGTTCATGCGCCTCGCCCGCCGCGCGCTGGGCGGTGGAGCGCCAGAGCTCCATGTAGCGGTTGAAGAGGTCGGCCTGGGCCCGCATCATCCGGTCAGGCTCACCGGCCAAGCGGCCCATCACCTCGTGCAGGGCCGGGGCGACGTGAAAGGGATCGGGGCTGAGCGCGGCGGGCCGGTCGGCCTGGCGCAACGCCGCTTCGGCGATCACGCCCTGGGCGGTAAGCGCCGCCCGCGTCAGGTTGATGCTCATCTTTTCCAGCGCCTCGCGCTGGTCGGGCGTCATGAACTCCATGATGGCCGCGCCAGGCGATGGCTGCGTCTGCGGTGACGGCGGCGCCTCGGCGTGCTCGGGCCGCGGGGATGGGGGAGGGGCGGCCCGTGGCGACTCGGATTTGACGGGCCTGGCCTCGGACGGCTTCGTTTTTGAGGCCCTGACCTCTGGAGCCCTAACCTCTGGAGCCTTGACCTCTGGGGCTTTGACCTTCGATGTTGCGCCCTTCGGCGCGTTCGAGGCCTCCTGCGGTGCGACGGCCTTGGCCTTCTTCTTCGTGGCGGCTTTCGCCATCCTTGCAGCTCCCTAACCACGCCGGGCCTTGCGCCCTTTCGCTTGGGCGCATCATGGCCTATGACCTTGCGTCCAATGAAAGACCTTGCGCGCGAATTTTCAATGACGCGAGCCCTTTGCCTGGGGGCTTTTGCAACGATTCTGGCCGCCCCGGGCGCCGCCGGGGCCGGGGTGTCCTGCGCGCAGTCGGCGCCGGCGCCCGGTCTGGCGCCGGACATCGTGGCGCGGGCCGCCCAACCGCACGACTTTCCCAGCTTCTGCTCGATCCCGAAAATCCCAACCGACGTGCGCGGCGCCAGCGACTGGAAGGCCGCGGTGCTGGACACGCGCCTTGCCGGCGCCCGGCTGCAACGCCAGACCGCCGCATCGACCTGGACTCTGGACCGCACCGACGACTTCGCCGCCGGCGCGCGCAGCGAGGCCGCTCCGCCGCCGCCGATGAACCCGGCCAGCGAGGCGGACACCGCCACCTTCGCCAAGTCCCTCAGGGACCGAGCTACGCCGCCTCCGCGGCCGCACTAGAGGCTTCGGGGGCGAAATCTACCTTCAGCCGGCTTGGAATACGCCCCGGCGGGGTCTATCCATGCCCAACCCTAGCTCCCACTGCCGCACAGAGCGGCTGAGCGACAATGACTCCCGAATTCCATCGTATCCGACGCCTGCCGCCCTACGTGTTCGAGCAGGTGAACCGCATCAAGGCCCGCCTCCGCAGCGAGGGCGTGGACATCATCGACTTCGGCATGGGCAACCCCGACATGCCGACGCCAAAGCACATCGTCGACAAGCTGATCGAGACGGCCCGCGACCCCAAGTCCGGCCGCTACTCGGCCTCCAAAGGCATCCCCGGCCTGCGCAGGGCCATGGCGGCCTACTACGCCCGCCGATTCGATGTGAAGCTGGACCCCGACACCGAGGTCATCGCCACCATGGGCTCCAAGGAGGGGTTCGCCAACCTCGCCCAGGCCCTGACCGCGCCGGGCGACGTGATCATCTGCCCCAACCCGGCCTATCCGATCCACGCCTACGGCTTCATCATGGCCGGCGGCGTGATCCGCCACGTGCCGGCCCTGTCGCCCGAGGAATACCTGTCGGGGGTCTCGCGGGCGGTGAAGAACTCCGCCCCACCGCCCAGCGTCCTGATCGTCAGCTACCCGTCCAACCCCACGGCCCAGTGGGTCGACCTGGAGTTCTACAAGGACGCCATCGCCCTGGCGAAGAAGCACGACATGCTGGTGCTGTCCGACATTGCCTATTCGGAAATCTATTTCGACAACAACCCGCCGCCTTCCATCCTGCAGGTTGACGGGGCCAAGGACATCGCGGTCGAGGTCAATTCCTTGTCCAAGACCTACGCCATGGCCGGCTGGCGGGTGGGCATGGTGGTGGGCAACGCCCGCATGTGTTCGGCCCTGGCGCGGGTGAAATCCTATCTGGACTATGGAGCTTTCACTCCAATCCAGGTGGCGGCCACCGCGGCGCTGAACGGCCCGCAGGATTGCGTCGACGAGATCCGCGCCACCTACAAGTCGCGGCGCGACACCCTGGTCACCGCCATGGCCCGGGCCGGTTGGGACATTCCTGCCCCGGCGGCCTCAATGTTCGCTTGGGCGCCGCTGCCTGAACAGTACAAGGAGGCGGGTTCGATGCTGTTCTCCAAGCTGCTGATCGAGGAGGCTGGCGTCGCGGTCTCCCCGGGGGTGGCCTTCGGTGAGCACGGAGAGGGCTATGTGCGCATCGGTCTGGTGGAAAACGAGCACCGCATCCGCCAGGCGGCCCGCAATGTGAAAAAGTTCCTGGACCAATCCGGCCAGATACTCTCCAAGGCGCGTGATCAGATGCCGGTGGAATAGGGCGTGCGTCGGCGATGAAGGGGCTCCCCGCGAGGGGCAATGCCGGGTAAGGCTGCGCGCGTCATGACCTCACTGAAATCAGAATGGCGCGTCGGCGTCGCGGGACTGGGCACCGTTGGCGCCGGACTGCTGAACTTCCTGTCGGACCGGCCGGGCTTCGCCCCCGCCGGCGCCGGCGCCCGCGTCACCGGCGTCTCGGCCCGTTCGCGCACGCGGCCGCGGCCCTTCGATATCTCCAACATGCCCTGGTTCGACGACCCGGTGGCCCTGGCGACATCGGACGATACGGACATCTTCGTCGAGCTGATCGGCGGGTCCGACGGTCCGGCCAAGGCGGCGGTGGAGGCGGCGCTGAAGGCCGGCAAGCCGGTGGTCACCGCCAACAAGGCCCTGATCGCCGAGCATGGCGCGGAACTGGCCGCCCTGGCCGAGGCGGCGGGCGTGCCGCTGCTGTTCGAAGCCGCCGTCATGGGCGGCACGCCAGCGGTGAAGATGCTGCGCGAGGCCATGGTCGGCGACGAGGTCACCGCCGTGGCCGGCATCCTCAACGGCACCTGCAACTTCATCCTTACCGAGATGGAGGCGTCCGGCCGCTCGTTCCTGGAGGTCCTGGCCGAGGCCCAGCGCCTGGGCTACGCCGAGTCGGACCCGACCATGGACGTCGGCGGCTTCGACGCCGCCCACAAGATCACCATCCTGGCCGCCCTGGCCTTCGGCTGCGCCCCCACCTACGGCGCCGCCGAGATCGAGGGCATCGACAAGATCGAGCTGTTGGACATCCGCCTGGCCAGGGACCTGGGCTACCGGATCAAGCTGGTGGCCTCCACGGCCAAGTCCGAGGACGGCGGGGTGTCTGTGCGCGTGCATCCGGCCCTGGCGCCGCTGGACCACCCCCTGGCCCGCGCCGGCGGGGCGCTGAACGCTCTCTTCATCGAAGGCGACCGCATCGGCCGGATCTACATCCAGGGTCCCGGGGCCGGGGCCGGGCCTACCGCCGCCGCAGTGGCGGCTGACATCGCCGACGTGATGACCGGCGCCCGCCGCCCGGTGTTCCAGCGCCCGGCCGGCGAACTGATGCCCTTCAAGCCCGTGGACGCCGCCCATACCCAGGGCCGCGCCTATCTGCGCCTGCTGGTCCGCGATGAACCGGGGGTCATCGCCTCGGTTTCCGAAACTCTCGCCGAGGCCGGCGTCTCCATCGACAGTTTCCTGCAGAAGCCGGTGGAGGGGCTTGATGGCGTACCGATCGTGCTTACCACCCACGCCGTGGCTGAATCGGTCATGGCCGAAGCTGTCCGCCGCATGGCTGCCTTGCCGGCCCTTTTGCAACCACCCCGCTTGATCCGCATCGCGCGTATCTGAGAATCCCCCGAGACTGCGCCCCTAGCGCCCGGAGACCGTTCTATGAGTTCAGGAAATTTGGATCGCGCGCTGGTGATGGAAGCGGTTCGGGTGACGGAAGCCGCGGCCATAGCCGCCTGGCGCCTGGCCGGGCGCGGTGACGAGAAGGCCGCCGATCAGGCCGCCGTGGACGCCATGCGCACCGCGCTGAACGAACTGGCCATCGACGGGGTCATCGTCATTGGCGAGGGCGAGCGCGACGAGGCGCCGATGCTCTATATCGGCGAGAAGGTGGGGCAGGGGACCGGCCCGCGCATCGACATCGCGCTGGACCCGCTGGAGGGCACCACCCTCACCGCCAAGGCCATGGCCAACGCCCTGGCCGTCATGGCCTGGGCGCCAGCCGGCACGTTGCTGAACGCCCCCGACACCTACATGGACAAGATCGCCTGCGGACCGGGCCTGCCGGCGGGGATCATCGACCTCAGCAAAACACCCGCCGAAAACGTCCAGGCCATCGCCAAGGCTAAGGGGATCGATCCCACTGAGGTCACGGTCTGCGTCCTGGACCGGCCTCGCCATGCCGACATCATCGCCAGCCTGCGGGCCGTGGGCGCCCGCGTGCACCTGATCACCGACGGCGACGTGGCCGGGGTGATCAACACCGCCGATCCCGACACCGGGGTTGACCTCTATGTCGGCCAGGGCGGGGCGCCGGAGGGCGTGCTGGCCTGCGCGGCGCTCAAGTGCGTCGGCGGTCAGTTCCAGGGCCGCCTGGTGTTCCGCAACGCCGACGAGCGCGCCCGCGCCGCCCGACTGGGCATCACCGACCTGGACAAGATCTATGATCTTTCCGAGATCGTCCGCGCTGACGCCATCTTCGTGGCCACGGGGGTCACCAACGGCGCTCTGCTGGAAGGGGTGAAGTTCGAGAAGGGCTTCGTCCACACCGACAGCATCGTGATGAACTCCTCCACCCACACCGTGCGCCAGGTGCGCATGAAGCGGCGTCTCTAGTGCCCCCGGGCGTGGACCATGGCTGACGGCGCCGTCCCGTCCGGCTTTCTTGGAGTCACACGCTCCCTGACAGGACGGCGCTGGCGCGAGCGGCCCTCCGATCCGTCCATCGTCCGCGCGCACCAGGCCCGGCTGGGCCTTTCCGAACCTATGGCCCGCGCCATGGCCTCGCGCGGCGTGGCGGCGGAGGACGGCGAGACATTCCTGCGCCCGACGCTCAAGGCCCTATTCCCAGACCCCTCAAGCTTCGCGGACATGGACCGCGCCGCCACCAAGCTGGTGGACGCGCTGTTGGCCGACACCCCGGTGGTGGTCTTCGCCGACTACGACGTCGATGGCGCTTCCAGCGCCGCCCAGCTGATCCGCTGGTTCCGGACCATGGGCAAGGACCTGCCGGTCTACGTCCCCGACCGCATGACCGAGGGCTATGGCCCCAGCCCCGCCGCCTTCCGCCATCTCCATGCCGACGGCGCCAAGCTGGTGGTCACCGTCGACTGCGGCGCGGCCGCTTATGACGCCATTGCCGCCGCCGCCGAGATCGGGTTGGAGCTGGTGGTCATCGACCATCACCTGATGCGCGAGACCATCCCCACGGTGGCCGCCCTGGTGAACCCCAACCGCCCCGACTGCGCCTCCGGCCAGGGGGTGCTCGCTGCGGCGGGGGTCACCTTCGTGCTGCTGGCGGCGCTGAACCGCGAAGCGCGCGTGCGCGGGCTGTTCGCGAACCGGCCGGAGCCGGACCTGCGCCAATGGCTGGATTTGGCGGCGCTGGGCGCCATCTGCGACGTCACCCAGCTGGTCGGCTTCAACCGCGCCATCGCCACCCAGGGCCTGAAGGTGATGTCCGCCTTCGCCAATCCGGGCTTGGCCGCCCTGATGGAGGTGGCCGGCGCCAAGGGCCCCGCCGAAGTGTTCACCGCCGGCTTCGTCCTGGGACCGCGGATCAACGCCGGCGGGCGGATCGGGCGCTCGGACCTGGGTGCGCGGCTGCTCTCCACGGACGATCCGGAGGAGGCGAGGGCTCTGGCCATCGAGCTCGACGCCCTCAACGCCCAGCGCAAGGATGTCGAACGCCGTATCCACGATGAAGCCATCGCCGCCATCGAATCGGCCAGCAACTTCGATCCCGACGCCCCGGCCATCGTGGTGGCGGCGGAGGACTGGCATCCCGGCGTCGTGGGTATTGTCGCCAGCCGCCTACGGGAGCGCTACCGCCGCCCGGTGATCGTTATCGGCCTGGACCGCGCCGCCGACATCGGCAAGGGCTCGGGGCGCTCCCAGACGGGCGTGAACCTGGGGCGGGCGGTGCAGGCGGCCTTCGACGAGGGGCTGCTGCTGGCGGGGGGCGGACACGCCATGGCGGCCGGCCTGACCATCCGGCCGTCGTCCCTGCCGGAGTTCCGCGACTTTCTCTGTGAGCGCCTGTCGGCGGAAATGGTCGTCGCCACCGAGGCGGACGCCGTGGATGTGGACGCCCTGGTGGCGCCTGGCGCGGCCAAATCCATGCTGGCCGAGTTCCAGTCCTTGGCCCCCTTTGGCCCCGGCAATCCCGAACCCACCGTCGCTTTGGCCGACGTGCGGCTCGACCGGCCCATGGCCCTGCGCGGCGGCCACGTCCGGGTTGATCTGTTGGACGCCGCGGGCCATCGGCTCAAGGCGGTGGCTTGGCGCGCCGGCGACACCCCTCTTGGCCAGCGCCTCCTGGCCGGCGGCGGATCGGTGCATGTGGCGGGCAAGTTGAAGCTCGACGACTGGAAGGGCCGCGACGGCGTGGAAATCGACATCGAGGATGTCGCGGACCCCAGGGTCTCCACCTAGTGGGTGGAGACCCGTCTCCAAGCGTTTGGAGCATGTTCGAACCGCAAAAACCAGTTTCCACTTTTGCTGAACATGCTCCGACAAAGTTAGGAGCCGACTGCCCCTTGCATCATCGGACCCCGGCGGATATATCCCCCGCTCTCGCCTGCCCAGGGTCCCTTCGTCTATCGGTTAGGACATCAGATTTTCAATCTGGGGAGAGGGGTTCGACTCCCCTAGGGACTGCCAGGCTTGCCAAAACGACGTCTTCGCCCCCCCGCGGCGGATGATCACGCCGCCCGCGGCGCGTGGTCGAAACATTGACGCCTCACATTTACCGAGAACAATGTTATAGTAACCGTCTCGTCTATGTTTGGACTTAGGGCGGGCTTGAGGGGCGGGATGTCTGATTTCGATATCGACGGAGCTGATCCGCACGACGAATCCGTGCGGATCAGCGGTCGAGTGAAGTGGTTCGATGCGGGTAAGGGGTATGGATTCATCGTCCCGGACGATCCGGGCCAGACGGGTCTGCGAGACGTCCTGCTGCATGTCACTTCCTTGAGGAACACGGGTCGCGAGAGCGCGCTCGAAGGCTCGATCATCGTCTGCGATGTGGTCAAACGCACCAAGGGCTGGCAGGTGGCCGAGATCGTGGATCTAGACGAATCCGCCGCGCCGCCGCGCGAAGAGCGGCCGCGCCGCTCTCTTGAAGGCGAAGGGTTCCGGGGCGATCGCTTCGGCGCGCGGGCGCCGCGCAGCGGTCTGGATTCCCGCGCGCCGCGCAAGCCGATGGAGGCGGCCGGCCCGCTCGAACGGGCCAAGGTCAAATGGTTCAACCGGACCAAGGGCTATGGCTTCGTCGTCCGTGACGGCGCCCCTGGCGATATCTTCGTCCACATCGAAACCCTGCGCCGAAGCGGGGTCGAGGATCTGCAGCCGGGCGACGACGTGATGGTGCGGTTCGCCGAAGGCCCCAAGGGGCTGGTTGTCGCGGAGATCGAAGTAAGCCACCTTTAGGCGGGGGCGGCTTTTTCACGGTCTCGGAGTTTCTCAAGCGTGCAGGATTTCATAACCGCCGGTCGCTGGCGGCTTTCGCTTGGTCTGGCGCTGGGCGCACTGTTTCTGGCCGGCAGCGTCCACGCCGCCAGTTCCCCGACGCTGTCGGACGGCACGCCATGCACGGCGGGCCAAAAGCCATTGAGAACCGAACCGCTGCAGATCAAGACGGCCAGGGGACACTATCGACTGTGGGTCGAGATGGCCGACACCGAAGGCACGCGTGAGACCGGCCTGATGTGCCGCACCGTCGTGCCCGGCAACGGCGGCATGCTGTTCGACTTCAAGACGCCCCAGCAGGTTTCCTTCTGGATGCGGAACACCATCATCCCCCTGGACATGCTGTTCATCGCCAAGGACGGCCGCGTGGTCTCCATCGCCCGCAACGCCACGCCGGAGAACGAAACGCCGATCCCTTCGGGCGGCGCTGTCGTCGGTGTGTTGGAACTGCGGGGCGGCCGCGCCGCGGAGCTTGGCGCCGCGCCGGGGGACCGGGTGCGTCAGCGGATCTTCCACCCGTGACCGAAGACGAGGCGATCCCGCCTCCACCGCCCGGCTTCATCCCCGCCAGCGGTCGGGGCGCCTTCACCACCCACAACGGCCCCTACTTCTATCGTCCTACCGAGACCGGCGCGGAGCAGGCTTTCTTCGCCCTCAAGCGCCACTGCAACGGCGTCGGCCTGATCCACGGCGGCATGCTGTCCGCCTTCCTGGATGGGCTGTTGGCCGGGGCGGCGGCGCGCGGAGCCGGCGGGGTGCCTGTGACCATCCACCTGTCGGTGGACTACCTGGATATGGGCCGGGCGGGGGACTGGGTGCTGGGAGAGGCGCGCCTGACCCGGGCGGCTCGCGATATCGCTTTCGTGGAGGGCCGCGCCCACGTGGGCGGCCGCGATCTGGCCCGCGCCACCGGCGTCTTCAAGCTGATGCGCCGCCGCTGATGTGTCGCGCCGTTGCCCACCGCCGCGACGCGTGGCAAGAGGGGCGTCCTCCAATGGCCGCGGGGCGTAGCGCAGCCTGGTAGCGCATCTGCTTTGGGAGCAGAGGGTCGCAAGTTCGAATCTTGCCGCCCCGACCATTGGACCGTTCGTTTTGGAGCCGCCGCCATGCTCGCGCGTATCTTTCGCCCCGCCAAGACCGCGATGCAGTCGGGCAAGGCCAAGACCTACCTGTGGGTGCTGGAGTTCGCTCCGGCCGCCGCGCGGGCGTCCGACCCTTTGATGGGCTGGACCGTGACCGGTGACATGAACGGCCAGGTTCGCCTGCAGTTCGAGATCCGGGAAGAGGCCGTCGCCTACGCCCAGAAACACGGCATCCCCTTCGAGGTCGTGGCGGAGAAGTCCCCCAAGCGCATCGTCAAGGCCTATGCCGACAACTTCGCCTTCGGCCGCAAGCAACCCTGGACCCATTAGGCCAGGACGATCGGCATTGGCTAACGCGCCCATAGCTCAATTGGATAGAGCACCCGCCTTCTAAGCGGGCGGTTGCAGGTTCGAGTCCTGCTGGGCGCGCCATTACACGGCGCCGCATTTCCAAAACCGGGCCAGACATCGCAACCTTCGCCGTGGCGTGTGCGTTCTGAAGGCATAGTTGGCGCCGCGGCGTTGGCGGCGTGCGTGCGAGGAGCCCTGCAGCCATGTCCATCGACAGCCTGAAAACCGAGACCGTCCACCTCCTGGCCGATGCGGACGAACGGGTGATGCAGGCCGAGCATGATCTGGCCGAAGGCGAGGCCGGGGCCAAGGTCAAAGCGGCCGGCAATCTCGCCGTGCTCAAGCGCCAGCGTGATGAGCTGCGAATGCGCCTGGGCGAAATCGAAAAGGCGCCGCGTGGCCGTCTCTCGGACCTGGCCGAACAGCTGAAGGAGGAGGGCATGCTGCTGAAACAGAGCCTGCAGTCATGGGCGTCGGGCCACTAGTTGGCTAGCTGGCGTGTGACCTCGCCGCGTCCATGGCCGCCTTGACCTGCTCGGGGCTGAGCGGTCCGCCCGCCAGCCGGGCTTGGAAATCGGCGGTGGAGTTCTCGTGCGGGTAGGGCGTACCTGGGACCGATACGCCCAGGAAGGCGCACAGGGGCTCCCAGCCCTGGCCCGCCTCGAACACCAGCAGCCGTTCCGGCGGGACCGTGGCCAGGACGTCGTCGGTGTGGCGCTGGAAATGCTCCAGCATGTAGTCACGGTCGTTCTGGCGACCCTCGTACTCCTCCAGCACCATGTTGAAGAACTCGCGCATCGGCTCGGCCGGTTCCACCGCAGGGGAGTCCGGCCCAAAGATCGTCGCCTGGGTGGAATCGAACCAGCGGTTCGGGTCGCGCACGGTGTGGATCAGCTTGGCGTCCGGATAGTAGTCCATCAGCTCCCGCCAGAACTTGCAGCCGGGATGGTCCACCATCGAGACGTAGCCCTCGCAAATTGCTTCCCAGTCGGGCTTGCCCTGGCCCGCCGCCACCCACTGGGGCATGCTCTGCGGATGCATGAACACCTCCACCATGTGGTGGCAGGGGCCGAGTCCGAGTTGCTCCAGCGCCAGTTTGAGGGACATCGTCCCGGTTCGGCCAAGGCCGGTCCCGATCACCTTCAAAGTCATTGCCGTCCCCTTGCCGCAATCCATCGCGCAGTCGAGCCGACCCAGACTGCCCGATCATGCGCAGCGGCGCCAGTGGACCCTGGCCGCGCCATGGCTAAGGTGGCGCTCCGTTCCAGGGAGTCTCGCTCATGGCCTTCAATTGCGCCGACAGTTTCAGCCATGACTACCCCGAGGCCCGGGCCAAGTTCCGCGAGGCGGCCGGGGCGGCCGGCGGCGCGCTGGACGCTGCCGTCAATCCCAACCGCGGCCCGGACGGCGGTGAGCTGACCACCGACATCGCCTGGTTCGGTCCCCGCGACGCCGGGCGGGTGCTGGTGATGCTGTCGGGCACCCATGGGGTGGAGGGCTTTTGCGGTTCGGGCGCCCAGGTTCACTGGCTGGCGCGCGGAGAAGCGGCCCGCCTGCCGCCGGGCCTGGCGGTGATGATGGTCCACGCGGTCAATCCCTACGGCTTCGCCTGGCTGCGCCGGGTTACCGAGGACAACGTCGACCTCAACCGCAACTGGATCGACTTCGGCCACGGCGCGCCCGCCAACCCGGCGTATGACGCCCTGCACGAGGTATTCTGTCCCGCCGACTGGAGCCCCGAGACCCAGGCCGAGTCGGAGGCCGCCCTGCGCCGGTTCGCGGCCGAGCATGGCGAGCTGATGCTGCGAGACGCCATGAGCCGTGGGCAATACGCCCACGCCGACGGCCTGTTCTACGGCGGAGCCGGAGCCACCTGGCCGCGTCGGACCCAGACGGCGATCTACCAGGAACACCTGCGCCAGGCGGGCAAGGTCGCGGTCATCGATTTCCACACCGGCCTGGGACCTTGGGGCTTTGGCGAGCAGATCGTCGTCGAGCGCCCCGACAGCGCCGCCTTCGCCCGCGCCGGCCGCTGGTACGGCGCGGCGATCACCTCGCCCATGGGCGGCACGTCCACCTCCGCCGACATCGTCGGGGACGGCCTCACCGCCGCCGCCGCTCTCTTGCCGCATGCGCAGGTCACCGGCATGGCCCTGGAAGTCGGCACCCAGTCGATGTCCAAGGTGCGCAACGCCCTGCGGGCCGACAACTGGCTGCATGCCCACGGCGACCCCACGGGGCCGGAAGCCAGCGCCATCAAGGCCCAGATCCGCGACGCCTTCTACGGCGACGCCGACGACTGGAAGGGTATGGTCGCCGGTCAGTCCATGCTGGTCTGCCGCCAGGCTGTCGCGGGGCTGATGGCTGACTGATCGGCGTATCAGTCGTGCGACGCCTCGATGGGCCCCATCGCAGCCTGGGCCGCGGGCGGGCGCAGGATCAGGAGCAGAGGGAACAGGGCGATGGTGACAACGAAGATCAGGCCGAACACCCAGTCGTAGCCGATCATTGCGCCCTGCCGGGTGATCTCGGCGTTCAGGGTCTGCAGGCCAAGGTCGGTGGCCGGGTTCATGAAGGCGGGTAGGCCGGCGCGGACCACCGGATCGCCGGGGATGATGTTGCCGGCGAGGGCCGCGTGGGCCACCGCCCCATGCTGGATCAGCATCGCCTGCATCATCGAGATGCCGACGCTTGAGCCCAGGCTGCGGGCCATGGTCGAGACGATGGTGCCTTCCGTACGGTGGGCCGGGTTCAGGGTCACATACGCCAGCGAGGTCAGCGGCGCGAAGAGCAGGCCGATGCCAAGCCCCTGCACCAGCCCCGAGAGCATGATCGGCGCGGAGGTCATGCTGAGGTCGAAGTGGCTCATCATCCAGACCGCCAGAAGGCTGACGGCGAGGCCGGCGGTCAGTAGCTTGCGTGGCCCGAACAGCCGCAACAGGAAGGGGACCAAGAGGAAGGCCGAGAGGGAGCCAAGACCGCGCGGCATGCTGGCCAAGCCGCTCTCCAGCACCGAATAGCCCAGCAGGTTCTGCATCAGCGAGGGCAGCAGCGCCGAGATCGAGAACAGCAGGGCGCCGACGAAGAAACCGAACACCGTGGTGCCCACGAAATTGGCGTCCTTGGCCAGGTCCCGGTGGAAGAAAGGGTGCTCGGCGGTCACCGTCTGGACGATGAACATCCACAGGCCCGTGGCGCCCAGCGCGCATTCGGTCCAGATTTCCTTGGAGTGGAACCAGTCCTGGCTCGGCCCCCGGTCCATCATCAACTGGAAGGCGCCGACGAAAAGCACCAGGGCGCCGAAGCCCAGGAAGTCGAACGGTCTCTGCCGCCCCCCCTCGTCGCGGTCCATGAACATGTAGAGTCCCGCGAACGCCAGGCCTCCGATGGGTACGTTGATGTAGAAGACCCACCGCCAGGAGTAGTTCTGGGTCAGCCAGCCGCCCAGGGCCGGCCCCACGATGGGTCCCAGGATGATCGCGGCGCTCCAGACCGCCATCACCTGGGGCACGCGCTGGAGCGGGAAGATGTCCAGGATGATGTTCTGGGACAGCGGCATCATCGTTGCGCCGGCGATGCCCTGCAGCAGCCGGAAGGCGACGATCTCGGGCAGGCTGGTGGCGATGCCGCACAACATCGACGCCGCGGTGAAGCCGGCGATCGAAAGCAGGAACATCCGCTTTCGCCCGAACTTCTGCGACAGCCAGCCGGACAGGGGCGTCATGATCGCCGTGGCGATGATGTAGGAGGTCAGCACCCAGGTGATCTGATCCTGGGCCGCCGAAACGCTGCCCTGGATGTGCGGCAGGGCGACGTTGGCGATGGTGGAATCCAGGGTGTTCATCAGGGTCGCCAGGATCATGGCGGCGGTGATGGGAACCCGGTTGGCGATGTCCTGTGCTGAAGCCATCCCCCGCGCCCGCGCCCTCTGCAAAATCGACCCGGGCGCCGCCCCCCTCACGGATGAGTAGAGGCGCGCCGTGGCCAGATCAAACGGAACCCGTCATGACGTCAGGTCAGGTCGGCCTGGCTGGTTTGCGGGGCGCCGCAACGGCAGGGGTTGCCGGAGGCGACGCTTGGGGCCTAAGGCGGCGGCTGCGACCGGAGACGAGACATGCTCGACGACCTGAAGAAGAACAACCGGGACTGGGCGGCGAAGAAGGTCGCGGCGGATCCCGGCTTCTTCCGCCGGCTGGAAGGCCAGCAGGCCCCGGAATATCTGTGGATCGGCTGTTCCGACAGCCGGGTGCCGGCCAATGAGATCGTCGACCTGGATCCGGGCGAGCTTTTCGTCCATCGCAACGTCGCCAACCTGGCCCCGCCGCAGGACGCCAACTACCTGTCGGTGCTGCAGTTCGCGGTGGACGTGCTGAAGGTGAAGCACATCCTGGTGGTGGGCCACTATGGCTGCGGGGGGATCGCCGCGGCGGTGGACGGCCAGCGGCGGGGGCTCGTGGACCACTGGCTGCACCCGATCCGCGAGGTGGCGCATGACCATCGGCACGAGCTTTCCGCCGCGCCCGGCGCGCGCGAACGCCTGGATCGGCTGTGCGAGTTGAACGTGATCCGCCAGGTGCGCAATGTCGCCTCCGATGTGTTCGTGCAGGACGCCTGGGGGAGGGGACAGGACTTGTGCGTGCACGGCTGGGTCTATTCCCTGCACACCGGGCTGGTGAACGACCTGGGCGTGACGGTGAGCGGCGTGGCGGACCTGGAGACTTTCCCCGACTAGGAACGCCCAGCGTCATCGTCTTGCAGTGCGGGGCCTGATGCAGGTTAAGCTTGGCGCCGGACAAGGGAGGCTGGAGGGCCGTCGCGATGTACCGCCTGCTGGCCTCACCCCTGCGCAACCTCGCTTCGATCGTCCTGTTCGTGCTGGTGGTCGTGGCGATTTCCACGACCGCCTACATGGGCGCCGGCTGGAGCTTCGGCGACGCCATCTACATGGTCGTGCTGACTGTCTACACGGTGGGCTACGGCGAGGTGCATCCGATCAACACCCCGTACCTGCACGCCGTCACCATGGGGACCATGGTGCTGGGCTGCACCGGCATGATCCTGGTGACCGGCGCCCTGGTGCAGGTCTTCACCCTTTCCGAAATCCGACAACTGATGGGAGCCAGCCGCGTGAAGGGCGAGATCGACAAGCTGAAGGGTCACGTCATCGTCTGCGGCTACGGCCGAATCGGGGTGATGCTGGCCAAGGCCCTGGCGGTGGCGGGATCGCCCCTGGTGGTGCTGGAGCGGGATGAGCGCAAGCTGGCCGAGGCGCGAGAGGCCGGCCACCTGTGCATCCAGGGCGACGCCACCGACGAGGATGCGCTGAGGGCCGCCGGGGTGGAGCGGGCCGGGGTGCTGGCCACCGTCCTGCCCAACGACGCTGCCAATGTATTCATCACCCTGAGCGCCCGCAGCCTGAACCCGAAGCTCCAGATCATCGCCCGCGGCGAGGCGCCCTCCACCGAGAACAAGCTGATCCAGGCGGGGGCGAACAAGGTGGTGATGCCCACCCACATCGGCGCCGAACGGATTGCCGACATCATCCTGTTTCCAGAGACCGCCCGCGCCCTCCAGGCTTCGGACCGCCTGCGCGACGTGCAGAAGACCCTGGGCGACGTCGGACTGGAGCTGGAAGTCGTGGTGGTGGCCGACCAGAGCGCCGCCGTAGGCCAGACGGTGGCGGACCTTGAGGCCCGGGCGCGCGGCAGCATGTTCGTGGTTGAGATCACCCGCGCCAACGGCGACGTCGTCACCCGCCCACCTCCAGAAAGCCCGATCGCGGCCGGCGACAGCCTGGTGGTCGTAGGGCGAGGCGCCGCCGCCTTCAGCGCGGTGATCTCCGCCAAGGCGGAGCGGGTGAGGGCGGGGCGGACGACGTTCTAAGGGGGCTAACCCGCCGCAGAGCCCATTGGCCGGTCCGGAAACTCCACCGGCGGCGTAGTAGGCGGAAACTCCGGCGGTGTTGAATCGGGCGGGGACTCCGGCGGAGCGTCGGGCGGGATCGGATCCTGGCCGGGAATCACCGGCGGCGGATCGGCGGGCGGCTGAACGGGCATCGCGGTTCGGAAACGCGGGGCCTGGGCGCCTGTTCCGATATGACCTGACAATGCGCTGGAAAGTGGCGCGAATGACGGGGCTCGAACCCGCGACCTCCGGCGTGACAGGCCGGCGCTCTAACCAACTGAGCTACATCCGCGTACGGCTCCGCAGGGCAAGCCCGGCGGCGCGAGGGGCGTCTGATAGGTCCGGCGGGCCGCCGCGTCAACCGTCCACTTCGTGCGACGCTTGGTCCTGGACAGCGATCGCCGCTATCGCTGAGGCGAAAGGACCGTTCGTGGCGCGGTCCGGCCACGCTTTGCCCGGCGATTGACCCACCGTTCAGGTCCTCGCAGAACATTGGAACGGAAGCCGCCATGGCGTTTGAACCCAGCGGACCCTTGGTCTAGAAGAGCCGCGACTCCCTTCGAGGCCGCGCATGAACGCCTTCCTGCTGCAGTACCTGCCGATCGTGATCTTCCTGGGCCTATCCAGCCTGATCGGCATTGTTTTCTACGTCGCCTCCTGGCTGTTCGCGCCCACCGCGCCGGATCCCGAAAAGCTGTCGTCCTACGAGTGCGGCTTCAACGCCTTCGACGACGCGCGGATGAAGTTCGACGTGCGGTTCTATCTGGTCTCGATCCTGTTCATCATCTTCGACCTGGAGGTGGCGTTCCTGTTCCCCTGGGCGGTGAGCCTGATGAAGATGCCGCACGAGGTGGGGGTCTACGCCTTCTGGAGCATGATCAGCTTCCTGCTCGTGCTGACCGTGGGCTTTGTCTACGAGTGGAAGAAGGGAGCCCTGGAATGGGAGTAATCATTCCGCCCGCACCGGCCGGGTCCGCCGCGCGCGCGACCGTCGAGGGCTATGACCCCAAGGCGCACGATCCCTATTTCGACGGGGTCAACGCCCAGCTGGCCGACAAGGGCTTCGTCACCGCCGCCGCCGACGACCTGATCACCTGGGCGCGCACCGGTTCGCTGATGTGGATGACCTTCGGCCTGGCTTGCTGCGCGGTGGAGATGATGCACGCCTCCATGCCGCGCTATGACCTGGAGCGGTATGGCTTCGCGCCGCGCGCCAGCCCGCGCCAGAGCGACGTGATGATCGTCGCCGGCACCCTGACCAACAAGATGGCCCCGGCTCTGCGCAAGGTCTACGACCAGATGCCGGAGCCCCGCTACGTGATCTCCATGGGCAGCTGCGCCAACGGCGGCGGCTACTACTACTTCAGCTATTCGGTGGTGCGCGGCTGCGACCGGATCGTGCCGGTGGACATCTATGTGCCCGGTTGCCCGCCGACGGCGGAAGCCCTGGTCTATGGCGTGCTGCAGCTGCAGAAGAAGATCCGCCGCACCGGGAATATTGAACGATGAGCTGGCCGGCGACCCAAGACGAACTCGAGGCCCTGGGCGCGGCCGTGGTGGCCAATTCGGCCGGCGCCATCCGCGGCTACAGCATCGCGTACGGCGAGCTGACGGTGACCGCCCCGGCGGCGCGGATCATCGACGCCCTGACCAATCTGCGCGACAACCCCGAGTTCCAGTTCCACCAGCTGATCGACCTGTGCGGCGTGGACTACCCGCAACGGCCCCTGCGCTTCGACGTAGTCTATCACCTGCTGTCGATGACCAAGAACCGCCGCATCCGGCTGAAGATCGAGACCGACGAGGATACCGCCGTGCCCAGCGTGGTCAGCGTTTTCCCCGTGGCCGACTGGTTCGAGCGCGAAGCCTTCGACATGTACGGTATCTTCTTCGAGGGCCACCCGGATCTTCGCCGGATCCTCACCGACTACGGCTTCCACGGCCATCCCATGCGCAAGGACTTCCCCATGACGGGGTATGTCGAGGTCCGCTACGACGACGAGCTCAAGCGGGTGGTCTATGAGCCTGTGAAGTCGGTGGAGTTCCGGTCCTGGGACTTCCTCTCGCCCTGGGAAGGCGCCGAATACGCCAAGCCCGGCGAAGGCTATCCCTACCAGCTGCCAGGCGATGAGAAGGCGGAGAAGCCGGTATGACGGGCACCAACGCACCCGCCGAATCCACCGATATCTTCGAGCGTACACCGCCCGAGGGCAAGCCGCTCGACGGCTCGATCCCGGAGACGCCGGTCCGCAAATTCAACATCAACTTTGGCCCGCAACACCCTGCCGCGCATGGTGTTCTGCGCCTGGTGCTGGAGCTGGACGGCGAGTTGGTGGAGCGGGTGGACCCGCACATCGGCCTACTGCACCGCGGCACCGAAAAGCTGATGGAGTCGCGGCCCTACACCCAGAACACGCCCTATTTCGACCGCCTGGACTACGTCGCTCCGATGAACCAGGAGCACGCCTTCGTCATGGCCATCGAAAAGCTGATGGGCCTGGAAGTGCCTATCCGCGGCCAGCTGATCCGGGTGATGTACAACGAGATCGGCCGGGTGCTGAACCACCTGCTGAACGTCACCACCCAGGCCATGGACGTGGGCGCGCTCACCCCGCCGCTGTGGGGCTTCGAGGAACGCGAAAAGCTGTTCGTGTTCTATGAGCGGGCGTCCGGCGCGCGGATGCACGCCAACTACTTCCGCCCCGGCGGCGTGCGCCAGGACCTGCCGCCGGAGCTGGTGCAGGACATCGAGGACTGGGCGATCAACTTTGCTCGCCCCCTGGCCGACATCGACAAGCTGATCACCGGCAACCGCATCTTCAAGCAGCGCAACGTCGACATCGGCGTGGTCAGTAAGCAGCAGGCCATCGACTGGGGCTTCACCGGGGTGATGATCCGCGGCTCGGGCATCGCCTGGGACCTGCGCCGCAACCAGCCCTATGAGTGCTATGACCAGCTCGAGTTCGACATCCCGCTGGGCGTCAACGGCGACTGTTACGACCGCTACCTGTGCCGGATGGAGGAGATGCGCCAGTCGGTGCGGATCATCCTGCAGTGCACCGAGCGGCTGAAGAAGACCCCGGGCCTGGCGCTGAGCGACGACCATAAGGTCAGCCCGCCGCGCCGGGGCGAGATGAAGCGCTCGATGGAAGCGCTGATCCACCACTTCAAGCTCTATACCGAGGGCTTCCACGTCCCCACCGGCGAGGTCTATGCGGCCGTCGAGGCGCCCAAGGGCGAGTTCGGCGTCTACCTGGTCGCCGACGGGACCAACAAGCCGTACCGCTGCAAGATTCGTGCGCCGGGCTTCCCGCACCTGGCGGCCATGGACTGGATGAACCGGGGCCACATGCTGGCCGACGTCAGCGCCATCCTCGGCAGCCTGGATATCGTGTTCGGGGAGATCGACCGTTGAGCACCCACGCCCTGTCATCCCGGAAAGCGCGGAGCGCTTATCCGGGACCGCGGCAGGCGCTGGCGTTTGCGGCGGTCCCGGCTCTCCGCTGCGCTTCGGCCGGGATGACAGAAAAAGAGGGATATTCGTGAGCGTTCGCCGTCTCGCCAAAGAACAGCCCGCCTCCTTCGCTTTCACGCCGGAGTCCCTGGAGAAGGCCAATTGGTGGATCGCCAAATACCCGGCTGGCCGCCAGCAGTCGGCGGTGATCCCGCTGCTGTGGCTGGTGCAGAAGCAGGAGGGCTGGGTGTGCGAGCCGGCTCTGCGCGTCATCGCCGAGATGCTGGGCATGGCGGTGATCCGGGTGTTCGAGGTCGTCACCTTCTACGTCATGTTCCAGCTGGAGCCGGTGGGGAAGGTGGCCTTCGTGCAGCTCTGCGGCACCACCCCCTGCATGCTGCGCGGCGCCAAGGACCTGGAAAAGGTGCTGATCGACAAGATCGGGCCCAAGAACCATGTCTCCAAAGACGGCAAGTTCTCGTGGGAAGAGGTGGAGTGCCTGGGCGCCTGCACCCACGCCCCCATGGCGGCCATCAACGACTACTATTACGACGACCTGTCGCCGGCGATCCTGACCCAAATCCTGGCCGACTTCGCCGCCGGCAAGAAACCGGAGAAGGGCTCCTACATCGGCCGCCAGGGCGCCGCGCCGGAGGGCGGGCCCCTGACCCTCACCGATCCGAAGCTCTATGACGGCTCGGCCGCCAAGCCGATCAAGAGCTTGCCCAACGCGCCTGCGCCGAAACCGAAGGAACCGGTGGCGTGACCCACACCCAAACACCCGCTCATCCCGGCGAAAGCCGGGACCCAGGGAAGCCTCTCGGCCTTCCGGAGCGTTGCGGGTTTCCCGCGGTGAGAGTTCTGGTTGAACGCACCGCCACCCTGGGTCCCGGCTTTCGCCGGGATGAGCGGGAGTAGGGGGGGTGAGCGATGTCGCGGTCCAGCAGCGCCGCCTCTTCACCACCCTGGCCATCAACGGGGTCTGCGCCCTGGCGGCCGTGGCGGGGATCGTGGGCGGGCTGGTGTTCCATATCGACTGGATGAACTGGATGTTCGTCGCCGCCCTGGTCATCGGCTTCGGCGCACAAACCTGGCTGATCGTCGGCTTCCTGAAGGGGCGGGCGCAGCCGTGACCTCGGACATGGGCGACGAAGCCGATATCCTGAAACGCCGCATGGCCTATCTGGACGCCTATCGCGGGGCCTACCGCCGCGAGCAGACGGCGGGGCTGGTGATCTGCCTGCTGGGCGTGTTGGTGCTGGTGGCGGGCCGGTTCCGCGCCGGCGCCCCGCACTGGCTGATCTGGGTCGGGGCGGGCACTATCGCCGTCGGCTGGGTCCTGTTCACCTATGTCATCTTTCGCCGCACCCAGTGGGTGCGCACCCATCCCTTCGACCCCAGCGGTCAGAGCCCAACGGTTTAAGCATGGTCGGCATTCTCGAAGACAAGGATCGCATCTTCACCAACCTGTACGGGCTCCACGACTGGGGTCTGGAAGGGGCGAAGCAGCGCGGGATCTGGAACGGCACGGCCGAGATGCTGGCCATGGAGCCGGAGTGGCTCTGCGAGCAGATCAAGAACTCCGGCCTGCGCGGCCGTGGCGGGGCTGGCTTCTCCACGGGCCTGAAGTGGACCTTCATGCCCAAGCAGGAGGGCGAGCGGCCGCACTATCTGGTGGTCAACGCCGACGAGTCGGAGCCGGGCACCTGCAAGGACCGCGAGATCATGCGGTACGACCCGCACCGGCTGCTGGAAGGCTGCCTGGTGGCGTGCCGGGCGATCCGGGCGCACGACTGCTTCATCTATATCCGCGGCGAATATGTGCTGGAGCGCGAGCATCTCGAGGCGGCCATCGTCCAGGCCACGCAGGCCGGCCTGATCGGCAAGGGCTCCAAGCTGGGCTGGGACTGCGAGATCCGCGTCACCCACGGCGGCGGGGCCTATATCTGCGGCGACGAGATGGCGCTACTGGAAAGCCTGGAGGGCAAGAAGGGCCAGCCGCGGCTGAAGCCCCCGTTCCCCGCCGGCGCCGGGGTCTATGGCTGCCCCACCACGGTGAACAATGTCGAGTCGATCTCGGTGGCGCCGGAGATCCTGCGTCGCGGGGCCGACTGGTTCGTCAAGTTCGGCCGGCCCAACAACACCGGCACCAAGCTGATGAGCGCGTCCGGCCACGTGATGAAGCCCTGCGTAGTCGAGGAGGCGATGTCGATCCCCATGCGCCAGCTGATCGAAGAGCACTTCGGCGGCGTGCGCGGCGGCTGGAGCAACCTCAAGGCCATCATCCCCGGCGGCAGCTCGGTGCGGATGATCCCGGCCGAGGAGGCCGAGACGGCGCTGATGGAGTTCGACAGCCTGGCCCAGCTGAAGAGCGGCCTTGGCACCGCGGCCATGATCGTCATGGACAAGGACACCGACCTGATCCGCGCCATCGCCCGCCTCAGCTACTTCTACAAGCACGAGAGCTGCGGCCAGTGCACCCCGTGCCGCGAAGGCACCGGCTGGATGTGGCGGATCATGGAGCGGATGGTCACCGGCGAGGCTGACCCCAAAGAGATCGACATGCTGCTGGACGTGGCCAGCCAGGTGGAAGGCCACACCATCTGCGGCCTGGGCGACGCCGCCGCCTGGCCGATCCAGGGCCTGTTCCGCCACTTCCGCCACGAGGTCGAAGAGCGCATCGCCAACTACCGCTCCAGGAAGCCGCACGTGCAGGGCGCGACGCTGGTGGCGGCGGAGTAGGGCATGGTGGCCGCTGACTTGCGCGGCGGACCGATAGAACTTTCCCACTCCCCCCTTACCCGCTCATCCCGACGAACGTCGGGACCCAGGTTGGCCTCTCCACCACCAGAATTCGTTGGCGTTCTGGTGAACCGCAGCGCGCCTCTGGGTCCCGACGTTCGTCGGGATGAGCGGGTGTGGGAGGTTGATCTGGCTCAGAAAATCCCTCGTATTCGGCTCCGGGGGCAATCAGCCATGACCGACAACCAAGACACCGACATCTCCGGCAACGTCCTCAACCAGGCCACCCTGGCCAATCCCGAACTGGCCTGTCCGAACACCGAAGAGAAGTTCAGGAAGCTGCTCTCGACCACCGACCCGCGCTCGGTGAACGGCGGCAGCTATCAGGACCGCTACACCGCCTATGGCTACATGCTGATCACCACCTCCGAGCAGATTCTGCAGATGGCGCCGAAGGATGAACGGTGGGCGTTCCTGATCAAGGAGCGCATCAAGTGCAACGCCCCGGCGATTCGTTACCTTCAAGCCGAGGGAACCTACGAAAAACGCTATTCCTGTCGGCTAAGACGCGTTATCGCCCAGGCGCTGAATCAACCCGCCCCGATTTGCCGCAAGGACGACGAGTAGCCGCGCATGCCCAAGGCCAAGGTCAACGGCGTCGAGATCGAATTCGAGAACGGCATGACCGTTCTGCAGGTCGCCGAACTGGCGGGGGAGGAAATCCCCCGGTTCTGCTACCACGAACGCCTTTCCATCGCCGGCAATTGCCGCATGTGCCTAGTGGAGGTGAAACCCGGTCCGCCCAAGCCGCAGGCCAGTTGCGCCCTGCCGGCCGCCGACAACCAGGAGATCTTCACCAACACCCCGATGGTCGAAAAGGCCCGCAAGGGGGTGATGGAGTTCCTGCTGATCAACCACCCGCTGGACTGCCCGATCTGCGACCAGGGCGGCGAGTGCGATCTGCAGGACCAGTCGATGGGCTACGGCCGCGACGACACCCGCTATGAGGAGAACAAGCGGGCGGTCGAAGAGAAGTACATGGGTCCGCTGATCAAGACGGTGATGACCCGCTGCATCCAATGCACCCGCTGTGTGCGCTTCGTCACCGAGATCGCCGGCGTGCCGGACATCGGCCTGATCAGCCGCGGCGAGGATGTGGAGATCACCACCTACCTGGACAAGGCCGTGGCCAGCGAGCTGTCGGCCAATGTCATCGACCTCTGCCCGGTTGGCGCCCTGACCTCCAAGCCCTACGCCTTCAACGCCCGGCCCTGGGAACTGACCAAGACCGAGAGCATCGATGTGATGGACGCCCTGGGCAGCGCCATCCGCGTTGACGCGCGTGGGCCGGCGGTGCTGCGGGTGCTGCCGCGCACCAATGAAGAGATCAATGAGGAGTGGATCTCCGACAAGACCCGCTACGCCTGCGACGGCCTTGGCCGCCAGCGCCTGGACCAGCCCTTCGTCCGCGTCGGCGGCAAGCTGAAGCCGGCTACCTGGAACGAGGCCCTGGCGGCAGTGGCCGAGAAGATCAAGGCGACCAGCGCCGATCGCGTCGGGGTGATCGCCGGCGACCTGCAGGACGCCGAATCGATGAAGGCGGCGCTCGACCTGTTCGGCGGCAACGGGGTCGCGAACCTGGACTGCCGGCAGGACGGAACGGCTCTGGGCGCCGGGCCGCGGGAAAGCTGGCTCTTCAACTCCACCCTGGCCGGGATCGAGCGCGCCGACATGGTGCTGCTGGTGGGGACCAACCCGCGCGTCGAGGCGGCGGTGCTGAACGCCCGCTTCCGCAAGCAGTGGCTGGCCGGCAAGACCCGGTTCGGCGTCATCGGCGAACAGGCGGACCTGACCTTCGGCTATGACTACCTGGGCGCGGGGGCTTCGAGCCTGACCGGCCTGGCCAAGGACAAGGGTGACTTCGCCAAGGCGCTCAAGGACGCCAAGACCCCGGCCATCATCATCGGCCAGGGCGCCCTGACACGGGCGGACGGCGCGGCGGTGCTGAAGGCGGCGGCGGATGTGGCCAAGGCTTTCGGCGTGGTGCGCGAGGGCTGGAACGGCTGGAACGTGCTGCACACGGCCGCGGCGCGGGTCGGCGGCCTGGACCTGGGCTTCGTGCCCAGCGAGGGCGGCAAGACCGCCGCCGAAATGGTCCAGAAGGGCGCGCTGGACGTGCTCTTGCTACTGGGCGCCGACGAGATCGACGTCAGCGGCAGCGACGCCTTCGTGGTCTATCTGGGCACCCACGGCGACGCCGGGGCGCACCGGGCCGACGTGATCCTGCCGGGCGCGGCCTATACCGAAAAGGCCGGCCTCTATGTGAACACCGAGGGACGGGTGCAGCGCGGCGAGCGGGCGTCCTTCCCCAAGGGCGAGGCCAAGGAAGACTGGGCCATTCTTCGGGCCCTGTCGGATCGCCTGGGGGCGACGCTGCCCTACGACACCCTGGACCAACTGCGCGCCAAGCTGTTCGCCGACCACCCGACCTTCGGCCAGATCGACCATGCGCCGGGTTCCATTGTGGCCGGCCTGGATTTGGGCGGCCTGGGCGCCGCCGGCGAGTTGTCGGACGCGCCCTTCGCCAGCCCGGTGAGGGCTTTCCACCTGACCAACCCCATCGCGCGCGCCAGCGTGACCATGGCCGAATGCGCGGCCCTGGCGTCCGGCGCCGCCAAGATCGCGGCGGAGTAGGGGATGACTGATTTCCTCTCGCGGCTTGGTGGGTGGTGGGACGGTTTCGTCGTCGCCTTCTGGGCTAACTGGCCTGCCGTTCACATCGTCCAAGTTTTGGTTGTGACCGTCGGCCTGCTCCTGTCGCTGGCCTTCTTCATGTACGGCGACCGGAAGATCTGGGCCGGGGTGCAGATGCGCAAGGGCCCCAATGTGGTCGGGCCGTTCGGCCTGCTGCAGTCCTTCGCCGACCTGTTGAAGTTCATCCTCAAGGAAATCGTCGTCCCCGCCGGCGCGGACAAGATCGTCTTCCTGATGGCGCCGCTGGTGACCTTCGCCCTGGCCCTGATCGGCTGGGCGGTGATCCCGATGGCCCCCGGCTGGGTGGTCAGCAACATCAACGTCGGCATCCTGTACCTGTTCGCGATCTCCTCGCTGGGGGTCTACGGGATCATCATGGGCGGCTGGGCTTCGAACTCGAAGTACCCGTTCCTGGGCAGCCTGCGGTCGGCGGCGCAGATGGTCAGCTACGAGGTCTCCATCGGCTTCGTGATCATCACCGTGATCCTGCTCAGCGGCACCATGAACCTGCAGACGATCGTCGAGAAACAGGGCGGCGGGTTCCTGAACTGGAACGTCTTCGGCGGACCGGGCGGCTTCAAGTCGCTGGTGGCCACGGCGGTTATGGTTCCGATGATGGTGATCTTCTTCATCTCGGCCCTGGCGGAGACCAACCGCCCGCCCTTCGATCTGCCCGAGGCGGAGTCGGAACTGGTGGCCGGCTACCAGGTGGAATACTCCTCCTCGCCCTTCCTGCTGTTCATGATCGGCGAGCTGGCGAACATCATCCTGATGTGCGCCATGATCAGCGTCCTGTTCTTCGGCGGCTGGCACGCGCCCTGGCCGGAAGACTACCTGAAGGGCTGGAATCCCACCCTGGCCAGCCTCCACGGCCTGGTCTTCCTGTGGGCCAAGATCATCTTCTGGTTCTTCATGTTCGCCATGGCCAAGGCCATCGTGCCCCGCTACCGCTACGACCAGCTGATGCGGCTGGGCTGGAAGGTGTTCCTGCCCATCTCCGGGATCGCGGTGGCGATCATCGGCGGCCTGCGCGTTTACGGGGTGGTCTGATGATCCGCGCGCGCGCCTTGACCCTGTTGACCGCGGCCGCCCTGGCGCTGGGCGCCTGCGCCTCGAACGCCAACTACAGCCTGCAGGAAGGCGACGCCAACTACGACGCCGTCAAGAAGGCCAGCGAGGCCTGCAAGGCTCGCGGCGGCGAGATCGCCCTGAAGAGCGGCGGCGACGCCACCGAGCTGAGCGACTACGAATGCAAGATGGGTAAGGGGAAATAGCCCGGCCATGTTTCAACGCATCAACCAGGCGGTGAGGGGCGCGGCCCTGATGGACTTCGGCGGCGCCTTCTGGCTCGCCCTGAAGTACATGGCCCGGCCCAAGGCCACGGTGCTCTATCCCAACGAGCGCAATCCCCAGTCGCCCCGCTTCCGCGGCGAGCACGCCCTGCGCCGCTATCCCAACGGGGAAGAGCGCTGCATCGCCTGCAAGCTGTGCGAGGCCATCTGCCCGGCTCAGGCCATCACCATCGAGGCCGAGCCCCGCGCCGACGGCAGCCGCCGCACCACCCGCTACGACATCGACATGGTCAAATGCATCTACTGCGGCCTGTGCCAGGAGGCCTGCCCGGTGGACGCCATCGTCGAGGGTCCGAACATCGAATACGCCGTGGAGACCCGCGAGGAGCTCTACTACGACAAGGACCGCCTGCTGGCGAACGGCGACCGCTGGGAACGGCAGATCGCCAAGAACCTGGAGCTGGACGCGCCGTACCGCTGAGGGCGGCGGGGGGTTGGAAAAGATTGGGCCTGTTCGGGCAAGGGGGCCTGTTCCCTCGCGGTCCGAACGCGCTATGAGCAGACCGCGACTCAGGGCGGGGCGTCGCGCCTCACCCCAGCGCGCTTGAGAGACGGAGTTCGACCAGGCCCATGTTGCAGGCCATCGCCTTCTACCTGCTTGCCGCCGGCACCGTCGGGGCCGCGCTGGGGGTCGTCTCGGCGCGCAATCCTGTGCATTCGGTGCTGTTCCTGATCACGTCGTTCTTTTCCGCCGCCGGCCTGTTCGTGATGCTGGGGGCCGAGTTCCTGGCGATGCTGCTGGTGGTGGTCTACGTCGGCGCCGTGGCTGTGCTGTTCCTGTTCGTGGTCATGATGCTGGACGTGGACTTCGCGGCCCTGCGCCAGGGCTTCGCCAGGTACCTGCCGCTGGGCGGCCTGGTCGCCCTGGTCTTGACCATTGAGATGGTGGTGGTGACGCTGAAGGTGGCCGCCGACGGCGCCACCTCGAAGGTGACCGGCGGGCCGATGGCCTCGATCCCGGACGTCAGCAACGCCGAGACCATCGGCCGGGTGCTCTACACCGACTACATCTACTTCTTCCAGGCTGCGGGCCTTGTGCTGCTGGTGGCCATGATCGGCGCCATCGTGCTCACCCTCAAGCACCGCACCGGCGTCAAGCGCCAGGACATTTCGGCCCAGGTCGCGCGCACCCCGGCCACGGGAATGCGCAACGTCACCATCAAATCCGGCGAAGGGATCGAGGCATGACCATCGGCCTTGCGAACTATCTGACGGTGGCCGCGATCCTGTTCACCATCGGGGTGTTCGGGATCTTCGTGAACCGCAAGAACGTCATCGTTATCCTGATGTCGATCGAGCTGATCCTGCTGGCGGTGAACATCAACCTGGTCAGCTTCTCGGTCTTCCTGCACGACGTGGTGGGCCAGATCTACGCCATGTTCGTGCTCACCGTGGCCGCCGCCGAGGCGGCCGTGGGCCTGGCCATCCTGGTGACCTTCTTCCGCAACCGCGGCGACATCGCCGTGGACGACGCCTCGGTGATGAAAGGCTGAGATGAACACCCCTCAGCATATCGTCACCGCCCTGGTTTTCGCGCCCCTGCTGGGGGCAACTATCGCCGGGCTGTTCGGCCGCCGCATCGGCGAGCGGGCGTCGATGGCCGTGACCACCGGCCTGCTGTTCTTCGCCTGCCTGCTGTCCTGGACCGTTTTCACCAACGTGCTCTGGCACGCCTGGCCCGATCACTTCACCGCCCACGTCGCGCCCTTCATCAACGTCGGCAAGTTCCAGTCCGACTGGAGCGTTCGTATCGACACCCTGTCGGCGGTGATGCTGGTGGTGGTGACGACGGTATCGTCCCTCGTGCACCTCTATTCCTGGGGCTATATGGCCGAGGACGAGCACAAGCCGCGGTTCTTCGCCTACCTGTCGCTGTTCACCTTTGCCATGCTGGCCCTGGTGACGGCCGCCGACTTCATGCAGCTGTTCTTCGGCTGGGAAGGGGTGGGGCTGGCCAGCTACCTCTTGATCGGCTTCTGGTACCACAAGCCCACCGCCAACGCCGCCGCCATCAAGGCCTTCGTGGTCAACCGGATCGGCGACTTCGGCTTCGCGCTGGGCATCATGACGGTGTTCTGGGCCTTCGGGACCATCCGGTTCGCCGAGATCTTCCCGATGGCAGCCTCGCATGCCAACGTCAGCTGGGACTTCGCCGGCCAGAGCTGGCGGCTGCTGGACCTGGCCTGCGCCCTGCTGTTCGTGGGCGCCATGGGCAAGTCGGCCCAGTTCTTCCTGCACACCTGGCTGCCGGACGCCATGGAAGGCCCGACCCCGGTCAGCGCCCTGATCCACGCCGCGACCATGGTCACCGCCGGCGTCTACATGGTTTGCCTGCTGTCGCCGATGTTCGAATACGCCCCCACGGCCAAGGCCATCGTCACCCTGATCGGGGCGGTGACGGCCCTGTTCGCCGCCACGGTCGGCCTGGCGCAGAACGACATCAAGCGGGTGATCGCCTACTCGACCTGTTCGCAGTTGGGCTACATGTTCTTCGCCGCCGGCGTCGGCGCCTACCAGGGCGGCATGTTCCACCTGTTCACCCACGCCTTTTTCAAGGCGCTGCTGTTCCTTGGCGCGGGCTCGGTGATCATGGGCATGCACCACGAGCAGGACATGCGGAAGATGGGCGGGCTGTGGAAGTACATGCCCGTCACCTACGCCGTGATGCTGGTCGGCACCCTGGCCATCACCGGCGTCGGCATCCCGGGGATCGAGCTGGGCTTCGCCGGCTTCTATTCCAAGGACGCGATCATCAACGCCGCCTACATGGCCGGCAAGACCAGCGCGCTCAGCTACTTCGCTTTCCTGATCGGCCTGTTCGCCGCCGGCCTGACCTCGTTCTACTCCTGGCGCCTGGTGTTCATGACCTTCCATGGCCACGCCAAGTGGGGCCACGACGCGCACGCGGACCATGGCCACGATGCTCACGATGACCATGGCCACGACGACCATGGCCACGACGCACATGGCCACGGCGACCACACCCCGCACGAGAGCCCCTGGGTCGTCCTGATCCCGCTACTGGCCCTGGCAGTGGGCGCGGTGGGCGCCGGCTACGCCTTCCACAACCTGTTTGTCGGCGAGGCGCGTACCGAGTTCTGGCGCGGATCGATCTTCAACCTGCCGTCCAACCATGTGCTGGACTACGAGGGCAAGCTGCCGGCCTGGGTGGTCTGGGCGCCGCTGGCGGTGACCGTCTCCGGCCTGGCCATCGCCTGGCTGACCTACATCCGCTACGAGGGCGTCGGCGCGCGGATCGCGGCGCGCAAGGGCCCGCTGTGGACCTTCCTCTACAACAAGTGGTTCTTCGACGAGCTGTACGACGCCACCTTCGTCCGCGCCGCCATGTTCTTGGGCGACCTGTTCTGGAAGGGCGGCGACCAGAAGCTGATCGACGGGCTTGGCCCCGACGGCGTCTCGGCGGTGACCTATGCCGTGGGCAAGGGGACCGGGCGTTTGCAGACCGGCTACGTCTACCACTACGCCTTCGTCATGCTGCTGGGCGTGGCGGCCCTGCTCACCTTCGCCCTGTATAGTTTCTCATGATGGCCGGCATCCTCTCCCTGACCACCTTCGCGCCGCTGATCGGCGTCGCCGCCATCCTGCTCTTGCGGATGACCGGCAAGGCGGACGATCCGCGCGCGGTGAACGCGTCCAAGTGGATCGCACTGGCAACCACCTTGGCCACCCTGGCCCTGTCCATCGTGGTGGTGTGGAAATTCGACGCTGGCCAGAGCGGCTTCCAGTTCGTGGAAGACGGCGCCTGGTTCGCCGGCCTGCACTACCGAATGGGCGTGGACGGCATCTCGGTGCTGTTCGTGCTGCTGACCGCCTTCCTGATGCCGCTGTGCATCATGGCCAGCTGGAAAACGATCGAGGACCGCGTCTTCGAATACATGATCGCCTTCCTGGTCCTTGAGACCCTGGTAATCGGCGTCTTCTGCGCGCTCGACCTGATCCTGTTCTACCTGTTCTTCGAGGGGCAGCTGATCCCGATGTTCCTGATCATCGGCATCTGGGGGGGCAAGAACCGGGTCTATGCGGCCTTCAAGTTCTTCCTCTACACCCTGCTGGGTTCGGTGCTGATGCTGGCCGCGATCCTGGCCATGATCATGATCGCCCACACCTCCAGCATTCCGGAGCTGATGGCCTACAGGTTCGCCCCGCAGGCGCAGACCTGGTTCTGGCTGGCCTTCTTCGCCTCCTTCGCGGTGAAGATGCCGATGTGGCCGGTGCACACCTGGCTGCCCGACGCGCACGTGGAGGCGCCCACCGCCGGTTCGGTGATCCTGGCCGGCATCCTGCTGAAAATGGGCGGCTACGGCTTCATGCGGTTCTCGATCCCCATGTTCCCGGACGCCAGCCACCAGTTCACGCCCCTGATCTTCGCCCTGTCGGTGATCGCCATCGTCTACACCTCACTGGTGGCGTTCCGGCAGACCGACATCAAGAAGCTGATCGCCTATTCCTCGGTGGCGCACATGGGCTTCGTGACCATGGGCATCTTCAGCGGCAACCTGCAGGGCGAGCAGGGCGCCCTGTTCCAGATGCTCAGCCACGGCGTGATCAGCGGCGCACTCTTCCTCTGCGTCGGCGTCGTCTACGACCGCATGCACACCCGCGAGATCGCCTTCTACGGCGGGCTGGTGAACCGTATGCCCTGGTACGCGGCGGTGTTCATGCTGTTCACCATGGGCAATGTCGGCCTGCCCGGCACCAGCGGCTTCGTCGGCGAGATACTGACCATGACCGGGACCTACCACGCCTCCACCTGGACGGCGGTGGTCGCCGCCACCGGCGTGATCCTGTCGGCGGTCTATGCGCTCACCGTCTATCGCCGCGTGATCTTCGGCACGATCACAAACCCGGCCCTGGCCACGATCGGCGATCTTGATCAGCGCGAGGTCTGGATCTTCGCTCCGCTGATCATCGGCACCTTCGTCCTGGGCCTGCAGCCGAACCTGGTGTTCCACCTGACGAACGCCTCCATCGATCACCTCGTCGCGGCCTACGCCGCGGCGGCCGGCAAGTAGGGGAGCGCCCGATGCTGACCGACGCCTTCTCCCTCGCCGGACCCGAGATCGTCCTGGCCCTTGGCGCCCTGACCCTGCTGATGGTCGGCGCCTTCGTCAGCCGCGGCGGGGCGCTGTTCTCCCTGGCCGCCATGCTAGTGCTGGCCGCCGGCGCTGTGATCGCCGCCGCCGGCCCGATGGGCCGCGCCTTCTCCGGCGGGCTGGTGGCCGACCAGATATCGGTCTTCGCCAAGGTGGTGATCTACGCCGCCAGCGCCGTGGCCATCCCGCTCGGCGACGCGTGGATGAAGCAGCGCGGAACGGAGCGGTTCGAGTTTCCGGTGCTGGTGATCCTGGCCGCGCTGGGCATGGGCATGATGGCCTCGGCCGGCGACCTGATCTCGCTCTATGTGGGCGTCGAGCTGCAGTCCCTGGCGCTCTACATCCTGGCCGCTTTCCAACGCGACGACGCCAAGAGCTCGGAAGCCGGGCTGAAGTATTTCGTCCTCGGCGCGCTCTCGTCCGGCCTGCTGCTCTACGGCGCCTCGCTGATCTATGGCTTCGCCGGCTCGACCCGGTTCGACGTCATCGCCCATGTGGTCCAGGCGCACGCCGGCGCCGGGGTGCTGTTTGGCCTGGTGTTCCTGATCTGCGGCCTGGCCTTCAAGGTCTCCGCCGCGCCGTTCCACATGTGGACGCCGGACGTCTATGAGGGCGCCCCCACGCCCATCGTCGGCTTCTTCGCCGGCGCCCCCAAGCTGGCGGCCATGGTGCTGCTGGCGCGGGTGCTGACCGAGGGCTTCGGCGGCGCCATCGACCAGTGGCGCCAGGTGCTGGTGATGATCGCCCTGGCCTCGGTGGCCGTGGGCGCCTTCGCGGGCCTCGCTCAGAGGAACCTGAAGCGCCTGTGGGCCTATTCCTCGATCGCCAACGTCGGCTACGCCCTGGTGGGCCTGGCCGCCGGCGGACCGGCCGGGGTGCAGTCGATGCTGATGTTCATGGTGCTCTACACCGTCGACGTCACCGGCTTCTTCGCCTGCCTGGCCGCGCTGAACCGCGACGGCCGCGCCATGGAAACCATGGACGACATGGCCGGGTTGATGAGGGAGCGCCCGGCCCTGGCCCTGGCCATGACCGCCTTCTCGCTGTCGGCCCTCGGCTTGCCGCCGTTCAGCGGCTTCTTCGGCAAGTTCTACGTCTTCAAGGCGGCCATCGCCGTGGGCGGCTACATGCCGGCGGTGGCCGTGGCGGCCTTGGTGGGCAGCGTGGTGGCGGCCTTCTACTACCTGCGCCTGATCAAGGTGATGTGGCTGGACCCGGCCCCCGGCTCCACCGACGCTCCGGCCGGCGGGGCCAGGGTGGTGGCCTATTCGGCGGCCCTCTTCGCCATGCCCGTGGTGCTGGTGGCCTTAAGGGTCATCGATCCGCTGGCGCAGGCCGCGGCCGTCGCGCTTAGCGCACGCTAGAGCGATGGCGTTCCCGCCCATCGAGGCGCTGGACGAGATCGACTCCACCAACGCCGAAGCGCGCCGCCGCGCCGAGGCCGGCCAGACCGGCCCAGTCTGGATCACCGCGCTTCGCCAGACGGCCGGGCGCGGGCGCCGCGGCCGAAGCTGGGAGACGGGCGCCGGCAACCTGGCCGCCACCCTGCTGTGCGTCACTCCCAAACCGCCGGTGGAGGCAGCCCAGATCTCCTTCGTGGCGGCCCTGGCCGTGGCGGACCTGGCCATGGCCTTCGTCCCGCCGGCCCTGGTCAGCCTCAAATGGCCCAATGATCCGATGATCGCCGGGCGCAAGGCCAGCGGCATATTGGTGGAATCCGGCGCTCATCCGGCCGGCGGCCTGTGGCTGGCGGTGGGGGTAGGGGTCAACCTGGCCACCCCGCCCATGGAGTCGGAGCGGCCCGCCGCCGCCTTTTCCGAACACATGCGCGGCCCGCCGCCGAGGCCCCTGGAGGCGCTGGCCGTGCTGGCCGAGGCTTTCGAACGCTGGCGCGCCCTCTGGCAGAGCGCCGGCTTCGCCGCCATCGCCGACGCCTGGACCGCCCGGGCGCACGGCCTTGGCGAGCACTGCACCGCCCGCCTGGCGCACGAGACCCTGGAAGGGGTGGCCGAGGGCCTGGACGGCGACGGGGCGTTGCGCCTCCGGCTGGCCAGCGGCGAGGTTCGCCGGATCACCGCCGGCGACGTGTTTTTCTAGGGAGGCCCGGATGCTGCTGGCCATCGAACAGGGCAACACCAACACCCTCTTCGCCGTGCACGACGGCGAGACCTGGATCGCCCAGTGGCGCGCGGCGACGGAGGCGACGCGGACGGCGGACGAATACGCCGTCTGGCTCTCGCAGCTGCTCAACATGGCCGGCCTGGCGCTGGGCGCGCTGGATGGCTGCATCATTTCCAGCGTGGTGCCGCAGTCGATCTTCAACCTGCGCAACCTCGCGCGGCGCTATCTCCATATCGAGCCCATGGTGATCGGCGAGAACGTCGACCTGGGCATCGAGATCCGCATCCAGAAACCCTCGGAGGCCGGCGCCGACCGGCTGGTGAACGCCATCGGGGCGCATATCACCTATCCCGGCGCGCTGCTCTTGATCGACTCCGGCACCGCCACCACCTTTGACGTCGTGGCGCCGGACGGGGCGTTCGAAGGCGGGGCGATCGCGCCCGGTATCAACCTTTCCATGCAGGCCCTGCACAACGCCGCGGCGCGCTTGCCGCGCGTGGCGATCCAGCGGCCGCAGAATGTGATAGGCACCGACACCGTCTCGGCCATGCAGTCGGGGGTGTTCTGGGGCTATATCTCCCTGATCGAGGGGCTGATCAGCCGCATCAAGTTGGAGTACGGCGCGCCGATGACGGTGATCGGCACTGGCGGCGTAGCCAGCCTGTTCGAACATGCAACGGCCGCCATCGACCGGTGGGACCACGACCTGACAATCCTGGGGATGCTCGAAATCTATCGGCGCAATCCCCATTTCGGAAAACAATGACCAAATCAAAACAAGACGAACTCGTTTTCCTGCCGCTGGGCGGCTCGAACGAGATCGGGATGAACTTCAACCTGTATGGCTTTGGCCCGCCGGACGCCCGCAAGTGGATCGTGGTGGACCTGGGCGTGACTTTCGGCGACCAGACCACCCCGGGCGTCGAGATCATCCTGCCCGACCCCACCTTCATCGAGACGCACGCCAAGGACATCATCGGTATCGTCCTGACCCACGCCCACGAGGACCATATCGGGGCCGTGGCCTGGCTGTGGCCGCGCCTCAAGGCGCCGCTCTACGCCACCCCTTTCACCGCCTTCCTGCTGCGCGAAAAGCTGCGCGAGGCGGACCTGCTTGGCCAGGTGAGCATCACCGAGGTGCCGCTGGGCGGGACCATCGAGCTGGGCCCCTTCGAGGTCACCCTGCTGACCCTGACCCACTCCATCCCCGAGCCCAATGGCCTGGCGATCAAGACTCCCCTGGGCACAATCCTGCACACCGGCGACTGGAAGATCGACCCCGACCCGCTGACCGGCGCCCCCACCGACGAAGCCGCCATTCGCAAGCTGGGCGACGAGGGCGTGCTGGCCATGGTCTGCGACAGCACCAACGTCTTCGTGGACGGTGAGGCCGGCTCCGAGGCGGACGTGCGCGAGACCCTCAACGCCCTGATCGGCCAGTTGAAGGGCAAGGTGGCCACCGCCTGCTTCGCCTCCAACGTGGCGCGCATGGACACCATCATCCGCGCCGCCGAGGCCAATGGCCGGCGGGTCTGCCTTGTGGGCCGCTCGATGATCCGCATGTCGGCGGCGGCCAAGTCCGTGGGCTTGCTGCAGGGCGTCAAGCCCTTCATCTCCGACGCCGAGGCCAACCACTTCCCGGACAACCAGGTCCTCTACCTGTGCACCGGCAGCCAGGGGGAGTCGAGGGCGGCCCTGTCGCGGATCGCTGACGGCTCCCACAGCCACGTGAAGCTGGGCAAGGGCGATTCCTGCGTGTTTTCCTCGCGGGTGATCCCGGGCAACGAGATCCCGATCCGTAACCTGCAGAACAAGCTCGCCGACCGCGGGGTGCGCCTCTACACCGAGCGCGACCACCCGGGCATCCACGTCTCCGGCCACCCCTGCCGGGACGAGCTGAAGCGGATGTACCAGTGGGCCAGGCCCGAGATCGCCGTACCTACCCACGGCGAGCGGCGCCACCTGCTGGAGCACGTCGCCCTGGCCAAGGACCTGCAGACGCCCCAGGCCATCGCCCCACGCAACGGCGACATGGTCCGCCTGGCGCCGGGCAAGGTCGCGATCATCGACGAGGTCCAGGCCGGCCGGCTCTACATCGACGCCGGCATGGTGACGGCGGAGAACGGCGACGCCCTGCGCGAGCGCCGGCACGTGGCTTTCAACGGCATGCTCAGCGTCGCCGTGGCCCTGGACGGCAAGGGCCGGATTCTGTCTGGGCCTCAGATCCGCGCCATCGGCTTGCCGGGCGAGACCGACGACAACCTGGGCGATCTGCTGGACGATCTGGCGGACGACGCCGAGGCGGCGCTCAAGAAACTGTCGTCGGACCAGCGCGATGATGACGACCAGGTGGAGTCCGCCATCTCCCGGGCGGTGAAGAAGGCCGCCTACCGTATCTGGGAGCGACGGCCCGTGGTGGAAACCACCGTCTTGCGCGTATGACCCTTCCCCGATGACTCTGATTATCGCCGGCGCCACGGGCTATGGCGTGTGGCCGTCCAACACCCTGGGCGGCGCGCGTCGGTGCCTCGAGGCGCCGGTGGACGGGATCGAGATCGACGTCCAGATGACTTCGGACGGGGCCGTGGTCGCCCACCACGACTACCGTCTCAGCCGCCGCCAGACACGGCTGAACGGCGAGTGGCTGACCGGGAGCGGACCGATCCTGAAGGACACGACGCTGGCGGAACTGAAACGCTACGACGTCGGCCGGGCCAGGCCCGGAACCGACGTCGATCCCCGCTATCCGCACCGGCAGCACTGGGACGGCGAGGCGATCCCGACCCTGGATGAGCTGTTTGAAGCGCTTAAGGCCGCGCCCGGACCTCGGCGCCTTTTCTACATCGAGATCAAGACCGACCCCACCGATCCGGACCTGGCGCCCGACGCGGTGTTCTTTACACGGACGGTTGTCGACCAGATCGAAGCTCACGACTACGTGGCCCATTCGAAGATCATCGCCTTCGACTGGCAGGTGCTGCGCATGACCGCCGAGCGCAACCCGGCCATCGCCACGGCCCACCTCACGATCCCCCGTGACCTTTCCGGCGGGGCCATGCCCGCTGTGGGTGTCGACTCTCCGTGGTCGGACGGTTTCGACGCTCACCGCCACGGCGGCTCCGACCTGGCGGCGATCAAGGCCCACGGCGGCATGGAATGGTCGCCCTACTACACCGACGTCACCTCCGAACGGGTGGAGGAGGCGAGGGCGCTTGGGCTGAAGGTTGGACCATGGGGGCTGGGCGCCGGCGAGGATATCGCCCGGATGAGGCGCCTGGGCGTGTGGAGCGCGACGGTGTCGGGGCCGGACTGGGAGTAAGCCCCGTCACCCCGGCCGCAGCGCAGCGGAGAGCCGGGGCCGGCCTGCCCGCGCCAAGACAACCTCCAGCGAGGAGCTGGCGCGGCCGGCCCCGGATCGGCGCCGCTATCGCGGCTTGTCCGGGGTGACGGATGAGGGGCTTGCGCCGTCCTGCGAATTGACTGCCCTGTCGCCGGTTCCTCACTTCCCGGAGCCGACCGCATCGCCCCGCACCCAGAGCCCCCAAGCGCCCGATCCGACCGCCACCCCACCGTAAAATACGGTGATTTACGGCGCCGACGCCCCGTTCAGGACCGCCTCAGTCCCGCGCCCCAGGCCCCCGAACCGGCGCTCGCGCGCCTGGAAGTCCCGCACGGCTCCGGCGAACTCCGCGTCGGAGAAGTCCGGCCACAGGGTGTCGGTGAACCAAAGTTCGGCGTAGGCGCATTCCCAGAGCAGGAAATCGGACAGACGTTTTTCGCCGCCGGTGCGGATCATCAGGTCCACGGCTTCCGCGTCGCTCGAACCGGCGATGAGGCGGCTGAGGTCGTTCAGGGTGGGGGCGACGGCGGCGGTCCAGCCGGCGGCGGCGCGGGTGATGGTCTCGCGGGAGGAATAGTCGATGGCGATGCGGATATGGATCGCCCGGCCCCCGGCGCTGGCCGCTTCCACCTCCTCGATGGCCTGGACCAGGCGCGGGGGCAGGCGGTCGCGGCGGCCGATCAGGGACAGGCGCGCGCCGCTTTCCACGAACCGCCGTGCGTCGCTGCGCAGATAGGCGTCGAGCAGCAGCATCAACCCTTCGACCTCGACCGCCGGGCGTTTCCAGTTGTTGGCCGAGAAGGCGAACAGGGTCAGGGTCGTGACGCCCAGGTCCGGGGCGGCCTCGATGATGCGGCGGACGGTCTTCACGCCCTCCTTGTGGCCGGCGCCGCGCGGCAGGCCCCGGCGGCTGGCCCAGCGGCCGTTGCCGTCCATGCTCACCGCCACGTGGAAGGGTTCGGGGGACATGGCGGCCATTCAGATCGGCGCCAGGCCGGCGCTGCTGAAGGACGGGTCGTCGGCCGTCGCCCTGGCCGCTTCTCCAGCGTCGCGGATCACCTGTTCCAGAACCGCCAGGTACTCCAGATACCGGGCCTTTCCCGCCTGCGTAATGCGGCAGACGGTGAGGGGGCGGGCGCCTTCGAAGCGCTTGATCACATCCACCAGCCCCGCCTCCTGCAAGGTGGCCAGGTGGCGGCTGAGGTTGCCGTCGGTGAGGTCGCACAGCCGGCGCAGGTCGCCGAACGCCAGGCCCTTGGGATTACCGATCAGGGAGGTGAGGACCCCCAGCCGTGCGCGCTCATGGATGACGCGGTCGAGGCCATCATAGGCATAGCGGCCGGGTTCGGGGGGAGCGGAGTCAGGCGTGCTCATCGCCGCCTCCCGCCGTGAAGCGCAGCACCGCCGCCACCAGAACCTGGCCGACGCCGAAGGGGACACCCATGGCCCAGGGGGCGAAGGCCTGGGGACCGCTGGCGAAGGCCAGGCTGACCAGGCCTGTCCCCAGGTACCAGATCCCCACCATGGTCAGGGCCCTCGGCAGAAAGCGGCCCGAGGCGAAGACCCCCAGCCCGAACAGGATCTGCCAGAGGCCCGGCAGCATCCACAGGCTCTGCGGCGCGAACCGGAACAGCACCCCGGTGAGCGCCCCGCCGGCGATGGCGCAGGGCAGGAATTGCTCCACCGCGGCCCAGATCATGTCGTCGGCCAGGTGCGAATGGATGCGGCGCGAGCGGCCGACCATCTCCACCCCGATCACCGTGGCGGAGACGGCGGCGACGGCAATCCAGAGGATCAGCCAGGCGTTGGCGTGGACCGTGGGGTTGGGCGCCAGCCGGTCCTGGGCGAAGCCGGCAACGGCCGCCAGGGCGCCGGTGGCGGCGAAGGTGGCCGGACCATAGCCGCGGAACTCCGTCGCCTTGGCCATCTGATTGCGGATGGCGCTGATCTGCGCCAGGGCCCTGTCGTAGTCGCTCAAGGCGATCTCCCTTGCTTTGGATTGCAAAGTATACTGCGGCGCACGGTGTGTCGAGAGGCGCTGTTGCCTACCTCGGGGCAGGCGCTGTAGGCCTGCCGCGAACCTGGAGGATCCGCCATGATCGGCAAGCTGAACCACGTGGGCGTCGCCACCCCGTCCATCGAGGAGTCCTGGAAGCTCTATCGCGACGTGTTCGGGGTCACCGACATCACCGAAAGGAAGGCGCTGCCCGAGCAGGGGGTGTGGGTCAGTTTCGTTAACCTGCCCAATGCCCAGATCGAGTTGATCGAACCCTATGGCGAGGCCTCGCCCATCCACGGCTTCCTGGCCAAGAACCCGCGCGGCGGCCAGCACCACGTCTGTTTCGAGGTGCCGGACATCATTGCGGCGCGCGACGACATGCGGGCCAAGGGCGCCACGGTGCTGGGCACGGGCGAACCCAGGATGGGCGCCCATGGGGTTCCCGTGATATTCCTTCACCCCAAGGACATGGGGGGCGTCCTGGTCGAACTGATGGCCACCCCGCAAGGCGCACACTGATGATCCTGCCGCTGCCCACCAACATCGCGATCTACCTGACGATTTGGTGGACGACGCTGTTCTGCGTCCTGCCGCTTGGGGTGCGCAGCCATCACGAGGAGGGTATCCCGGTGCCCGGCGGCGGCGACCCGGCCTCGCCGGTCAATCCCAAGCTGGTGCGCAAGTTCCTGACCACCACCTGGATCTCGGCGATCCTGTTCGCGATCCTGTGGGCGGTGTTGCGCTTCAACCTCGTCACCCTGCCGAACTTCCCGAACAGCTAAGACGCGCAGCGCCAACGCGTTGCCAACCATAGGCGGCCGGGGCTATCTCAGCGGCCCGCCGCTCCAGAGGTTATCCCATGCGCCTGTCGCGCTATTTCCTGCCTGTCCTGAAACAGACGCCCTCTGAGGCCCAGATCCCGTCGCACCGGCTGATGCTGCGCGCGGGGATGCTGCGCCAGGAGGCGGCGGGAATCTATGCCTGGCTGCCGCTGGGCCACCGGGTGCTGAAGAAGATCGAGGCCATCGTGCGTCAGGAGATGGACCGCGCCGGCGCCATCGAGCTCTTGATGCCGACCTTGCAACTGGCCGACCTGTGGCGCGAGAGCGGCCGCTATGAGGACTACGGCAAGGAGATGCTGCGCATCACCGACCGGCACGACCGCGAACTGCTGTTCGGTCCCACCAACGAGGAGATGATCACCGAGATCTTCCGCGCCTATGTCCACTCCTACAAGGACCTGCCCAAGAACCTCTACCACATCCAGTGGAAGTTCCGGGACGAGCAGCGGCCCCGGTTCGGGGTCATGCGTGGCCGCGAGTTCCTGATGAAGGACGCCTATTCCTTCGACATCGACGAGGCGGCCGGCCGGCGATCCTACAACCAGATGTTCGTGGCCTATCTGCGCACCTTCGCGCGCATGGGGCTGACGGCGATCCCGATGAAGGCCGAGACCGGGCCCATCGGCGGCGATCTTTCCCACGAGTTCATCGTCCTGGCGGAGACCGGCGAAAGCGCCGTCTTCTGCGACAAGCGGGTGCTGGACCTGCCGATCCCGGACGCGGGCGTCGACTACGACGGCGACCTGACCCCGATCATCAAGCAGTGGACCACCCTCTACGCCGCCACTGAGGACGTGCACGACGCGGCCCGCTACGAGGCCGAGACAGCGCCGGAGAACCGGATGACCGCCCGCGGCATCGAGGTCGGGCAGGTGTTCTTCTTCGGCGACAAATACTCCAAGCCCATGAAGGCCACCGTGACCGGCCCCGACGGCGTCGACCGGCCGGTGCAGATGGGCAGCTACGGCGTCGGCGTCTCGCGCCTGGCCGGGGCGATCATCGAGGCCTGCCACGACGACGACGGCATCATCTGGCCGGACGCGGTGGCCCCCTTCGGCGTCGGCATCGTCAATCTGCGCCCCGGCGACGCGGACGTCGATGCGGCCTGCGCCAAGGCCTATGAGGCGCTGACCGCCGCCGGCAAGGAGCCGCTGCTGGACGATACCGACGAGCGGCCGGGCGGCAAGTTCGCCACCATGGACCTGATCGGCCTGCCCTGGCAGCTGATCATCGGCCCGCGCGGCCTCAAGGACGGGGTAGTGGAGCTCAAGCGCCGCGCTACCGGCGAGCGCCGCACCCTGTCGCTGGACGACGCCCTGACCGCGATCGCCGGGTGAGGCGCTTGGGCGCAGAATCTGCCAGGATGCGACCATGAACCCGGCCCCGCCGTTCAGCGCCTGGGAGCGCAGCATCGCGGCGCGGTACCTGCGGGCCAAGCGCAGTCAGGGCGGCGTGGCGCTGATCTCGATCATCGCCTTCGTGGGCATCACCCTGGCCGTGGCGGTGCTGATCGTCGTCATGTCGGTGATGAACGGCTTCCGCAGCGAACTCAGCGCCAAGATCCTGGGCTTCAACGGCCATGCCGACATCATCGGTGGCCCGGTGAGCGGGCCGGAACGGGCGGCCATGGTCACGCGCATCCGCGCCGTGCCAGGCGTGGTCCAGGCTGTGTCGGTGTCCGAGGCCCAGGCCCTGGCGCAGGGACCTGACGCCGTCGCCGGGGCGGTGGTGCGCGGCGTCGCGCCGGCCGATCTGGCCGCCATGAAGATCGTCGCCGACAACATCAAGCAGGGCTCCCTGAAGACCTTCGGCCAGGGTGAGGATGGCGGAGATTCGGTGGTCGTCGGCCAGCGGCTGGCGGACGTACTGGGTCTTCGTCCCGGCGACGAGGTGACCCTGACCTCGCCATCCGGCGGTGCGACCGCCTTCGGCACACTGCCTACCCGCAAGACCTACACCGTTGCCGCCACCTTCTCGGTGGGCATGAGCGAGTACGACCAGGCCTTCATCTACATGCCGCTCGACCAGGCGCAGCTGTTCTTCGGTTCCGACGCCGCGACCCTGTTCGTGGAGGTCAAGCTGGACGATCCGGACAAGGTCCCGGCCCTGGATCCGGCGCTGGAGCTGGCGGCCGGGCCGGGCGCCCACGTCACCGACTGGACCGAGAAGAACAAGTCCTTCTTCAGCGCCCTGCAGATCGAGCGCAACGTCATGGGCCTGATCCTGGCCTGCCTGGTGATCATCGCGGCGATGAACATCATCTCCGGCCTGATCATGCTGGTGAAGAACAAGAGCCGCGATATCGCCATCCTGCGCACCATGGGCGCCAGCCAGGGCGCGGTCCTGCGCATTTTCCTGATGGCCGGCGCCACCATCGGCACCCTTGGCACCCTCACCGGCCTGCTGATCAGCGTCGCCTTCTGCGCCAACATCGAGGCCATCCAGACCTTCGTCGAGGGCGTCAGCGGCGCCAAGGTGTTCAACGCTGACGTCTATTTCCTGGCCCACGTGCCGGCCAAGATCGACTGGAGCGAGGTGATCGTGGTGGCGATCGGGGCTGTCGCGGCCTCCTTCATCGCCAGCGTCTTCCCCGCTTGGCAGGCCTCCCGTCTCGATCCGGTCGAGGCGCTCCGCTATGAGTAAACCCGGCCTACCCCTCGCCCCCGTGCTCAGCGTCCGGGGCCTGCGGCGCGACTATGTCACCGGTGAGCGAACCCTCAGCGTGCTGAAGGGCGCGGACCTGGATGTCTTTCCAGGCCAGATCGTCGGCCTGGTGGGGCCATCCGGATCGGGCAAGTCGTCGCTGCTGCACGCCGCCGGCCTGCTGGAGCGGCCGACGGCGGGAACCCTGCTGATCGACGGGAGGGACTGCGGCAACCTGAATGACGCCGCGCGCACCCGCATCCGCCTATCGACCATCGGCTTCGTCTACCAGTTCCATCACCTGCTGCCGGAGCTCTCGGCCCTCGACAATGTCGCCCTGCCCAACCTGATCGGCGGGTTGCCCCGCAAGACGGGGAGGGCGCGGGCGAAGGAGTTGCTCACCCGTCTGGGCCTGGCTGAACGGCTGAATCATCAGCCGGCGCAGCTCTCCGGCGGCGAGCAGCAACGGGTGGCGGTGGCGCGGGCCCTGGCCAACGCGCCGCGCCTGCTGCTGGCGGACGAGCCCACCGGAAACCTGGACCCGGAGACTTCGATCCAGGTGTTCCAGGCCCTGCACGACCTGGTCCGCGCCACCGGCGTGGCGGCTCTGATCGCCACCCACAACCTGGACCTGGCCCAGCACATGGACCGCGTCGTGCGCCTGCGCGACGGCCAGCTGGTGGAACTGCAGCGGAAGAAGGCCTGACCATGGCCATTCGCGCCGTGGTCTTCGACGTCGGCGAGACCCTGGTGGACGAGACCCGCCACTGGGGCGAGTGGGCCGACTGGCTGGGGGTCACCCGCTTTGCCCTGTTCGCCGCCATGGGCAGCGTGATCGAACGGCGCGAACACCATCGCCGGGTGTTCGATATCGTCGCCCCTGGCATGGACATCGCCGCCGAGGCCGACAAGCGCAAGGCCGCCGGCTGGCGCTACCGCTTCGAGCCGGGCGACTTCTATCCCGACGCCCTGCCATGTCTGCTGGACCTGCGGGCAGCCGGCTATCGCATCGGCTTGGCCGGCAACCAGCCGGAGGAGGCCGAAACCGCCCTGGCCGAGGCGAACGCGACCGCCGACTTCATCGCCTCATCCGCCCGCTGGGGCGTGGAGAAGCCCTCACCGGCCTTCTTCGACAAGGTCGTGGAAGCCGCCGGTGTCCCGGCGCACCAGATCGCCTACGTCGGCGACCGCCTGGACAACGACGTCCTGCCCGCCGCCGACGCCGGCATGACCGCCGTCTTCATCCGCCGCGGCCCCTGGGGCTACATCCACGCCGCCTGGCCGGAAGCGGCCAGGGCGCATCATCGGATCGACAGTCTTTCGGAGCTTCTTCCCCGATTGAGCGCCTGAGACAACAGTTCGGCTGGCCGTCATCGCCAAGGTACGCAGGCGATGACGGCCCCACCTGCTAGTACTTTACGCGCAAGGTGGCGCCGAACATCCGGGGCTGGCCCAGATAGGCATAGTAGGTGTTCGCGGCCGGAACAGCGTTCGGGACCGGTGCGCTGAAGGTCTGGTAGACCCCGTCAAACGCCACCTGCTGATAGTATTGGTTGAAGAGGTTGGTGGCCCACAGCTCGACACCCCAGCCACCGTTGTGGGCGCCGATGCCGATCCGGGCGTTGACCACGGCGAAGCCCTTCTGGGTCTTGGTGGGATCCAGATCCGAGCCGGTGACCATGGAGGTCACGTACTTGGCGTCCGTGGCCACCTTCCAGTCGACGTCGCCCATCAGCTGGTGTTCGTAGCTGACCCCGCCGGTGAGCGACCACAGCGGCGCCAGGGAGACCCGCTTGCCGGGCAGCAGGTTCAGCGGGCTGCCGGTCGCCTGCAACACCGTGCGGTTAGCCGCCGAATTGGGGTAGTAGGTGTCGGCATAGGTGACGCCGCCATTCAGCATCAGGCCGTGGACCGGGTTGTAGGCCACGTCCAGCTCCGCGCCCTTGGAGACCACATCGGGGACCGAGGTGACGATGAACTCGGTGCCGGTGAAGGTGTTGAGCTGGAAGTCGCTGTAAGACTGATAGAAGACCGCCGCGTTCACGGTCATCCGCTTGTCGAGCAGGGTGGCTTTTTCCCCGATCTCGAAGGCGTTGACGTGCTCGGGCTGGAAGCGGGTGTTGAGGTCCGGCGTCAGGGTCGAGTTGTTCTGCGTCGTCACCGGGGCCAGGTTGAAGCCGCCCACCAGATAGCCGCGCGAATAGGAAGCGTAGGCCATGATGTTCGGGTTGAACCGGTAGGCGGCCTTGACCGTGCCGGTGACGGTGTTCTCCGACAGCCGCTGGTGGTCCGGCAGGTTGTTGAAGGCCGGTTTGGTCAGGCAGTAGAGGCTGAGCGTCGCCTGCTGGGCCGGCGTGGCCGCCTGGGTCTGGGCGTAGGCGCAGGCCGCGCCGCCGTCGGTGTTGGTGTAGAGGCTGTTCAGGCGCTTGGACTCGGCGGTGAAGCGCACCCCGCCGGTAATCTCCAGCGCGTCGGTGACCTTGTAGGTCTCCTGGGTGAACACCGACTCGCTGTGCTCGACCTGATGGTAGGTGTCCACTGAACCCTTGCCGGAGGGGAAGGGGTCGCCGGCGAAACCCGCCAGTAGCGGGAAGCCGCCGGTCAGGACGCCTAGGAATGTGTCCAGGTTGTTGCCGAAATAGAGCGACGAACGGGCGTCCAGCTCTTCATGGGAATAGAAGGCGCCGACCATCCAGTTCAACGGCCCGGCGTCGCCGGCATAGCGAAGCTCTTCGCTGAACTGCTTGAAAGTATTGAAATCGCTGGTGGGAACATAGAGCAGGTCGGCCGCCGTGGCGTCGGTGTCGCCGCCGCCCTGGCTCTTCCACCGGCGGTAGGCGGTGATCGAGGTCAAGGTGGCGTTGTTGAGCCACGGCGTCCGCCAATGGGTTTCGGCCGAGACGCCCTCGTCGGTGATGTGCTCGACCAGGTCGCGGTTGATGTAGGCGGTGTAGTTGCGGGCGTTGGCCGGGCTGGGGGTCGTGCCAGCGCCGAACAGGGCGTTCAGCAGGCCCGCGGCCACGCCGTCCTGGAACGGCACGGCGGCGCAGCAGTGGTCGTTACGCTTGGTGTAGTCGGCGATGAAGTTGACATCGACCGTGCTGGTGGGTTGCCACAGCAACTGGCCGCGGACGGTGAACATGTGCTCGTCATTGGGCCGGTGGACGGTGTCGCCGGCGGGAGCGGAGACGTTGTAATAGCCGTCGCGCTGGCGGTCGGCGACGTAGAGGCGGCCGGCAAGCTGGTCGCCGGCGATGGGACCGGTGACGGACACCGAACCGCCGTAGCCGTTGTAGTTGCTGAAGGTGGCCTCGCCCTGGGCGCCGAAGGTGAACTTCGGCCGCTGGGTGGTGATCTGGATCACCCCGGCGGTGGTGTTCTTGCCGAATAGCGTGCCTTGCGGGCCCTTCAGCACTTCAATGTCGGAAAGCTCGCCCAGGTCGTTGAAGGCGACGCCGTTGCGGGGCCGGTAGACGCCGTCGATGACCACGCCGACGGAGTCTTCCAGGCCGACGTTGTCCGACACCGTGCCGACGCCGCGGATGCGGGCGGTGGTGCTGCCTTCGCTGCCGGTGCTGGTGACGGTGAGGCCGGGGGTGAGGACGGTCAGGTCCTTGATGTCGTGGACGCCGGCGTCCTGCAGCTGCTTGGCGCTGAGCGCGGTGACCACGACGGGCACGTTCTGCAGGTTCTGCGAGCGCTTCTGGGCGGTGACAATGACCTCGCCGACGGAGACCTCTTCGGCGGCGGCGGCCGGCGCGGTGGCGGCTGCTTCGGCGGCCTGAGCGACAGCGGCGGCCGAAATCGCGGCCAGACCAACGCCGATCGAAAGGATAGCGCGCCGGGTCCCGGCGTTTCCTCGTCCGTACATGTTTGAAATCCTTCTTATGAACACACACGCGGCGAGGCGGTGAAGGTCCGGGGGAGGACGGCCCGCGTCGCCGGGGGCTGGGATGGACGCCCGGTGACGCCAAGGGTCAAGGCATCTGTCCGTCAAAACGTCAGGATAACAGTGTAATACGGGGCACTGTGGCGCCAAGAGCGCACTGATTTTCAGCAGGATGATAGATGGGCGAGAATAAGTCGGAAAAAATACGGAGTAGAAATTTGACGTGATGGTCAATATCCACAAAACGGGGCCGATTCGACGACGAAGGTGCTTGAACGCTACAATTTATTGCGCGCGATCGATCGCGTTTTGTAGCAAGTCGGAAATATCCTCGAAACTGGCGGAGGGGGTTGACGGCAGAGAACAAAAGCGCAACAAGAACAAACAGGGTACGCGACAAGAGGTTCTCCCCATGTTTAGGGTCGCACGTGACGGTCTGGCGCTTGCTTCGGTGGCGAGCTTCGTCTGGATGGTTTGTCAGGTGGCCCAGTTGGCGGGCTGAGTCGGCCGGGGCGCTGCTTTGCAGGGCGGGCGACCTTTGACGGGCCGACCCCGGGGGCGCTTCGAAGGAGGGCGCGGCATGGCTGAACTGGCGCAGGCTTTTGTCCATCTTCGCGTCCGCTCGGCCTATTCCCTGCTCGAGGGAGCGATCAAGGCCGACTACATCGGCCCGTTGGCGGCGAGCGCGGAGATGCCGGCGGTGGCCATGGCCGACCGCGCCAACCTCTGCGGCGGCCTGGAGTTTTCGGTCACCTGCAAGGACGCCGGGGTGCAGCCCCTGGTGGCCTGCGCCGTGCCGGTGCGGGGCATAGGGGAGGGACCGCCCGAGCGTTGGGCGCGGTGTCCCACCATTGTGCTGCTGGCGCAGAACGAGACCGGCTACCTCAACCTCAGCGCCCTGTCGTCGGCGGCCTTCCTGGAGATCGAGGCCACCGAGGAGCCCAGCGTGCCCTGGACCAAGGTGCGCCAGCACGCCGAAGGGTTGATCCTGTTGTCGGGCGGGGTGGACGGGCCGGTAGACCCGCTGTTCGCCGCCGGCCGTCCAGCGGAGGGCGTCGCCGCCCTCGAGGCCATGCTGGAGGTGTTCGGCGACCGCTTCTATGTCGAGCTTCAGCGGCACGGCCTGCCGGCCCAGGCGACCGCGGAACCGGGGCTGGTGGCCTGGGCCTACGACCGCGACGTGCCTCTGGTGGCGACGAACGACGTCTACTTCGCCAAGAGCGCGACCTACGCGGCGCACGACGCCCTATTGTGCATCGCCGACGGCGCCTTCATGGGCCAAGACGAGCGGCGACGGGTGACGCCCGAGCACTGGTTCAAGCCGGCGGACGCCATGCGCCGGCTGTTCGCCGACCTGCCGGAAGCCTGCGACAACACCCTTGAGATCGCCCGCCGCTGCGCCTTCATGGTCAAGAAGCGCGACCCCATCCTGCCACGCTTCCCCACTGTCGGCGGCCGCTCCGAGGACGAAGAACTGGCCGAGCAGGCGCGGGAGGGGCTACGGGCGCGGCTGAAGGCCAATCCGCCGGACGGGGGCGAGGAACGCTATTTCGAACGCCTGGAGCGCGAGATCGGCGTTATCCAGTCCATGGGCTTCTCCGGCTACTTCCTGATCGTCTCGGACTTCATGAAGTGGTCGGTGGCGCACGGCATTCCGGTGGGGCCGGGGCGGGGATCGGGGGCCGGTTCGCTGGTGGCCTGGTCGCTGCTGATCACCGGCGTCGATCCCATGCGCTACAACCTGATCTTCGAGCGCTTCCTGAACCCTGAGCGGGTCTCCATGCCCGACTTCGACATCGACTTCTGCCAGGAGCGGCGGGAGGAGGTGATCACCTATGTGCAGGAGAAATACGGCCGCGACCGGGTGGCCCAGATCATCACCTTCGGCACCCTGCAGGCGCGGGCGGTGCTGCGCGACGTGGGCCGGGTGATGCAGCTGCCGCTGGGCATGGTCGACCGCCTGGCCAAGATGGTGCCCAACAATCCGGCCCACCCGGTGACCCTGGCCAAGGCCATCGAGATCGAGCCGCGCCTGCAGCAGGCCCGGCGCGACGAAGACTCTGTGGCCGAACTGCTGGACACCGCCCTGCAACTCGAGGGTCTTTACCGCAATGCCTCCACCCACGCCGCCGGGGTGGTGATCGGCGACCGGCCCCTGATCCAGCTGTCGCCCCTGTACCGCGATCCGCGATCCGAAATGCCCGCCACCCAGTTCAACATGAAGTGGGTGGAGGGCGCTGGCCTGGTGAAGTTCGACTTCCTGGGCCTCAAGACCCTGACGGTGATTGATCGGGCCCTGGGTTATCTGAAGCGGCGCGGCGCCGACTTCGACCTGGGGACCATGCCGGTCGACAATACGCCGGCCTATGAACTGATGACCTCGGGCCAGACCCTGGGGGTGTTCCAGCTGGAAAGCCAGGGCATGCGCGACATCCTGCGCCAGCTTCGCCCGACCAACCTGGAAGAGGTCTCCGACCTGATCTCGCTCTATCGGCCAGGGCCGATGGATTCGATCCCCGAGTACGTGGACGCCAAGGCCGGCCGCAAGCCCATCGATGTGGTCCACCCCCTGCTGGAAAAGGTGCTTGGGCATACCTTCGGGGTGATCGTGTACCAGGAACAGGTGATGCAGATCGCCCAGATCCTGGCCGGCTATAGTCTGGGCGAGGCGGACCTGCTGCGCCGCGCCATGGGCAAGAAGAAGAAGGCCGAGATGGACCAGCAGCGGGCCAGGTTCCTGGCCGGCGCGTCCGAGCGTGGCCTGACCCCGGCCATGGCGACCCTGCTGTTCGACCGGATGGAAAAGTTCGCTGGCTACGGCTTCAACAAGAGCCACGCCATGCCCTACGCCCTGATCGCCTACCAGACCGCCTGGCTGAAGGCGAATGCGCCGGTGGAGTTCTACGCGGCGTCCATGAGCCTGGATATCTCCAACACCGACAAGCTGGCGGTGTTCTTCCAGGACGCCAAGCGGTTCGGGGTGACCATCGTCAAGCCGGACATCAACCGTTCGGGCGCCGACTTCGGGGTCGAGGACGGCCAGGTGCTCTACGCCCTTGGCGCGGTGCGTAACGTCGGCCAGGCGGCCATGGACCATGTGGTCGAGGTCCGCGAGGCGGGCGGGCGATTCCGCGACCTGTTCGACTTCCTTGAGCGGATCGACCCGCGCCAGGTGAACAAACGCTCGCTGGAGAATCTGGCCCGCGCCGGCGCCTTCGACTCCATCCACCCCAATCGCGCCCAGATCGTCCAGAGCGCCGACAAGCTGATCGCCCACGCCCAGACCATCGCCGCCGAACGCCTCAGCAACCAGGGCGCCCTGTTTGGCGAGCAGTCGGGGGTCGGCCGGCCCAAGCTGCCCAAGACCGAGGTCTGGAATCCGGTCGAACAGCTGGACGAGGAACTGGCGGCGGTGGGCTTCTACCTGTCCGGCCATCCGCTGGACGACATGGTGTCAGTGCTGCGCCGCCACCGGACGACCCTCTATGTGGACGCCCTGGCCGGGGCGGCGGCGGGGGCTGAAGCCTTCCGCATGGTGGGCATGGTCCGCCGCCGTCAGGAGCGGACCTCCGCCGGCACGGGCGACAAGTTCGCGTTTGTCTCCCTGTCGGATCCCACCGGCGAGTATGAGGTGCTGTTCCCCGGCGAGGTCCTGCGCCGGTGCCGCGAGCTGCTGGAACCGGGCAAGGCCATCATCCTGAAGGTCCGGGCCAAGGCCAATGACGGCGAGGTGCGGTTTTTCGGCGACGACGCCCAGCTGCTGGACAGGGCCATCGAGCAGGTGGCCGGCGGCCTGCGCATCCACCTCTCCCCAGCGGTGACCGAGCTGGAGGTGCTGCAGAAGCGTCTGAAACCGAGTCCCAGCGGCGGCGGGGAGGTGATCTTCGTGGCGGCGTTCGGCGGCGGCCGCGAGATGGAGCTGAAGCTGCCCGGCAAGTATCAGCTGGACTCCGCCATGCGCGGCGCGTTGAAGACCGCGCCCGGGGTGGTGTTCGTGGAAGACATGTAGGGCAGCGCCGCCTTGCCCGCGCCCTACGAAGGCTCCTGCCACTGCGGCGCCGTCCGCTTCCGCATCGCCGTCGAGCCGGTGGAACTGACGACCTGCGACTGCTCACTGTGTACGAAGAAGAACGCCGTCATGGCGGCGGTGCACGAGCGCGGCTTCGCCCTGCTGGCCGGCGAGGAAGCCCTGTCGCTCTATCAATGGAACACCGGCGTGGCCCGGCACCATTTCTGTTCCCGCTGCGGGATCTACACCTTCCACTGCAAGCGCTCGGCGCCCGATCACTATGGGGTCAATGTGTTCTGCCTGGAGGGCTTCGACGTGGCGGCGTTTCCCCGCCGGGCCGCGGTGGGGAGGGACATGACGGTGACGCCAGGGGCGTCGGATCGGTTTCCGGGGCCGCTAGGGAGCTAGAGATCGATCCGCCGGGTCGGGTCCGATAGACGTCCAAGCCAAAGGATCGGGACTAACCAGGCGAAGGCCACAGCGTCACCAACACTATAGCCGGTTGCAAGTGCGAGGACGAAGAGACAGAGGAAGGCGAGTGGGTAGAGAAGGAGGAGGAACAGGCCCACCCGCGACAAAAACGTCAGAATCGGACGCCGACCAAGCGCGTGGCTAAGGGCGTAGCCGCTGGCGAAACCGACGAGACTTTGCCTCAGGCGCATCGAGATGGTGGCAGTCCTAGGTATCTCTCAATTCTAGACGGTCTAAGCCCAACCGCCTACCGCCTTGCAATTCCAGCTATTCCGGCCTATCTGCCGCGCCATCACGCACGCAGGGCGTTCGGCATCACGTGGGTCAATCCCCACGCGCTTCCGTTCCGGTCCTCCCGAAAGGGGGGTGAGCTCTGCGGAGGTTTGAACCGGAAGAAGGAAAAAGGTTCATGGCACTACCCGAATTCACTATGCGTCAGCTCCTGGAAGCCGGCGCCCACTTTGGTCACCAGACGCACCGCTGGAACCCGAAGATGGAGCGCTACATCTTCGGATCGCGCGCCAACATCCACATCATCGATCTGTCGCAGACCATGCCGCTGCTTCACCAGGCCCTGGTGAAGGTGCGTGAAGTGGCCGCCGCCGGTGGCCGCGTGCTGTTCGTCGGCACCAAGCGCCAGGCGTCCGAGCCGGTGTCCGTCGGCGCCAAGCGCTGCGCCCAGTATTATGTGAACCACCGCTGGCTGGGCGGCACGCTCACCAACTGGCGCACCATCTCCGGCTCCATCGCGCGCCTGCGCGAGCTGGAAGGGGTGCTGGACGGCGGTGACGCCGGCGGCCGCACCAAGAAGGAACTGCTGCAGCTGACCCGCGAGCGCGACAAGCTGGAACTGTCCCTGGGCGGCATCAAGGACATGGGCGGCATCCCCGACCTGATGTTCGTGATCGACACCAACAAGGAAGCCATCGCCATCCAGGAAGCGCGCAAGCTCAACATCCCGGTGGTGGCCATCCTGGACACCAACTGCGACCCGCAAGGCATCACCTACCCGATCCCGGGCAACGACGACGCCGCGCGCGCCCTGCAGCTGTACTGCGACCTGATCGCCGACGCCGTGCTGGACGGCCTGACCGAGGGCCAGGTCAACCTGGGCGTCGATATCGGGGCCTCGGTTGCGCCGGTCGAGCCCGCCCTGCGCACCGCGGCCGCTGAAGCGGCGCCGGAAGCCGAGGCCGTGCAACTCGAACCCGCCGACGAAGCCGTGGCGGCCCAAGCCGAAGCTCCGGTGGCTGAAGCCCCCGTGGTCGAAGCGCCTGTGGCCGAAGCGGCTCCGGAGCCTGTCGCCGAAACCGCCGCGGAAGAGCCCGTGGCGCAAGCGGCGGCGGACGGCGCCGAGGGCTGATTTCTGGGGGCCGGCCACGCGCCGGCCGCCTGTCTCAATCTTGATACGCCGGACGCCTAGGAGGCGTCCGGCGGCATTGACGTAAGCGGAGGTATGACCATGGCCGACATCACGGCTGCGCTCGTAAAAGAGCTGCGCGACATTTCCAGCGCCGGCATGATGGACTGCAAGAAGGCGTTGCAGGAAACCGAAGGCAACATTGAAGCCGCCATCGACTGGCTGAAGACCAAGGGTCTTTCCAAGGCCGCCAAGAAGGCCGACCGCGTCGCCGCCGAAGGCGTCGTGGCCGTGGCGGTGTCCGCCGATGGCAAGACCGGGGCGGTGATCGAGCTGAACGCCGAGACCGACTTCGTGGCCCGCAACGACCAGTTCCAGGCCGCGGCCCGCAAGATCGCCCACACGGCCCTGACCGTGGACGGCGACGTCGAGGCCCTGCGCAAGGCCAAGACGGCAGACGGCGAAGTGGTGGAAGACCTGATCACCAGCCTGATCGCCACCATCGGCGAGAACATGCTGCTGCGCCGTTCGACCCGTCTGACCGTCAGCCAAGGCGCGGTCGGCGCCTATGTGCACAGCGCCGTGGCCGGGGCCCCGGACCTGGGCCGCATCGGCGTGCTGGTGGCCATCGAAGGCGGCGGCGACGCCACGGCCCTGAAGGACACCGGCCGCAAGATCGGCATGCACGTGGCGGCCATGTCGCCGCTGTCGCTGTCGGCCGACGACCTGGACCCGGCGGCGGTGGAGCGCGAGCGCGCCATCTTCGCCGAACAGGCGTCGGCGTCGGGCAAGCCCGCCAACGTGGTCGAGAAGATGATAGAAGGCCGTATCCGCAAGTTCTTCGAGGAAGTGGTGCTGCTCAAGCAGTCCTTCGTCATGAACCCGGACCAGACCGTCGAACAGCTTGTGGCCGAGACGGCCAAGGCGACTGGCGGCGCGGCCCACTTGAAGGCCTTCGTGCGTCTCGCCCTTGGCGAAGGCGTCGAAAAACAGACTACCGACTTCGCCGCCGAAGTCGCGAGCATGACCGGCGGCGCCTAAGCGCCTTTCGGTTATCTGCCTTTCAAGGGCGCGGCGCGTTCGACGCGCGCCGCGCCCTTGGTTTATGTTGCGTCCACAGAGTCGATAGAGTGATCCCCGCCATGAGCGAACCCGCGCCCCGATACCGCCGCATCCTGCTGAAGGTCTCGGGCGAGGTGCTGATGGGTGACGCCGCCTTCGGTATTGACCAGGACACCCTGTCGGCCGTGGCGGAAGACATCGCCGAGGTCGTCAGCAAGGGGTTCGAGCTGTGCCTGGTGGTGGGCGGCGGCAATATCTTCCGCGGCGTCTCCCTGGCCGGCAAGGGCATGGAGCGGGCCAGCGCCGACTACATGGGCATGCTGGCCACGGTGATGAACGCCCTGGCCCTGCAGGGGGCGCTGGAAAAGGCCGGGGTCCACACCCGGGTGCAGTCGGCCATCCCCATGGACGCGGTCTGCGAGCCCTACATTCGGCGCCGGGCCCTGCGGCACCTGGAAAAGGGCAGGGTAGTGATCTTCGCCGCCGGCCTGGGCGCGCCCTTCTTCACCACCGACACCCCCGCCGCCCTGCGCGCGGCCGAGATGGGCTGCGACGCCCTGTTCAAGGGCACCAGCGTCGACGGGGTTTACACCGCCGACCCGAAGAAGGATCCGGCCGCAACGCGCTATGACTGCCTGACCTACCAGGAGGTCCTGGCCCAGGATCTGAGGGTCATGGACGCCTCGGCGATCAGCCTGATGCGTGACAACGAAATCCCGATCGTGGTGTTCTCGATCCGCGGCCGCGGCAACCTGCTCAACGTGCTGGCGGGCGAGGGCGTCCACACAACGATCGAGAACCCCAAAGGGGGCGAGAACCACAAGGTTCGACCTTAAGAAGCCTCGAGAAGGAAACACCATGGCCACAACCGAAAAGCCTGTCCTTTCGAAGTACAAGGATCGCATGGACAAGGCCGTCGCGGCCCTGAAGGAAGAGTTCGGGTCTTTGCGCACCGGCCGGGCCAACGCCGGCCTGCTGGATCAGGTTCACGTGGACGCCTACGGCTCGCAGGCGCCGCTGAACCAGGTCGCCTCGGTGTCGGTGCCAGAGCCGCGCTCGATCACCGTCAGCGTCTGGGACCGAGGCCTGATCGTCTCGGTAGAAAAGGCGATCCGCAACGCCGGCCTCGGGCTGAACCCGGTGGTCGAGGGCCAGAACCTGCGCGTGCCGGTGCCGCCGCTGACCGAGGAACGCCGCCGCGACCTGGCCAAGCTGGCCGGCAAATACGCCGAACAGCAGAAGATCGCCGTTCGCAATGTGCGCCGCGAGGCCATGGACGACCTGAAAAAGGCCGAGAAAGATTCGGTCATCAACCAGGACGAACAGAAACGCATGGAAGGCGAAGTCCAGAAGTTCACCGACGAGGCGGTAAAGCGGGTGGACGAGGCCTTGAAAACCAAAGAACAAGAGATCATGCAGGTTTAGGTCGCGTCGGGGGCGTCTTCGACGGGCGAGAGGATTCGGCCATGTCGCCGGCACACGGCATCCAAGGTGGGATCGTCCCGCCCGACCCGGTGGGGGCAGGGCGGCGGTTGCACGTGGCGATCATCATGGACGGCAACGGCCGCTGGGCGAAGCAGCGCGGCCTGCCCCGGGCTTTTGGGCACCGCGCCGGAGTCGCCGCCCTTCGCCGCACGGTCGAGGGCGCCGAGGCCCTGGGCATCGAACGGCTGACCGTGTTTGGCTTCTCCACCGAGAATTGGCGGCGGCCCGAGACCGAGGTCACCGAGATCCTGGGCCTGATGAAGGCCTATTTCGCCAGCGACCTGACCCGGCTGGAACGCAACGGCGTCAATGTGAAGATCGTCGGACGCCGCACGGGCCTGGCGCCGGACATCCTGGATATCGTCGAACAGGCGGAGGCGCGCACCGCCCGCAACGACCGCTTCAAGCTGCAGGTGGCCTTCAACTACGGCGGCCGGGCCGACATCGCCGACGCCGCGCGCCGATTCGCCGAGGCCGTGGAGCGGGGCGAGGCCCGCGCCAGCGACCTGAACGAGGCAATCTTCGAACAACATCTGTCCACCGGCCCCGGTCCCGCGCCTGATCTGATCATCCGCACGGGCTACGAACGCCGGCTCTCGAACTTCCTGCTCTGGGAATGCGCCTACGCCGAACTGATCTTTCAGGACGTCTACTGGCCCGACTATGGTCCCGACCCCCTGAAAGCCGCCATCGCCGAGTACGACACGCGCGACCGGCGTTACGGCGGAGTGGCCGTCGATGACGTCCTTGCCGCGAGCTAGGCGCTTCGATTGGAACAACTTCGGTCTTCGGGCGGCCTCGGCGGCGGTCCTGGCGCCGATTGCCCTGTTCCTTGTCTGGGTGGACCAGCGCGCCTTCCTCGTGCTGGTGGCCGTGGCTGTTTCGATCATTTCCATCGAATGGGGGGTGATGGCGGCGCCACGGGCGCAGGTACGGGTGGCCGCGGCGGTCACCCTCTCGGTGCTCACCGTGGTCTTCCTGACCTATGCCGGGCGATACTGGCCGGCGTGGGGATTCGTGGCTCTGGGCGCCCTCGCGGCGGGGGTGGTGGCCCGCAACGGTTCAGAGCGGGCAGTGGACGCCGCCTACGGCGTGCTCTACATCGCCCCTACCTGTCTTGCCTTGGTGTGGCTACGATCCACCGCCGAGGGGGATTGGTGGACCCTGATGCTGCTCGCGACCACATGGGCGGCGGATATTTTCGCCTTTCTGGTCGGAAACGCCCTGAAAGGACCGAAACTTTGGCCGAGATACTCGCCCAACAAGACGTGGTCAGGGTTCTTTGGGGGACTGGTAGGGGCCGTGGCGGCCGCGCTTGCGGTTGTCGTGGCCAACGCCGTGCTCGCGCCTGCGTCGTTGATGCGCCTATCCTTGCCGGGCGCCGCCGTCATAGGGCTCGTGGGCGGCTTGGCCACCATGGCCGGTGATCTTTGGGAGTCGATGTTGAAGCGCCGCTTTGGAGTTAAGGATTCCGGGGACCTGATTCCCGGCCATGGCGGGCTGTTGGACCGGGTCGACGGCCTGATGTTCGCGACCATGGCGGTCGCCGGGGCCAGGCTCGTGGTCCACCTTGGTTGGGCCCACTGATGACCAGACGCACCGTCACCATTCTTGGATCCACCGGCTCGATCGGGGTTTCGACCCTGGACCTGCTGAGCCATGTGGAAGGCGAGGTCGAGATCGTCGGTCTGACCGCCGGCCGCAACATCGAACTCTTGGCCGAGCAAGCCAAGCGATGGCGGCCCAGGGTCGTGGTGATCGAGGACGAGTCGCTGCTCGGCGAACTGCGCGAGCGCCTGAACGGCTGCGGCGTCGAGGCCCAGGCCGGGCCCAAGGCGATCAAGGATCTGGCCGGGGAGGGCGCCGACTGGGTGATGTCGGCCATCGTCGGCGCGGCGGGCCTGGCGCCCACCCTGGCGGCGGCCAGGGCCGGGTCGGTGATCGCGCTGGCCAACAAGGAGAGCCTGGTCTGCGCCGGACCGGCGTTGCTGGCGGCGGCCAGGGCGGCGGGCGGCGGGGTGATCCCCGTGGACTCCGAACATTCCGCCATCTTCCAGGTGCTGCAGCCGGTAAGCCCCGGCCGTATCGCCCGCCTGATCCTCACCGCCTCGGGCGGACCCTTCCGCTCGGCGACCAAGGAATTCATGGCCGCCGCGACGCCGGAGCAGGCCATCGCCCATCCCAACTGGAGCATGGGCGCCAAGATCTCGGTCGATTCGGCGACGATGATGAACAAGGGGCTCGAGATGATCGAAGCCTCGTACCTGTTCGGCATGCCGGCGACGCAGATCGACGTGCTGGTCCACCCCCAATCCATCGTGCACAGCCTGGTGGAGTATTCCGATGGTTCGACCCTGGCCCAGCTGGGACCGCCGGACATGCGCTCGCCCATCGCCTGCGCCTGGGCCTGGCCGGACCGGATCGACTGGCCGGCGCCCAAGCTGGACCTGGCCGCCATCGGCCAGCTGACCTTCACCGCCCCCGACGAGGACAAGTTCCCCGCCCTGCGGATCGCCCGGTCCGCCCTGACGGTGGGGGCCGGCGCGCCGGCGGCGATGAACGCGGCCAACGAGGTGGCGGTGGCCGCCTTCCTTGACCGCAGGATCGGCTTTCTCGATATTGCCGCGACGGTTTCTGAGACTCTCGAACGCCTCAACGGGGTGGGCGATCTCGACGCCTACAACGATGGCGACGCCTTGGAATGCGCCATGATGATCGATGTCAGTTCCAGGCGGGTAGCCGCCCAAGTCCTGTCCCGATTTGAGCGCATTGGCTGACGGCCTTTAACGGAGACCACCGGGATATGATGGCCTTCCTGCAGAACGCGCCGCTCTATGTCGTGCCGTTTCTGCTCGTGATCACCGTAATCATCACGATCCATGAGCTCGGTCATTTCCTGACGGCGCGTGCTTTTGGCGTTGCGGTGGACCGTTTTTCCATCGGATTTGGCCCCACGCTGGTCTCCTGGCGGGACAAGGGGGGCGTGGAATGGCGCGTCGGGGCCCTGCCGCTGGGCGGCTATGTGCGATTCGCCGGCGACGAAAACGTCGCCAGCGTCCCCGACGGTGACGATCTTGACACACTCCGCGCCCATATCGTCGCCCGCGAAGGGGCAGGGGCCGAAAAGAAGTATCTGCATTTTAAACCGCTGTGGCAGCGCGCCTTGATCGTGGCGGCTGGTCCCCTGGCCAATTTCGCCCTGGCGATCGTGCTCTTCACCCTGTTCTTCGGCATCTTCGGCGAGCAGGTGACGTCGAACCGAATCGCCGCGGTGACGCCCGGCGGCTCGGCGCAAAAGGCCGGCTTCCAGGTGGGCGATGTCGTCCTGGCTGCGGATGGCCGCAAGATCACCAGTTTCGAGGATCTGCAGTTCTACGTCCAATACCGCGCCGGCGTGCCGATCGTCTTCCAGGTCCAGCGCGGCGCCCAGACCCTCGAGCTGACCGGCGCCCCGGCCGTGGCCAGCGCCCCCGGGCCCACCGGAACGACCCAGACCATCGGCCGCATGGGCCTGATGGCCCGCGGTTCGAAGCTGGTGAAGCACAACCCTGTCGAGACGGCGGGATTGGCGTTCAAGCGGACCTGGGACGTCTCGGCTACGACGCTCTACTACCTGGGCCGGATCGTCACCGGCCACGTGCCGTCCAACCAGATCGGCAGTTTCGTCGGCATCGCCCACGAAACCGGAGACCTGACCAAGCACGCCATCGATTCGGCGCACGGCGACCATATCAACGTGGCGACGGCGATCGCCTTCACCATGATCCAGCTGGTGGCCTTCCTGTCGATCTCGGTGGGCCTGCTGAACCTGATGCCGGTGCCCGTGCTCGATGGCGGTCACCTGCTTTTCTATGCCTATGAGTCCATCGCCCGCCGTCCGGTGAGCGCCAACATCCAAGCCGCCGGTTATCGGGTGGGCCTTGCTTTGCTGCTAGGTTTGATGTTGTTCGCGACCTGGAATGACCTGCAAGGTCTGCGCGTGTTTCACTTCCTCGGCGGCTTGATTTCGTAAGCGCCCCCGTCATGGCTGATCCGATGAGAAAAACCCGCGCCCATGGCGCCGTGCTTGTTACCGGCCTTGCCCTGCTCATGGGCACAACCGCAGTTATGCTCGCGCCGCAGGTAGCCTGCGCGCAGCAAAGCGGTGTGGTCGGCCGCATCGTCATCCAGGGCAACGAGCGGATCGAGCAGGACACGATCATCTCGTACCTGCCTATTCAGGTAGGCGACACGGTTGATTCCGCCAGGGTCGACTTGGCGCTGAAGACGCTTTTCCGCACCGATCTGTTCTCGGACGTGAAGATCGAGCTGCAGGGCACCGACCTGGTAGTCCAGGTGGTCGAGAACCCGATCATCAACCAGGTGCTGTTCGAGGGGAATTCGAACCTCAAGGAAGACAAGCTGAAGGACGAGGTCCAGGTCCGGCCGCGCGGCATCTTCACCCGCGCCAAGGTCCAGGCGGACGTCCAGCGGATCATCGAGCTCTATCGCCGCTCTGGCCGTATCTCCGCGACGGTGACGCCGAAGATCGTGCAATTGCCGCAAAAGCGGGTCGACCTGATCTTCGAGATCAACGAAGGCCCCAAAAGCGGCATCCTGCGGGTCAATTTCCTGGGTAACGTCCAGTTCTCCGACAACGATCTGCGCGAGCAGATCGTCACCAAGGAAAGCCACTGGTACAAATTCTTCCAGTCGAACGACAACTACGACCCCGATCGGATCGAGTACGACCGCGAACAGCTGCGCAAATTCTACCGCAACCGCGGTTTCTACGACTTCCGGATCATCTCGTCGGTGGCCGAACTGGCCCAGGACCGCAACGGCTTTGCGGTGACCTACACCCTGGACGAGGGTGGCAAGTACAAGTTCGGCAAGCTCTCGGTCCAGACCGACCTGAAGAAGCTGAACCCGGACATCCTGCGCCAGCTGCTGCCGATCCGCGAAGGCCAGGTCTATGAAGACCAGAAGATCGAGCAGGCCACCGACGCCCTGACCTTCGCCGCCGGCGCGGCCGGCTTCGCCTTCGTGGACGTGCGTCCGCGCTATGTGCCCAACCGCGAAAAGCACACCGTGGATGTCGTCTTCGACGTCAAGGAAGGCCCGCGCGTCTACGTCGATCGCATCGACATCATCGGCAACACCCAGACCCTGGACTATGTGATCCGGCGCGAAATGCTGGTCACCGAGGGCGACGCCTACAACCGCGTGCTGGTTGACCGGTCCAAGAACAACATCCGCGCCCTTGGCTTCTTCAAGGATGTCGACGTCGAGAACGTGCCGGGCTCGGCGCCGGACCGCACCAGCCTGCGCGTGAAGCTCACCGAGCAGCCCACCGGCCAGCTGTCGTTCAGCGCCGGCTACAGCTCAGTGGACAAGCTGGTGCTGGACCTCGGCGTCCAGCAGTCGAACTTCCGCGGTCGCGGCCAGAACGTCAGCGCCGAAATTTCGGTGGGCTCGCTGCGCCAGCAGCTGAACCTGTCGTTCACCGAGCCGCGGTTCCTGGGCCGCCACCTGGCGGCCGGCTTCGACGCCTACACCTACCGCTATAACTTCTCGGACCAGGCCTCCTACGACACCTCTTCGACCGGCGCCGGGGTGCGTCTGGGCTTCCCCCTGACCCAGAGCATCTACATGACCACGCGCTACACCCTACGCGTGGACGACGTCATCGTCGCCGACAGCCTGTGTGTGAAGGGCGCCGAGCTGGTCTCGGTGGTGCTGTGCGACCAGCGCGGTTCCTATCTGACGTCCCTGGTCGGCTACAGCATTCGCCTGGACAAGCGGAACGATCCGGTCCTGGCCACCCGCGGCTACTACGTCGATCTGAGCCAGGACGTGGCCGGCGCCGGCGGGGCGGTTCACTACCTGCGCACCCAGGGTGACGTGGGCTGGTACCACGGCTTCAACAAGGACTTCATCCTCAGCTTCGTGGGCCAGGGCGGTTTCATCGACGGCTGGAACGGCGACAACATCCGCATCGCCGACCGCTTCTACAAGGGCGGCGACACCTTCCGCGGCTTCCAGATCGCCGGCATCGGGCCGCGCGACCTGCAGTACGGCGACTCCCTGGGCGGCAAGCTGTTCGCTATCGGCACCGTCGAGCTGACCATTCCGACCAAGCTGCCCGAGCAGTATGGCATCAAGGCCGCGCTGTTCAGCGACTTCGGCACCCTGGGCCTGCTGGACCGAGCCAGCAAGGTTGACCCAACGACCAACCTGCCGCTCACCACGGTTCGAGACAATCTGGCCTTCCGCGCTTCCACAGGCATCAGCGTCTTCTGGAAGTCGCCGATGGGGCCGCTGCGCTTCGACTTCAGCCACGTCCTGGCTAAGGCGTCGTACGACAAGACGGAACTGTTCCGGTTCTCAACTTCAACAAGGTTCTAGACTTCATGACTTCAAAGGTTCTCGCTCTGGGCGTTGGCGCCATCGCCGCCTTCGCCTCGATCTCGGTCGCCCAGGCCCAGCCTGCGCCCGCCGCCCCGGCCGCGCCGGCGATCACTCACGGCCCCGCCATTGCCGGCATCTGCATGATCTCCGTGGATCAGGCGATCGGCACCTCGACGGTCGGCAAGTTCATCAGCAGCCGCATGGACCAGATCGTCCAGCAGGTTCGCGCCGAACTGTCGCCTGAAGAAACGGCCATCAACACCGAGGGCCACGCCATCGAGGCGGCCCGCCAGACCATGGACCAGGCGGCGCTGCAAAGCCGCGTGGCCAACCTCAATCTTCGGGTCAGCAATTACCAGAAGAAGGCGGAGCAGCGTCAGCGGGAGATTCAGGCCACCGAACAGAAGGCCCTTGGCCGCGTCGGCCAGGAACTGGACCCGGTGGTGCGCCAAGTCTACCAGACCTCGCATTGCAGCCTGCTGCTGAACCGCGACGCGGTGATGATCGGCAATCCGGCCATGGATATCACCGGCGCCGCGGTGGTGGGCCTGAACGCCCGTATCCAGCAGTTCCAATTTGACCGTGAACACCTCGACACGCCGGCGGGCGGCGCGCCGGTCGCGGCGCCCAGCCACTAGAGCCTGTCCTGTTTTGATGGAATCATCAAAACAGGAAAAACAGGCTCGATGCTTTAGTTTGCGAACACGCCACGATCTTGGGCGGGGGGCGTCGTAAGGCCATGCCTGATCTGCGTTTCCCCCACTCGAGCTTTCCCGATCCAAGGTTCTATGAGGCCGCCGGCCCAGTCAGCCTGGGCGACCTGGCGGCGCTGACCGGGGCGCGCCTGGCCGATCCCACTGCCGCGTCGCGGTCGGTGAGGGGGGTGGCGATCCTATCGAGGGCGGGGCCGGAGACGGTGACCTTCCTGGCCGATCGCCGTCATGCCGACGATCTGAAGGCCAGCGCCGCGGCCGCCTGTTTCGTCGGCGAGCGGGACGTTGCGCTCCTGCCCGCGGGATGTTCGGCCCTGGTGACTGGCGCGGCGCACGCCGCCTATGCCCTGGCCGCGGAGCGCCTGCACCGTCCCAGGCGTTGGGCGGCCGGCGCGCCGGCGATCGATCCGACCGCCAGTCTCGAGGAAGACGTGGTCTTGGCGCCGGGCGTCATCGTCGGCGCCGGCGCGGCCATTGGCCGTGGAACCTATGTCGGTCCTGGCGCGGTGATTGGCCCGGGCGTCGCTATCGGCCGCGATTGCCAGATCGGGGCCAATGCGGTGATCGGTTTCGCCTTGATCGGTGACCGGGTGAAGATCCTGGCCGGCGCGGCGATCGGCGAGGCGGGCTTTGGCGCGACCCTTGGCCCCAAGGGGATCATGGACGTTCCCCAACTGGGCCGGGTGATCCTCCAGGACGGCGTCACCATCGGCGCCGGTTCGACCGTGGACCGCGGCGCCTGGGACGACACGGTGATCGGTGAGAACACCAAGATCGACAACCTGGTCCAGATTGCCCACAACGTCGTCATCGGTCGCAACTGTGTGCTGGCCTCGCAGACGGGGATATCCGGCAGCGTTACGATCGGCGATGGCTGCCAGCTTGGTGGGCGGGTCGGACTGGCCGACCATCTGACTGTTGGTCCCGGCGCCCGCCTGGCGGCGGCGGCTGGCGTGATCGAGAATGTGCCGGCGGGCGCGGTCTGGGGCGGGTTTCCCGCCCGGCCCGTGAAACGCTGGCTCAGAGAGACAATCTGGCTGACCCGCATGGCGGGGCGCCGTGGGAGAGAAGACGCATGAAGATGATCGGGCCGGCCGTCGAAGAGGGCGTGATCGATATCCTGGAGATCATGCAGCGCCTGCCGCACCGGCCGCCGTTCCTGCTGATCGACCGGGCGGAGAACTTTGTGCCCAACACCTCGATCACCGGAATCAAGATGGTGACGGTGAACGAGCCCTTCTTCGCGGGCCATTTCCCGGGCGCGCCGGTGATGCCGGGCGTGCTGATCATCGAGGCCATGGCCCAGGCCGGCGGCCTGCTGATGTCCAAGACCTGGGACGTGGATACCTCGGGTAAGATCATCCTGTTCATGTCGGTGGACAACTGTCGCTTCCGCGCGCCCGTGCGGCCCGGGGATGAACTGCGGCTTGAGGTCGAGGTGGCCCGGGCGCGCGGCGATATCGTCAAGTTCAAGGGCAAGGGCCTGGTCCGCGGCAAGGTGGCGGCCGAGGCGGAGTTCGCGGCGATGATGGTCGAAACGGCTCAATGACGTCCATCCACCCGACGGCCATCGTCGATCCCAAGGCCAGGCTGGGCGAGGACGTCGAGGTCGGCCCCTACAGCATCATCGGGCCGGACGTGACCCTGGGGGCGCGGGTCAGGCTGCGGTCCCACGCCGTGATCGACGGCCTGACTGAGATCGGCGACGACTGCGAGATCTATCCCTTCGCGACCCTGGGCCTGCCGCCGCAGCATACGGCGCACAGGGGCGAGCCGACGCGGCTGGTGATCGGAGCGCGCAACCTGATCCGCGAGCATGTCACCATGCATGCCGGCACGGCCCTGGGCCGGGGTGTGACCACCGTGGGGTCGGACTGCCTGTTCTACGTCGGGGCGCACGTGGCCCACGACTGCCGGGTGGGCGACCATGCGATTCTGATCAACTCCGCCACCCTGGGCGGCCACGTGACGGTGGAGGACTATGTGATCGTCGGAGGGCTGGCGGCGGCGCACCAGAACATCCGCATCGGCCGGCACGCCTTCGTGGGCGGCATGGCGGCGGTGGCCTATGATGTGATCCCTTATGGCAACGTCTGGGGCAACCATGCCCATCTTGAGGGGTTGAACCTGGTGGGCCTGAAGCGGCGAGGCTTCGGACGCGAACAGATCAACACCTTGAGGGCCGCTTATCGTATGCTGTTCGCCGAAGAAGGCACGTTCCAGGAGCGGTTGGACGATACAGCCGCGGCCTATGCCGGCGCCGCCGAGGTGATGGAGATCGTCGATTTCATCCGCGCAGACGCCGACCGCCCCCTGACCATGCCCCAACGGGAAGTGTGACGACCCATGAAGAAGCTTGGTCTGATCGCGGGGGGCGGCGGCTTGCCGGTCAGCCTCGCCAACCATTGCCTGACCGCCGATCGCCCGTTGTTCGTGGTGCGCCTGAAGGGGTTCGCCGCCCCTGAACTGGCGGGCTTCGAGGGGGCCGACATCGGCATTGCCCAACTCGGCCATTGCATCCGCGAATTGAAGAAGGCGCGCTGTGAGGCGGTCTGCCTGGCCGGGACGGTGGCGCGCCCCGACTTCAGCAAGCTCGGGCCTGATTGGCGGGGGCTGGCGGTCCTTCCCCAGCTGCTGATGGCGGCGCGCAAGGGTGACGCCGCCCTGCTGAGCACCCTGGTGGCCGTGTTCGAAAAGGAAGGATTCTGGGTCGAGGGCGCGCATCAGGTGATGGGCGACCTGACCCTGCCGGCCGGGGTGCTGGGCGCCCACGCTCCCACCGCCTCCCAGATCGAGGACATCGAGCGCGCCTTGCTGGTGGCGCGGACGGTGGGCCGGCTGGACGTGGGACAGGGCGCCGTATGCTGTGACGGCCTGGTGCTGGCGGTCGAGGCGCAGGAGGGCACCGATTCCATGCTTCGCCGGGTGGCTGAGCTGCCCCAGGCCATCCGCGGCGAGCCGGGACGGCCGCGCGGGGTCCTGGCCAAGGCTAGCAAGCCGCAGCAGGAGCGGCGGGTCGACCTGCCGGTCATCGGCCTGGCGACCCTGCAGCTGGCCGCCAGGGCCGGCCTGGCGGGTATCGCCGGCGAGGCGGGGCGAACCCTGTTGCTGGACCGAGACAAGGTGTTGCGCATGGCCGACGACCTGGGCCTGTTCCTGTATGGCGCGTCCCCCGAGGGGGAATGAACCGTCTCTTCTGCGTGATGCTGGTGGCGGCCGAGGCGTCCGGAGACGCCCTGGGCGCGGGGCTGGCGCGGGCGCTGAGGGCCAGGCTGGGTGACAGTGTGCGCTTTGTGGGAGCTGGCGGCTCCCAGATGGCGCAGGCGGGCGTGGTGAGCGCCTTCGATATCGCCGACCTCTCCATCGTGGGCCTGCTGGAGGGCGCCTTGGCCTTCCCCAGGGTGCTGCGCCGGGCCGATGACCTTGCGCGCCTGGCGGCAGCGCAGAAGCCGGATGTGGCGGTGCTGATCGACTCCTGGGGCTTCAGTTACTTCACCGCGCGGCGGTTGAGGCAGGTGGCGCCCGGCCTGCCTCTGGTGAAGTACGTGGCGCCCCAGGTCTGGGCGACCCGCCCCAGTCGGGCCAAGGCCTTGGCGCGGCTCTTCGACCATCTGCTGGCGATCCACGCCTTCGAGCCGCCCCTGTTCGAGCGTGAGGGCGCCAAGGTGACCTTCGTGGGCAACCCCGCCCTGGCGCGGGATGTCGCCTCAGCCGATCCCGCACGGCTGCGGGCGGCGATCGGGGCAGGACCCGACGAGCCCATCCTGGTGCTGCTGCCCGGCAGCCGCCGCAGCGAGATCGACCGCATGCTGCCGCCCTTCGAAGCGGCCGTGGACATCCTCAAGGCGCAGCGGCCAGAGCTTCATGTCGTCCTGCCGGCGGCCGAGACCGTAGCCGAACTCGTCAAGACCAGGGTGGCGGGCTGGAGTCATCGGATACATGTGGTGGAGGGCGAGACCGCCCGCTTCGACGCCATGCGCGCCGCCACCGTCGCCCTGGCCTGCAGCGGCACGGTGACCACCGAGCTGGCCCTGGCCGGCTGTCCCATGGTGGTCGGCTATCGCCTGGGTCAGGTGACCCACTTCCTGGCGCGGTTCATCATTCGGACGCCTTACATCACCCTGGTCAACATCGCCGCCGGGGCGCCGGTGGTTCCCGAACTTATCCAGGGCGCGTGCAACGGGCCGGCCCTGGCTCGCGAGGTCACCCGCCGCCTGGACGATCCAGAGCTGGCGGCGGCGCAGGTGGCGGCCCAGAACGCCGCCCTGGACGGCATGGGCCGGCACATGGGTGATCCGGCCCAGCGGGCGGCGGCGGTCGTCGTCGATATCCTGCGCCGCGCCGGTTGAGAGAGCTGGCAAGGGGCGATCCTGGCTGGGGACCGCCCGTCAGCGGGGTCTAGCGGTTCTCGAGCGGGATGTAGTCGCGCGCCAGAGGGCCGGTGTAGAGCTGGCGCGGGCGGCCGATCTTGCGCTGCGGGTCCTCGAACATTTCCTTCCATTGGCTGATCCAGCCAACGGTCCGGGCCAGGGCGAAGAGCACCGTGAACATGGTGGTGGGGAAGCCCATCGCCTTCAGCGTGATGCCCGAATAGAAGTCGATGTTCGGATACAGCTTGCGGTCCACGAAATAGGGGTCGTTCAGGGCGACCTTTTCCAGCTCCATGGCCACCTTCAGCAGCGGATCATCGCTGTCGCCGATCTCGGCCAGGACCTCGTGGCAGGTCTTCTGCATCACCTTCGCCCGCGGGTCGAAGTTCTTGTACACCCGGTGGCCAAAGCCCATCAGGCGATACTTCCGGTCCTTAACACCTTGAACATATTCTGGAATACGGTCGACGGTGCCGATCTCCTTGAGCATCATCAGGGCCTCTTCGTTGGCCCCGCCATGGCTCGGCCCCCACAGGCAGGCGATGCCCGCCGCGATACAGGCGAAGGGATTGGCTCCCGAAGAGCCGGCCAGGCGCACCGTCGAGGTCGAGGCGTTCTGCTCGTGGTCCGCGTGCAGGATAAAGATGCGGTCCATGGCGCGGGTCAGGACCGGATTGGGCTTCCAGTCCTCGGCCGGCACCGAAAAGGCCATGCGCAGGAAGTTTTCGGCATAGCTGAGGTCGTTGCGCGGCGTCACGAAGGGCTGGCCGATGGAATATTTGTAGGCGCGCGCGGCGATGGTCGGCATCTTGGCGATCAGGCGGTGAGCCGAGATCTTGCGCTGCTCGGGGTCATCGACGTTGATGCTGTCATGATAGAAGGCCGACAGGGCGCCGACCGCGCCGGTCATGATCGCCATCGGGTGGGCGTCCGAGCGGAAGCCGGTGAAGAACCGGTCGAACTGCGCGTGCAGCATGGTGTGGTAGGTGATGGTCTTGTCGAAGTCGGCGAATTCGCTGGCTGTGGGCAGTTCGCCATTCAGCAGCAGATAGCAGACCTCCAGGAAGCTGGAGTTCTCCGCCAACTGGTCGATGGGATAGCCGCGGTGCAGCAAAACCCCGGCGTCACCGTCGATATAGGTGATCTTGCTCTCGCAGGCGGCGGTGGAGGTGAAGCCCGGATCGAAGGTGAAGACGTCGGCGTCGCCATACAGCTTGCGAACGTCCACGACGTCGGGGCCTGTGGTGCCCTTGATCACCTGCAGATCGTAGCTCTTGCCGCCGACCGTCAGCGAGGCGTAATCAGCCATGCTTATCCCCTATAATTTGGCGTCTTGAAACGCGTGTTCGAGGAGCCTTATAGCGTCTTACCGCACTTGCGAAAGGGCGTCGTGAATGCGCCCCAGACTCTCCTCGCGGCCAAGCGCGGTAAGGGCGCTGCCGAGGTCCGGAGCCGGAGCGCCGCCGGACAGGACGCCGCGTAACGCAGGCCCGATCTTGCCAAGCCCCACCCCTTCGGATTCCGCAAAGGTTTTAAGGGTTTGCTGCAGGCCTTCGGGGGTCCAGTCGTTGGCCGTCCGCAGCACTTCCAGCAGGCGCGCCAGGCGCTCGCGGGTCTCGTCGGTAAGATGGCTGAGAGTCTTTTCGTCCAGGACCAAAGGCCGTGATTTCAGGGCGTAGAGCGACAGATCGGCCAATTCCAGCAGGGTCTTGGCGCCCTCCTTGACCAGAGGGATCACCGCCAGAAGGCGAGCGTCGACGTCGGCGGGCAGGGCGATCTGCCTCTCCTCCAGCACCCCGCGCACGAGCCCGCTCAGGCGGGTGTCGTCGGCGCGGCGCATGTGCCAGTTGTTGACGTGGTTCAGCTTGTCGAAGTCGAGCTTGGCGCCGCCCTTGACGACGTCGGCGACGTCGAACCAGGCGATCGCCTCGGCGTCGGTGAACAACTCGTCGTCACCGTGGCCCCAGCCCAGCTTGGCCAGGTAGTTGCGCACAGCCTCGGGCAGGTAGCCCATGTCGCGGAACTCGCCCACGGACTGGGCGCCGTCGCGCTTGGAGAGCTTGCCGCCGCTCTTGCTCAAGATCAGCGGCAGGTGGGCAAAGGCCGGGACCTCCCAGCCCAGGGCCCTGTACAGCAGGGTCTGGCGCCCGGCGTTGCTGAGGTGCTCCTCGCCGCGGATGACGTGGGTGATGCCCATGTCGTGGTCATCGACCGTGACCGCCAGATTGTAGATCGTCGTGCCGTCCGTGCGCAGAAGGATGAAGTCTTCCATGTCCTTGTTGGGGAAGCGGACCGTGCCGCGCACCAGGTCCTCGACCACGGTGTCGCCCTCGCCCGGAGTGCGGAAGCGGACCACGTGCGGCTTTCCCTCTTCCATTTGGCCGGGAGTTCGGTCGCGCCAGGGCGAGCGCAGGGCGTGGCCCTCGGCGCGGGCCTGCTCCTTGGCAGCGTCGGCCTCGGCCACGGTCATGTAGCAGCGGAAGGCCTGGCCTGCGTCCAGCAGGCGCTGGACGGCGGCATTGTGCAGCGCAGCGCGGGCAAACTGGAACACCGGCTCGCCGTCCCATTGCAAGCCCAGCCACGTCAGGCTGTCGAAGATCACCTGCACCGAAGCCTCGGTGGAACGCTCGCGGTCGGTATCTTCCACGCGCAACAGGAACTTGCCGCCGGTGTGTTTTGCGTACAGCCAGTTGAAAAGCGCCGATCTAGCGTTGCCAATGTGCATGGAGCCGGTCGGCGAGGGGGCGATACGGGTGACGACAGGCGAAGGAGTAGGGGGGGAGGGCATTGGCGATCCGATTGCGGGAGGACGCCTCCAGCCGGGATCGCAAGCTCCCTGGCGGGGGGCGCGGCCTCTTAGCACGCGCCGGACGCGCCTTCCTAGTATCGGCGCCGTCTGGGCCGGGCTGAGGATCGAGGCAGCGGCCCAGGTCGACCGCTGGATGCTGGGCGCGCCGGTGGCCTTCGGTGGCGGGGCGGCCGTCTATTTCGCCCTCGGCGACGAGCCGGCCTTGGCGCCCCTGGCCCTGGCGCTGGGCCTAGCGGTGCTGCTGGCCTTGGCGGCGTTGCGGTGGAGCCGCAGCCGGGCGCTGATCGTACTGTGCGTCTATGCGGCCCTGTTCGCGGGCGGGATCACGGCGGGAAAGGTCCGCGCCCTGAGGGTGGCTGCTCCGATCGCGCCGCTGTCGCAGAGCACGATGATCGAGGGCTGGGTGACGGACGTGGCCAGCGCCGCCTCGGGGCGCGGCCGGCTGGTGATCGCGCCGGTGCGGATCGGCCGCCTGGCCCCGGACCAGCTCCCCAACCGCATCCGGGTGACGGTGCCCACCGATTTCATCACCGGGCCGGGCCGGGCGGTGCGGCTGGCGGCCTTCATCAGCCCGCCGCCGGCCCCGGCCAGCCCGGGCGCCTACGATTTTGCGCGCGATGAGTACTTTCAAGGCATTGGCGGGGTTGGATTTTCCCGCGCCCTGCCGGAGCTGATCACCCTGCCAATGCCGCCACTGGCCCTTCGGATGGAGCTGGCGGTGAACGCGGCGCGCTGGGAGCTGGGTCGGCGGATCGCGGCGGACATGGATAGCGGTTCGGCGGGGCTGGGGGTGGCGATGATCACCGGCTACCAGGCCTGGCTGTCGGACGACGCCCAGACCACCCTGCGCAATTCTGGGCTGGCGCACATCATCTCCATCAGCGGGGTGCACATGGCCATTGTCGGCGGCTTCACCTTCCTGCTGTCGAGGCTGCTGATCGCGCTCTGGCCGTGGCTGGCCCTGCGCGTGCCGGGCAAGAAGGTCGCCGCCGCCGTCGGGCTGACGGCGATCGTGGTCTATCTGGTGGTCTCCGGCGCCCCGCCGCCGGCCCAGAGGTCGGCCATAACCGCCATCCTGGTTTTCGGCGCCATTCTGGTGGACCGGCGGGCGATCAGCCTGCACGTCCTGGCGGTGGCGGCCCTGGTGATCCTGGTCATGCAGCCTGAAGCCATCATCCAGCCTGGCTTCCAGATGTCCTTCGCCGCCACCACGGCCCTGGTGGCCCTGGCAGAGATATGGCCGCGACCGACCCGGCCCATCAACACACCGTGGCCGATCCGCCTGGTCCAGGACGCCGGTGCATGGCTGGCCGTCAGCCTGGGTGTGAGTTTCGTCGCCGGGGTCGCCACCGGTCCCTTCGCCATGCAGGACTTCAACCGGGTGGCCGCCTATGGCCTCGGCGCCAACCTGATCACCGAACCCCTGGCGACCTTCGTGATCATGCCGGCCCTGGCGCTGGGTTCGCTGCTGGAGACAGTCCACATGGGCGGACCGCTGCTGGCGGTGGCGGGGTGGGGGATCAACGCTCTCTATGCGGTCTCGAACTGGTTCTCGGGCCTGCCCTATGCGGTATGGACGGCGCCCAGCGCGCCGGACATCGCCCTGCCGATCGCCTTCCTGGGGCTGCTGTTCGTCTGCCTGTGGCGGGGGCGGTTGCGCTGGGTCGGGTTGCCGTTCGCCCTGGCGGTGAGTCTGTGGCCCAAGCCCGCGCCGCCCCAGGTCTGGATCTCGGCCGACGCCGCCGCCGCTGCGGTGCAGGACGGCCAAACCGCCTGGCTGGCGCGGCCGAAGGTGAAGCTGTTCGCTGCCGACATCTGGTCGCGGCGGCGCGGGTTTGCGCTGGAAGACGACGCGGCGGTCCGGGCGCGGCCGTTCGACTGCGACCGCCGAATCTGCGGCGCGCCGACGCTCAGTGGCCAGAAGTTGGTGCTCTGGTGGATCCGCCGCGCTCCGGCGGGGGAGGAGCTGGATGAGCTTTGTCGCGGGGCGGACATCGTGGTCATCCGCGCCACTGGTGTCATCCCCTCAGCGGCCTGCGCCGGCAAGCTGATGCTCACCGGCGAGGCGTTCGCGAAAGGCGGATCGGCTGAACTCTACCGTAAGGGGGCAGGCTGGCGCGCGGTGTGGTCCCAGGATGAGCGTGGGCGGCGTCCGTGGTCCCTCAGTGGTAACGACGAATGAGCCCCACCAGCTTGCCCTGCACCTGCACCTGGTCAGGACCGAAGATGCGGGTCTCGTAGGCGGGGTTGGCGGCTTCCAGGGCGATGGAGGCCCCCTTCTTGCGCAGGCGCTTGAGGGTGGCTTCTTCGCCCATCACCAGGGCGACGACGATCTCGCCGGAGTTGGCGGCGTTGGTCTTGCGGATGACCACATAGTCGCCGTCCAGGATGCCGGCGTGGATCATCGAGTCGCCCTGCACCTCCAGCACATAGTGTTCGCCGGCGCCCAGGATGCTTTCTGGAACCGTGATCCGGTCGCGCTCGTGCTGGATCGCCTCGATGGGCGTGCCGGCGGCGATCTTGCCGAGGATCGACAGTTCGCGGGTGTCGCTGGCTGTGGGCGCGCCGCCGGCGGTGTTCTCGATCACCGTGGGCCGGAAGGCGCCTCGGCCGCGCGGCGGGGCCGCGGCGGTGGCTTGTTCGGGCAGCTTGGTGACCTCCAGGGCGCGGGCCCGGTGGGGCAAGCGGCGCAGGAAGCCGCGTTCCTCCAGCGCCGTGATCAGGCGGTGGATGCCGGATTTGGACGCCAGGTCCAACGCCTCCTTCATCTCGTCGAACGAGGGAGAGACACCGGTCTCTTTGATCCGCTCGTGGATGTACATGAGCAGTTCATGCTGTTTGCGCGTGAGCATCGCCGCCTGACCCTTCAAGTCGTAGGAACAAACCAAAAACGTAGGAATGTTCTCTAGGTGTTCTTTCTTAATGTCAAGTGAACGACAAAGCAACGCTTTTTCAAGGGGATAGAATGTTCGCCGAACGGCGTTCTGATACATTTCATGATTGCAACGGAATCAGTTCTCGATCTGGTCCCACGCGTGGCGAAACCCTTGGGCCGATCGGGATCGCGTTGGAGTGGCGCGCGCCTTCGAAACGGTTAGGCCCTGGCCGGGCCCAACAGGACGCGGGTGGCCGCCTCGACGTTGGCCTGGCGCATCAGGCTTTCGCCGACCAGCATGGCGCGGGCGCCGGCGGCTTCCAGGCGGGCGGCGTCGGCCGGGGTGAAGACGCCGCTCTCGGTGACGAGCAAGGCCTCCGCCGGAACTCTGGACGCTAGCCGCTCGGTGATGGCCAGGTCGGTGACGAAGGTGCGCAGGTCGCGATTGTTGACCCCGATCAGGCCCGCCCCAAGGGCGACAGCCCGGTCCAGCTCCGCCTCGTCATGGGCCTCCACCAGGACGTCCATGCCGTGCCGGCCCGATTCGGCCATCAGTTCGGCCGCCAGGCCGTCGTCCACCATGGCCAGGATCACCAGGATGGCGTCGGCGCCGAGTGCGCGCGATTCGGCCACCTGCCAGGGATCGACCAGGAACTCCTTGCGCAAGGCGGGTAGGGCGACGGTGGCGCGGGCCGCGGTCAGGAAGGCGTCGGCGCCCTGGAAGCTGGGCGCGTCGGTAAGCACCGACAGGCAGGCCGCGCCACCGGCCTCGTAGGCCCGGGCCAGGGTTGGGGGATCGAAGTCCTCGCGGATCAGGCCCTTGGAGGGCGAAGCCTTCTTGATCTCGGCGATCAGAGCCAGGCGGCCGGGGGCATGGGCGCGCTCCAGGGCGGCGCGGAAGCCGCGGGGGTTTGAGGCCGCGCGGGCGCGGGCCTCCACCTGGGCCTGGGTTTCCCGGCCGCGGCGGTCCCTGACCTCGTCGCGTTTGTAGGCGGCGATGCTGGCGAGGACGTCGCTCATGGCCGGTTGCTGACCTCCACCAGGGTGTCCAACGCCTTGAGGGCGCCGCCGGAGTCGATGGCATGGGCCGCCATGTCGACGCCGTCGCGCAGGGTCTCGGCCTTCTCCGCCACCAGAAAGGCGGCCGCCGCGTTGAGCAGAACGATGTCGCGATAGGACCCCAAAGCGCCCGCCAGCAGTGCGCGCAGGGCCACGGCGTTGTCATGGGCGTCTCCGCCCGTCAGATCGCTGAGCGCCGCCCTAGGCAGGCCCACGGCCTCCGGGGTGATGTTGAATAGCCGCACGCCGCCGTCAGAGCGCCACTCGGCCACTTTGGTGACGCCGGTGGTGGTCATCTCGTCCAGGCCTTCGCCGTGGACTACCCAGGCGCGCTCGGTTCCCAGCGCCCCCAGGACCCGCGCCAGGGGTTCCACCCAGCGCGAATCATAGACCCCCAGCACCTGGCGCCTGGCCCCGGCGGGATTGGAGAGCGGGCCTAGCAGGTTGAACACAGTGCGGAAGCCCAGTTCCTGGCGCACGGGCATGACATGCTTCAGCGCGCCGTGATGGGCGGGGGCGAACAGGAAGCAGATGCCGGCCTGGTCCAGGGCCTGCAACTGGCGCTCGGCCGGGGCGGCGATGTTGACGCCCAGCGCGCTTAGCACATCCGACGAGCCGGAGCGGGAGGAGACCGCCCGCGTGCCGTGCTTGGCCACCTTCAGCCCGCCGCCGGCGGCCACGAAGCCCACGGCGGTGGAGATGTTCAGGGTGTGCTGGCCATCACCCCCAGTGCCGCAGACGTCGATGACCTCGAAGGGATGCTCCAGCACCGTGGCGGCGCGGCGCATGGCCCGGGCGCAGGCGGTGATCTCGCCCACGCTCTCGCCACGCATCCGCATGGCGGTGACGGCTGCGGCGATCTGGGCCGGCGTCGGTTCGCCGCGCAGGCAGGCGGTGAAGAAGGCCTCCGCGTCCACCTCGGTCAGGGTGGCGCCGTCGGCGAGCTTGGCCAGCAGCGGCTTGAAGGCGTCGGACATCAGGCCGGACTTCTACGCCTCGACCAGGCGCTGCACGCCGGCCAGGTCCATGAAGTTCAGCAACAGTTGGTGGCCGCCTTCGGTGGCGATCGACTCGGGATGGAACTGCACCCCGTGCAGGGGCCGGGTCTTGTGCTGGAAGCCCATGACCTCGCCATCGTCGGTCCAGGCGGTGACCTCCAGCACGTCCGGCAGGGTTTCACGGCGGACCGACAGGCTGTGATAGCGCGTCGCCGTGAACGGGTTGGGCAGGCCCTTGAAGACGCCCTTGTCGTTGTGGTGGATTTGACTGGTCTTGCCGTGCATCAGGGCCTTGGCGCGGATCACCTCGCCGCCCATCGCCTGGCCGATAGCCTGGTGGCCCAGGCACACGCCCAGGACCGGTAGATCGTCCGGCGCGCCGCCGATCAGGGGCAGGCAGATGCCGGCCTCGTTAGGGGTGCAGGGGCCGGGGGATAGCAGCACCGCCTCGGGGCGCATGGCCAGGGCGTCCTGAACGGTAATCTTGTCGTTGCGATAGACGACCGTGTCGGCGCCCAACTCGTTCAGATAGTGGACGAGGTTGTAGGTGAAGCTGTCGTAGTTATCGATGACCAGGATCATTTTGATTACCGGGGGCGCCTCGCGAGGGCCGGTATCTAAGCGTAACGGCGGCCTGCGCCAAGGGACCGCGTTGGCGACGCCGCTCGGTGGGCGCCATGCTGAACCCATGCAGATGATCGATTCGCCGGTGGACAAGGTCGCGATGGGCAGGGCCCGCGCCCTGCTGCGCGCGCCCACCCGGCGCGATCCGGGCCTCGCCGCCGTGGCCGCAGCGGCCTTCTTCTCCATCTCGGCGCTGAGCCTGGCGGTAGTGGTGATCGTCGTCCCGCCGGTGCTGAGTCCGGCGCACGGCGCGGCGAGTTCCCCGGTGCGCTGAGGCGCGCGCGGCCTCTATAGCCCTGTTGCGAACAGATCCACCTTGCCGAGCGGCGCACCCCTGGCCCGCAGGATGGCGTAGGCCGTGGACAGGTGGAAATAGAGGTTGGTGGTCACGAACACCGTCAGCCACTGGCCGCAGGGCAGCGTCGGCTCCATGCCGGTCCCGATCATGAAGGTCAGGGGAACCTCGTCGCGCCCCTCGAATTGCTCTGCGGTCAGCCCTGCCAGGAACGCCCGCGATGCCGCCAGGGCAGTTTTGAACCCGGCGACGTCGAGCTGATCGTCGACGGCCTCCGGCACGGCCAGGCCCGCGACCCGCGCCGGCCACTGCCGGGTGAAATTGCACACCACCATGAGTTGGAAGCGCAGTGGCTGCATATCTTCGATCAGCCGCCAGTCCAGCATCTCCTCGCCGCTGACGCCGAGCCCTTCAGCGTGTTCGGCGCCCTTGGCCAGCAGGTGTTCGGCGGTTCCCACGACCCGAGAGAACATATCGATGAAGGTGAACAGTCGGACGGTCATGATTCAGTTTCCCGGCGTCAGTCTTCTGGGTGGATATCTCTAACCATCGACGTAGTACTGACGCTCCGGATCGTTCGCCAGCTTGGTCTCGCCGCTGAAAGGGTCGACGGCGATCACCCCGTCGGGGGCGTACTGCAGGATGTAGGACCGACGGGTCTCGGCTGTCAGGTTCGGCCCTGTACGGTGGGGCGTCAGGGACGAGAACACGACGATATCGCCGGCCTTGGCGGGGACGGCCACGGGGCCTGGCGGGTCGGTCACGCATTGCAGACCGAGCTTGGTGGCCTCGTGGGCCAGGGTACCGTGCAGGTGCAGTCCGGGCGCCACCCAGGGGCAGCCATTCTCTAGCGTCGCGTCAGTCAGCGCCACCCAACAGGTCAGGTATTGCTGGGGCGTCATGAAGGTGTAGCCGTTGTCCTGATGCCAGGGGAACTCCTCGGGATTTCCCGGTTTCTTGTACACCGCCTGATCCCAGTACAGCCGCGCGCCCGGCCCCATGATGTCGTGGCAGAGGTCGCGGAACACGGGATGCCGGCTGAAGGCTTTCAGCGCCGGCGAGCGGGCGACGAGGTGGACCGTGAAGGTGATGGCGTCGGCCTTGTTGATGAACTGCCGGCCGCCGTGCTTTTCCTTCAAGACGGCCTCATAGGCTTCTTCTAAAGGGTCGATGGCCTCGCGGACCGCGCGGATTTCATCGACGGTGAAGGCGTCGGGCAGCAGGAAGTAGCCGGCTTCATCGTACTGCCGGGCGTGGTCGGGCGTCAGCACCCGGTATGGGCCGCAGGTTGGCTTCCAGTCGAAGTCAGTGTTCAACTCGTGCCGTCGCATGTGTTCCAGACCCCACTAGACGCCGCGGCGGGCGCCCCTGTCGCCACCGCGACCGCACAGGCCTAGACGTGCTCTGAGGGCGAGGTCAATCAGGAGTGAAGGTGGCGGAGAGCGGGAATATGCTCCGGTGTTCCTCACGTGCGTTCGACCCATCTGAGAGTTACCAACAACTCACAAGGGAAGGTAGGCTATGAAGATCGTCATCATCGGCGGCACCGGCCTGATCGGCTCGAAAACCGCCGCCATCCTGCGCCATGGCGACCAAGAGGTCGTTGCCGCTTCGCCCAAGAGCGGCGTCAACAGCATCACGGGCGAGGGCCTCAAAGAGGTCATGACCGGTACACGGGTGGTGATCGACCTCAGCAATTCGCCCTCGTTTGAAGACAAGGCGGTGCTGCAATTTTTCGAGACATCCGGGCGCAACCTTCTCGCCGCGGAGGCCGCGGCGGGCGTCCGGCATCATGTCGCGCTGTCCATTGTCGGAACCGACCGGAGCGACAATGGCTATTTCCGCGCCAAGGTCGCCCAGGAGAAGCTGATCGAGGCCTCCGGCGTCCCCTACACCATCATCCGTGCGACCCAATTTCTGGAATTCCTCGGTGGCATCGCCGCCTCGAGTGCGGATGGAGGCGAGATCAGGCTTTCGCCCGGCCTGTTCCAGCCCATTGCGGCGGACGACGTGGCTTCGGTCGTCGCCGGGCTGGCGCTCTCGGCGCCGCTCAACGGCCTCGTCGAGATCGCCGGCCCGGAACGGGCGCCGCTCAACGAAATCGTCGCCCGCTATCTGAAGGCGGTCGGCGATGCGCGCGAAGTGGTGCGTGACCCCGAGGCCCGATACTTCGGCGGCCGCGTCGAGGAGCACTCGCTCGTGCCGCTGGGCAAAGCTCGCCTCGGCCGCATCGGTTTGGACGAATGGCTCCGCCGCTCGCAGGCGGGAGCCTGATCCGGCATTACTCGCCGTCAGACGAACCGCCACGCCTCCCGCGCAGCCTGCCGCAGCGCGCGGGACTTGTGCACCGTTTCCTCGTACTCCGCGTCCGGATCACTGTCGGCCACCACGCCGCCGCCGGCCTGGACGTACATCATGCCGTCCTTCACCAGGGCGGTGCGCAGGACGATGCAGGTGTCCACAGAGCCGTCGGCGCCGAAATAGCCCACGGCCCCCGCGTAGCCGATGCCGCGCTTTTCGGTTTCCAGCTCGTCGATGATCTCCATGGCCCGCACCTTGGGCGCACCGGACAGGGTGCCGGCCGGGAGGGCGGCCATCAGCACGTCCACCGGGTCCACCCGCTCGGGGGCGTCGCCCTCGACGTTGGAGACCAGGTGCATCACGTGGCTGTAGCGCTCGACGAAGAAGCTGTCGGTGACGCGTACGTGGGGGCCGCGCTTGCCGGCGGGGCGGGGGGCGTTGAGGCCCTCCTGGCCCAGCATGGCCACCCGGCCGACGTCGTTGCGGCCCAGGTCCAGAAGCATCAGGTGCTCGGCCCGCTCCTTGGGATCGTTGCGCAGTTCTTCTTCCAGCGCCGCATCCTGCTCCGGCGTGGCGCCGCGAGGGCGGGTGCCGGCGATGGGGCGGATGGTGATCTTGCCGTCGCGCAGGCGCACCAGGATTTCAGGGGACGAGCCGACCAGCTGGAAGCCCGGGAAGTTCAGGTAGAACAGGAACGGCGAGGGGTTGGTGCGGCGCAGGGAGCGGTAGAGCGCGAATGGGTCGTGCGGGAACGGGGCGCGGAAGCGGTGGCTGGGCACCACCTGGAAGATGTCGCCGGCGCCGATGTAATCCTTGGCCTTGTCCACCATGGCCCAATAGTCCTGCCGGCTCACCGGCGAGGTGAAGGCGTCGGGCAGGGGGGCGGGGCGGGCGCCGGGGTGGGTCAGAGTCTTGCCCAGGTCCAAGATCACCACCTGCAGCCGCGCCTTGGCCTCGTCGAAGGCCGCCTTGGACGGCAGGGCGCTGGGCCGCACCGTGGTCACCAGGATGATCTCCTGGGCGATGGCGTCGAAGATGGCGACGATGGACGGCCTGGTCATCACCGCGTCGGGCAGGTCCAGCGGGTCGGGGTTCACATTCGGCAGGGTCTCCGCCAGCCGGATCATGTCGTAGCCCAGGGCGCCGAACAGGCCGGCGGCCATGGGCGGCAGGCCCTTGGGCAAGTCCAGGCGAGAGGCGGCCACCAGGTCGCGCAGGGAGTCCAGCGCCCCATCCGCTTCCGGCGTGAACTCGCCCCTGTCGATAGCCTCGTCCCGGGCGATCTCGGCCTTGTCGCCGCGGCAGCGCCAGACCAGGTCCGGCTTCATGGCCACGATGGAGTACCGGCCGCGCCAGGCGCCCCCCTCGACTGACTCGAACAGGAAGGCGTAGGGCCGGCCGTGGGCGATTTTCAGATAGGCGGAGACCGGCGTTTCGAGGTCGTCGATCAGCCGCGTCCAGACCACCTGGGTCTGTCCGTTTGCATAGGCGCTCTCGAAGGCGTCATAGGCCGGTTCGATCATGGGGCCAGCTTGGCGGCCGGCTTCGCGCCCTTGGTGTCGGGCCCCTTGGCCTTGGCGTTCAGCTTGTCGATGGTGGCCTGGTCGAGGTTGATCGCCAGCCGGGCGGCGGTCAGGTTGGTGCGCGGCTTGATCGCGTCGTTGGCGGCGGTGCGCAGCGAGGTTTCGACGTCGCCCAGGTACTGCTGGGAGAGCTTGGGTCCGATCTGCTGGACCAGGCGGGCCATCTGGGTGGTGTCGCCAGGTCGCACCGCATCGAGCTTGGCGATGAAGATGCCGCCGGGACCGCCCGTGGCGAACACGTCGCCCGGCTTCACGCCGAAGACATTCTCCAGCATTTCCCGGCCCAGGGTGGGCATGTACGACTTGGCCTGGATGCGCTGCAGGCCGACCTGGTGGCTGACATGGCCATTCACCTGGGCCGCGGCGGCCTCCATGCTGCCGCCCTTGCGGATCGACGCCATCAGCGCATCCGCCTTGGCCTTCAGGGCGTTGATCAGGGTTTCGCGCATATAGGCCTGGGTCAGGATGGCGCGCTTCTGTTCCAGCGGCGGCAGGGCCGGTGGGATGACCTTGTCGACGGTCAGGGCGAAGGACTCGCCGGGGTCGGCGGTCTCGACGTCGGTGCCCTGGGGCCCGGCGGCCTCGGCGAAGGCGGCCTTGAGGATCTTGTCGTTGAGCAGGGCGTTGGGCTTGCCGTCCAGGTCCTGACCCTGGGCGGTGACCGGGCCGATGGTGATGGCCGTGGCGCCTGCCTTCCTGGCCGCGTCGGCGATGCTGGCGCCGGCGTCGCGGGCGTCCTGGAACTTGCCGGACATGTCGCTGGCTTTGTCGCGCGCGCCGCGGCTGCGCAGGTCGGCCTCGATCTGGGCGCGCCCGGATTGAAGCGTGGCGATCTTGCCGGGGGTGACCTTCTGGATCGCCACCACGCCGATGCCCAGGTCGCCCTGGACGACGCTGACCTGGCCCTGCGACAGGGCGAAGGCCGCGACGCCGATCTTGTGGTCGGCGATCGCCGACAGCGGCTTGTCGGCATAGACGATGGGTCCGGCGCCCACGGACTTGGCGACGGCGGTGGGGTCCTCGCCCTTGCCGAGGCGGGCGGCGACCTGCGCGCCCTCGGCGGCGGTCTTCACCGGGATCTCGATCACGAAACGGGTCTCGGGGGTGGAGAGGGAGTCCTTCTTGAACTCGAATTCCTTCTCGACCGCCGCCGGGTCGAGGGTGATCGAAGGCTCCAGGGCCTTGGCCGAGAAGCGCACCAGCGTGATCATCCGCGTCTCAGGCACGGTCAGGTCCGCGACGTGCTCCTTCATGAACGCCAGGAGCTGGGCGTCGGTGGGGGGCGTCGGCATTGGAACCGCATGCTGGTCCATGACGAAATAGGTGACGTCGCGGTTCTCAAGCTCCTCCACCGCGAACAGGGCGGAGTAGAGCCTGGGTGCGTGGAAGCCGTATTCGGCGGCGGCGGCGAAGTGCCGGTGGGCCAGGCCGTCGCGGATCAGCCTCAGGGCGTCGGCGGGGGTGAAGCCCTGCTGGGCCAGCATGGCGCTGAAGCGGTCCTGGCTGAACTTGCCGGTGACCGGGTCGAAGGCGCCCGGCTGCTTCTTGATCTCGCCGTCCACCAGGACGTCGGAGGGGACCACGCCGACGCGGTGGAGCATTTCCAGTTCGGACTGTTCGGCGGCCAGCTGGGTCAGCATCTGCTGGTCCAGGCCGCTCTCGGCCAGGACGCTGACCGGGATGGGCTGGCCCTGCTGCTGGTCGATCTCCTGCTTGCGGGAGTCGAAGGACAGCTTGAACTCGTGCGGCGAGACCGTGTGCGAGCCGGCGACCACCACAGCGTTGGCGTCGATTCCGCGGAAGGCGTCGGGGAACCGGCCGCCCCCGCCCCCGATGCCGAGGATCAGGAACACCAGCACCAGCACACCCATCAGGGCGACGGCGATGGGATTGCGGGCTGTGCTGCGCAGGCTGCCGGTCATCAGGTCTCGAACCATCGGGAACGCGGCCGCCATCGCGTCCGCTGGGGGCGGTATAGTGGAGGGCGGAGCCGGGCCGCAAGCGCGCGTGACGCCGGCCCGTGACAGAGGCCCGGCTTTGCTCTAGGCGCCAGGGTCACCAATTGAAGCCGAGAAAGGCCCGCCCGTGACCTCCTACCGTCCGATCATCGCCGGAAACTGGAAGATGCACGGGCTTGAGGCGTCCCTGGCCGAGGTCCGGGTCATGGTTGAGGCGGTGGAGGCGCGGCCGCCGGCGTCGCGGGTGGCGATCTGCCCGTCGGCGACCTTGATCCGCCGGCTGACGGAGCTTGTCGGCGGCACGCTGATCGAGGTCGGCGGCCAGGATTGCCGGGCCGAGGTCCAGGGCGCCTTCACCGGCGACGTCTCAGCGGAGATGCTGGCCGACGCCGGCGCGGCCCTGGTGATCCTGGGCCATTCCGAGCGCCGCGCCGGATATGGCGAGACCAGCGTCCTGGTGGCGGCCAAGGCCCAGGCCGCGCTGCGGGCCGGTTTGGAGCCGATCGTCTGCGTCGGTGAGACCTTGGCTGAGCGCGAGGCTGGCCGGACCCTCGAGGTGATTACCGGCCAGACCGCCGACTCCTTGCCCGATGCCCTTGGCGGACACCGCTTCGCTGTGGCCTACGAGCCGGTGTGGGCCATCGGCACGGGCCTCACGCCCACCCTGGAACAGATCGAAGAGGCCCACGGGGCGATCCGCGCCACCTTGGCGGCGGCCTTCGGCGAGCAGGGTAGGGCGATCCCGATCCTCTACGGTGGTTCGGTGAAGCCCTCGAACGCCGCCGAAATCCTTAAGGTCGCCAACGTCGGTGGCGCCCTGGTGGGGGGCGCCTCGCTGAAGGCGGCCGACTTCATCCCGATCTTCGAGGCGTTGTAGGAGCCTAAAGCAGCAACCCGAACAGGCGGCAGTCGCGGCGTTCGCCGTCGCGTTGGACGTGGCCGCGCAGGTACCCTTCCATCTGGAAGCCGAGCCTAGTCAGAAGCTGTTCGGATCGCTGGTTGCCGACGTGGGTGCGGGCGCTGAGGCGCCGCAGGCCCATGGCCGCCGCCTCGACGATCACGGCGCGCATGGCCTCCAGGCCGTAGCCCTGGCCCCAGGCCGCCCGTCCCAGCATGAACCCGACCTCACCGCGGTGATGCCAGCGGTCGATCTCCGAAAGGTCGCAGACGCCCAGGAAGGCGCCGTCCTCGGTGCGGGTGATCGCCCAATAGCAGGCGCTGCCACCCTGCATGCTCTGGATCTGGGAGGTAATGATGGCGTCGGTGAGATCCGGGTCTTCGATGGCGGCCATATCCCAGTGGGCCATGACGTCGGGATCGCTGAGAATGTCGTGCATCGGGCCGCTGTCGGCCTCGGCGAGGGGCCTTAGGGTCAGGCGTTCGGTTTCCAAGATCATGGGACTTGGTCCTTGGCATGCGGCCACCTAGCTATGGCGCGTGCGACCCCGTGATGCTAGAGGGGCCGCTTCCTGAGCCGGGCCAAAGTCCGGGGAACCGAAAGTCCTTATACTTCATGCTCTACGGCCTTCTGCTCACCCTGAACGCCCTGGTCTGCGCGGCCCTGGTGTTTGTCGTCCTGATGCAACGCTCCGAAGGCGGGGCGCTGGGTTCGGGCGGCGGGCCGACGGGCCTGATCACCACGCGGGGAGCCGGGGATCTGCTTACCCGCACCACCTGGATTCTGTTCGCCATCTTCCTGAGCCTCAGCCTGGCCCTGACCCTGATCGGGGCCCACGACCGTTCCAGCCAGGCGATCCTGAACCGGCTGAAGGGCCAGACGGTCAATCCCGCCGCCTTCGCGACGCCCGCGCCAGTTTCGACCACGCCCAGTGCTCCGATCGCGCCGATCGCGCCGGTCGGTTCCCTGAACGCGCCGACGAGCCTGCCCGCCAGGGTCCCCGCGCCCGTCAGCGCCCCCGTCGCCGCCCCGGTGGCCCCC
>DASVMY010000083.1:0-9055 GCA_036384135.1 Caulobacteraceae bacterium | reverse complement strand
GCGCCAGGCTGAGCGGCGCGCCCATGGGGAATTGGCGGGCGGGAGTGACCAAGGCCAGCGCCGCGCGAGGCGCGAGCCGCCGCCCGGCCCCGACGATGATCCCTTCCGCATCCACCGGGACCGGCGTCACCTTCAGTCCGTCGCGCCGCAGGGCGCGGCGCGCGCCCCGGTGGCCGGGGTCTTCAACCCAGACCGGGGCGCCGGGCGGGGCCAGGGCGCGGGCGATGAGGTGAAGAGCGTCGGCGTTGCCGGCGGTGATGGCCACGTTATCGGCGCGGTACTCCAATCCCTGTAGGATTCGCAGATGTCCGGCTATGGCCGCGCGCAGAGCCGGCAAGCCGGCCCAGAGGCCGTAGCTCGTGGCGTCGGCGCCGTGCAGCCGCCAGCCCCGCGCCATCAGACGGGTCCAGTCGTGCCTGGGAAAGAGGTCCCAGGCCGGAGCGTCGGGATCGAAGGGATGACCGCGCAGGGAGAGGTCATCCGCCAGACTTTCAGCGGCGGGAACCGGCGCCGGGCGCTGAGACGCGGCCGTCCGGGCGAGCGGTTTGGCCGGTTCCAGCGCGCCAACGTACTGGCCCGACCCGCGCCGCCCTTCGACGTAGCCCTCCGCCGCGAGCTGGTCATAGGCGGCCAGGGGCACGGCGCGGGACACCCCAAGATCATCCGCCAGGCGTCGGCTGGACGGCAGGCGGGATCCCGGAGCCAGGCGGCCCTGCAGGATGAGGTCACGGATGCGCAGGTAGAGCTGCCGGCCCAGGGGCTCCGCCGACTGACGGTCCAGCACCACTGACAGCAGGACGGTGGCCGAGCGGGTCTCGGTCTGCGGGGCGGGCTGGGTCGGCCGGGTGGCCGAAGTGGTCATATCCATTCGGGCAAAAGTGGATATTTGCAAATGCCATGCAACCCCCTAAACCGAGCCCATCGGACAGCGGGCGTCGGGCGCCGCTGCTCCTCTGCGCCAAGCATCGCCCGACGCGCCGATCACCAAGGAGACAACGATCATGTCGCTCAGGATCAATTCGGAAGCCCCGAACTTCACCGCCCAGACCACCGAGGGGCCGATCACTTTCCACAACTGGATCGGCGACAGCTGGGTGATCCTGTTCTCGCACCCCAAGGACTTCACCCCGGTCTGCACCACCGAACTAGGCTATATGGCCGGGCTGAAACCGGAGTTCGACAAGCGCAACACCAAGATCATCGGCCTGAGCGTCGACCCGGTGGACAACCACGCCCGCTGGGCCAAGGACATCGAGGAAACCCAGGGCCATGCCGTCAACTATCCGATGATCGGCGATACCGACCTGAAGGTGGCGACCGCGTACGACATGCTGCCCGAGGGCGCGGGCGAGACATCGGAAGGGCGCACCGCCGCCGACAACGCCACCGTCCGCTCGGTGTTCGTCATCGGCCCGGATAAGAAGGTCAAGGCAATGCTGACCTATCCGATGACCACCGGCCGCAACTTCGACGAGGTGCTGCGGCTGCTGGATTCCTGCCAGCTCACCGCCAAGCACACGGTGGCGACGCCGGTGAACTGGCGGCCCGGCCAGGATGTGATCATCCCGCCCTCGGTCACGGACGAGGCGGCCAAGGCGAAGTATCCCGAGGGTTGGAAGACCTTGAAGCCCTACCTGCGGGTGGTGGCCCAGCCCAAGGGTTGAGCGAGCCCTTAGACTCCAGCGCTCGCCTTGACGCGGGCCCGGGCTTCCTGGCGGGCGCCGACGGCGTCCACCAGGGTCCCGGCCGCGCCGAGGCCGTGCGGGGGCATGTTGTTGTAGACGTTCTCATAGGCGCCCGGCTGGATCAGGTAGGTCTCGTGCCAGATGCCGATGTCACCGTTAGAGCCCAGGCGTTTGCTGAACCAGCTCCACGCCGGCTGGTGGGCCAGTTGCTTGTCGCGGGCGTAGGCCTCCAGGGCCTCGAAGCTGCGCCAGTACTGCACCACCATGATGCCGCCGACGCCAAAGTGGCTGCGGGCGTGCATCAGGCCGAGCTCCGGCTCGGCGGCCAGTTCGGCCAGCATCTTGGGCATGGTCGCCATGAACGGAAACACTACCCAGGGCTTCCACCACCTGTTGAGCCGCGCGCCGATCAGGAACAGCACGAACGGGCCGTCGACCTCGGCGCAGACCCGCTTGTCGATGGTCTTGGACATGGCTGCCTCCCCGCGGATGCCGTGTGACCATCCTGCCACGGCTTCGCGGCGCGTTGAAATAATGTCTGGATCAGCGGCGCGCGTGCTTGCGCCGGGCAGCCGGCTCGGTCAGTTTCCGCGCCTCTTTGAAATGGCGAAACCCATGACCGGCGAAACCCTCGCCGCGACCTCCCGCGCGGGAGGCGCGGATCATCCTGTCCGCAGGGACCTGATCGAGCTTCTGAAGCTCGCGGGGCCTCTGGTGCCCGCGCGCCTGGGCATCATGATCATGGGGTTCACCGACGCGGTTGTGGTGGGCCGCTATTCGGCGGTGCAACTGGGCTATCACGCCCTGGGCTGGGCGGTGACCAGCGTGGTCATGGGCAGCGCGCTTGGCCTGCTGTCCGGGGTGCAGGTGATGGCGTCACGGGCTTTGGGCGAGGGCAAGCCGCACGAGGCCGGCGCGGCGCTGCGGCGCGGGTTGTCCTACGCGCTCTGGATCGGCGGGGGGTGCGCCGCCGTGCTCCTGGCCGGCGGGCCGACGCTATTGCACGTGATCGGGCTTTCCAGGGACCTGGCGGACGGCGCCACCCGCCCGCTGCTGGTCTTCGCCCTCTCCATGCCGCTGTTCATGCTGTCGGTGGCCTCGGCCTCGTGGCTGGAGGGGCTGGGCCGGCCGGTGCCGCCCCTGGTGATCATGTGGCTGGCCAATGGAGTGAATCTGGCGGTGGACCTGCTGGCGGTGCCGGGGACGTTCGGCCTGCCGGCGTTGGGGGCGGTGGGCGGCGGCATCGCCACCTTCTGCGCCCGCGCGGCCATGGCGGCGGCGACCCTGGCCTACATCTGGCGCATGAAGGACGCCCGGGAGCTGGGGGTGTTCGACAAGCCGCCGCGCGATCCAGTGCGCGAGCGTGATCAGCGCCGCGTGGGCTATGGCGCGGGGGCCTCCAACTTCTTCGAGATATTGGCCTTCTCGGCCATGAACGTGGTCGCCGGCTGGATCGGCGGCCTGGCCGTGGCGGCGTGGGCGGTGGTGCTGAACGTGGCGGCGATCGTGTTCATGATCCCGCTGGGACTGGCGACGGCCACGGCGGTTCAGGTGGGACGCGCCCACGGCGCGGCGGACGAGGCCGGGATCGATCGGGCCGCCGTGGTGGGCTATGGGGTGACCGCGATCTTCGGCCTGGCGGCCACCGCCGGGGTCTGGCTGTTCGTGCGCCCGATCGTCGAGATCTATACCAGCGATCCCACCACGGTGGGCCTGGCCGTCCCCGCCCTGGCCCTGACCTGCGCCTTCTTCGTGCCGGACGCCCTGCAGGTGGTGGTGGCGCAGTCCCTTCGCGCGCGCGGCGACGTGCTGGTCCCGACCGTGACCCACATGATGAGCTATTTTCTGATCATGCTGCCTATGGCCTACGTCCTGGCGATCCCCATGCACATGGGCCTGATCGGCATCGTCTGGGCGGTGATCGCCGCCAGCCTCGCCGCCGCCGGCCTGTTGCTGGGCCGGTTCTGGATGTTGGCGCGGCGGGGGGAAGGGTAGGGCTCACGCCCCGAGGATCCAGCCCTCTTCCTGCTGCGCATCGACCACGGCGTCGGCGGGGGTGTCCTTGTCGGGACCGAACACAGGGCCGAGTTTCCCCGCCTCGTCCAACTTGGCGAAGTGCTCGGCGGTGAGGCGGACCTGGGTGGCGTCCTTGATCTCGCCGGGCAGGGCCGCGCCCTTGATCAGGGAGGGATAGACCTCGGCGGCCACCACATCGACGCCGGCCAGGTCGTTTTCGGTCAGGGCCTTGTAGCCGGTCTCAAAGGGCCAGGCCTTGAAGGCGTCGCCCCGCGCCAGCTTCAGGCGGCGGACCACGGGGATGCCCAGGATCGCCTGACCGCCGACCGAGCCGTTGTAATAGAGCTTCCAGATCGATGCGGCGCCCTTGGCGGCCAGGTCGGTGTGGCGGAACTCAGGCAGGTCGCCTGGGCCGTGCTCGCGGGTGCGCTTGGGTTGCAGGGTGGTCAGGGTGTCGCGCGGCGGGCAACCCCAGAACGGGAAAGGCCCACCGGTCATCCGCCGGTTGATCTCCGAACCGACGCCGAAGCGGTTGTTGGTGTTGTCGGCCTTGTCCTTGACCATGCGGTCGAGCTGGTTCCAGACCGCCATCCACGGCTCGCCCGCCGGCAGGTTCAGCGCCGCGGAGAAGCCGCGCGGGAAGCCCAGCGGGAAGTCCAGGCCCAACAGGGTGCGTTCATGGCGCTTGGCGCGGTCGTCCAGGATGCCGGCCAGCAGCTTCTCGGCCTCCGCGCGGGTGGCGGGGTTGTGCGCCTCGTAGGTGAAGCGGAAGCGCACGTCGCGCTTGAGCACGCCGATCCAGACAGAATCCGCCCCCGTGGTCGGCTTGGCCGCCGCGCTCCAGTCGACGATCACATAGGCGTTGAACAGTCGGGCCACAGACGGGCTCCCCAAGAGAAGACCCGGGCTTGTAGACCGCGCCGCGCGCGGGGCCAACGCGCGCGGCGATCACTTCTCGGCCATTGCGCGGCGGGCGGTCAGGCCCAGCCGTAGTCAGTCGGCGACCTGAAGACGCTGCAACAGCTGCAGCCGGTCACCCGCCATGGCCTTGGCCTGGAGCTGCAGCTCTTCCAGGTTGGCTTCCGGCGTCTTCAAGACCTCACCGTTCTTGACGATCGACTGGTTCTGCTTGGCCAGGATCGCGGCGGCGTCCTTGGCCCAGTCGCCCGGACTCTTGAGCCCGCGGCCGCGGGCGCTCAGGAACATCTGCTCGAACCGTCCGACATTGACCCCGGCCCCCACCACGGGCGAGGCCAGCACGGTGATGTCGCCGCCGATCCGGGCGCGTTCGATCAAGTGGGCGTTGAGTTTTTTGCACCGGGGCGCCACGGCGGCGATGTCTTCGTCGCTCTGGGCGGGGTGGGCGCGGCCTGAACCGATCAGCACCGTCAGGCCCTCGATCAGGGAGCCGGGGGGCAGGGCGGCGATCTTGGGGTCCTCAGCCAGGTCGCCGATGCGCCGGGGCAAGCCCTTGTTAGCGTTCAGGGCTTCGATGATCGGCTCATAGATGTCCTGCCGCAGGCTGATCTTGCCCAGGGCGGCGTCTACCTCGTACTGGAAGTCCGAGATCGGCGCGGTCAGCACCAGCCGGACTTCGTTGAGCAGCTCCAACCGCTCCAGTGGCGTCAGGCGGCGCGCGCCGCGGGTGAACAGGTCGCGCCGGAACTGGGTGTTGAGCATGTAGTCGCGGACGGTCTCACGCAGCACCCCCGCCGGCAGGCCGTTCATCACATCGCGCTGGGCGCCCGTGAGGTTGAAGCCGTCCATCTGCTCCAGAACCCCGGCCGCGCAGGCATAGCTGAGCTTGCCTTGGGACAGCCATTCGTGGGCGTCCGAGAAATACATCGGCGTCCAGTCGCGGTTGAAATACTCATGCGCCAGATAGTTGCGGTTCTGGCCCGCGATGGAGTCCAGCCGCTGCTTGGCCATGGGATTGGCGGCGAAGTAGCGGGCGCCGACCTCGGCCAGCTTGGCCCCGAAGGCAATGGAGGCGTCGATCCGGCCGACCAGGCCCTGGGTGTCGCTGCCGGCGGTTTCGGCGTGCAGGGTCATCATGTGCCGCAGAGGCAGGCTGACCGCCCAGCCGGGCAGGGTGTTGTAGCTGAGGTAGACGCTGCCGCCGACCTTCAGACGTTTACGCATGATGTCGACGATGGCCCTGCGGTTGTCGTCGGAGACCCAGCTCCAGACCCCGTGCAGGTTGATGTAGTCGAAGTCCGGCAGGCCATCGCGGGACAGCAGGTCGGCGAAACTGTCGTCGAAGAAGTGGGCGTCGCTCTGGGCGATGCGCGCCAGGGACTGGGCGTGGGCGGCGTGGACCGGGTTGAAATCCGCGCCCCAGAACTCCCCGACGCAGGCGGCGGCCTGGATGTTGGCGCTGACGCCCTGGCCGTAGCCCAGTTCGAGGTAGCGCATGCCGGCGCGCTGCGGCGGCTCGTAGCCGCTCATCAACAGGGAGAAGTCGATCAGGCCCGGCGCCAGCTCGCGGTAGTAGCCGTAGGTGTAGTCGATGTCGGCGCGATAGCCTGACGTCCAGTCCATGGGTCGCCTTCCCGGAGGTTGAAAACGGCGCGGACTGGAGCCCGCGTGACGTTGACTGTCAACGCCACGCGGGTCCTTTGGTCTAGCTCAGCTTGACGAGCATCTTGCCGAGGTTCTCGCCGTTGAAGAGCTTCAGGAAGGCGGCGGGGGCGTTCTCGATGCCTTCTTCGACGGTCTGGCGCCACTTGATCTTGCCGGCGGCGATCCAGGCCGACATGTCCGCCACGAAAGCGCCCTGCATGTCGGTGTGGCTGGAGACGATGAAGCCTTCCAGGCGCAGCTGCTTACCCACCGCCTGGATCAGGCCGCGCGTCCCGGCGCCCATGTCGGTGGCGTTGTATTGGCTGATCATGCCGCAGAGGGCGAAGCGGGCGAACGGCCGGGCGGCGTTCAGCGCGGCCTCAAGATGTTCGCCGCCGACGTTGTCGAAATAGACGTCGATGCCGTCCGGCGCCGCCTGGGCCAGGGCCGGGCCGATGGCCTGCGCCTTGTAGTCGATGACGTGGTCGACCCCCAGTTCCTTCAGATAGGCGGCCTTCTCGGCCCCGCCGGCAGAGGCGATCACCGTGTGGCCCTTGATCTTGGCGATCTGGCAGACCATCTGGCCCACCGCCCCGGCGCCGCCGGAGACGAACACCACATCGCCGTCCTTCAGGGCCGCCACGCGCAGGAGGCCGGCGTAGGCGGTCAGGCCCGGCATGCCCACCGCGCCCAGGAAGGCCTCGGGCGGCAGGCCGTGGGTGTCCAGCTTCTGGACCGCGGCGGCGGGGGCGTTGAACGCTTCGCGCCAGCCGAAGAAGCTCTGCACCAGGTCGCCGACCTTCAGGGACGGGTCGTTGGAGGTGGTCACCTCGCCGACGGCGCCACCCTGCATGGCCTCGCCGAGCGCGAAGGGCGGGCTGTAGCTCTTCACGTCGTTCATGCGGCCGCGCATGTAGGGATCGACGGTCATCCAGGTGTTGCGCACCTGCACCTCACCGGGGCCTGGGGCGGGCAGGGTGACAGAGGCGGTCTCGAAATTGGCGGAGGTCGGCACGCCGACAGGGCGGCTCTTCAACCGGATTTCGCGCGAGGTGGTCATGGCTTCTATCTCCCTAAGAATGTCTTGGCTGAAAATACTTTCAAACACCTGTTTAGCTGCTGCCGCGCCGCGCCTCCAGTGGGCAAACAGCGCTTCGGCGTGTTAGGCGCGCAGGGCGGGGTCAGGAGATGCGATGAGCGGTCGGTTGCGCGCGGGGGTCGTCGGCGCTGGAGTCTTCGGCGGCTATCACGCGGCAAAGTACGCGGCGCTGGGCGGTGTCGATTTAGTCGGGGTGTTCGATCCGCATCCCGACCGCACCCTGGCCCTGGCCGAGCGGTTCGGCGGGCGGCCGTTCGACAGCCTGGGGGCGCTGCTCGAAGCGGTCGATGTCGTCTCCATCGCCTCGCCCGCCACCACCCACGCCAAGAGCGCCCTGGCGGCGCTGAGGGCCGGCCGGCACGTCTATGTGGAAAAGCCCATCGCCACCGATCTGGCCGACGCCGATGCGATCCTGGGCGAGGCCTCCCGCCGGGGTCGGGTGGCGGCCTGCGGGTTCCTGGAGCGGGCGACGTTCGCGAGCATGGGCCTGTTCGCCATCCCCGAGCGCCCGCTGCGCCTGGAGGCGACCCGGCTTGGTCCGCGCTCGCCGCGCAACCTGGATGTCTCGGTGGTCATCGACCTGATGATCCATGACCTGGACCTGGCGCTGGCGCTGACCGACGCAGAGCCCCTGGCGGTGGAGGCGGAGGGCGCCGCCATCGCCAACGCCCTGCTGGACGAGGCGGACGCCGAGGTCGCCTTCGACGACGGCTTCACCGCCATCTTCCGGGCCTCCCGCATCGCCCAGACCCGGGAGCGGACCATGCGGCTGGTCTATCCGTCGGGAGAAGTGGTGGTGGACTTCCTGGCCAGGACCTTCGCCAACACCACCGGCCACGCCCTGATCCCGACCTTCGATGATCTCGCCTCCGATCCCTTGGGCGTCAGCCTGGAAGCCTTCCTCGCCGCCGTGCGCGGCGAGGCTCCATCGCCGCTGGCCAACGCCCTGGACGGCGCCAAGGCCCTGGACCTGGCGCTTGCGGTGGAACAGGCTGTGGGCCGATAGTCATTCGCAACCCAAAATCTTTTTTTCGATCCCAGGGAGACGCGCCGCCATGTCCGACGCCTATGATTTCGGCTTCACCAGCATCGACGGCGCGCCGCTGCCGCTCTCCACCTTCAAGGGCAAGGCGGTGCTGGTGGTGAACACCGCCTCGAAGTGCGGCCTGACCCCGCAGTACGACGGGCTGGAAAAGCTCTACACCGACTACAAGGACAAGGGCCTGGTGGTGCTGGGCGTGCCCTGCAACCAGTTCGCCGGCCAGGAACCGGGCACGGACGCGGAGATCAAGGAATTCTGCGACGTGCGCTTCCACGTCGACTTCCCCATGACCGCCAAGGTCGACGTCAAGGACGAGGGCCGCCATCCCTTCTACGCCTGGGCCGAGGGCCAACTGGGCGAGGCGGCCGTGCCGGTGTGGAACTTCCACAAGATCCTGATCGGCCCCAAGGGCGAAGCCATCGCGGCGTTTGGGCCGCGCACCGACCCGCTGGACGCGACGATCGTGGAGGCGGTGGAGAAGGCGGTTTAATCGTTGCCGCTTCCCCAATTCCTTCTGTCATGTATGGACGGCCCCTTCCCGGCAAGGGGGCATTGGGCTGTTTTGGCGGGTAGTTAGGAGCGGTCATGTATCCGGCCTTTAATTGCGGTCGTGGATGACCGCTGGCCCGCAAGGGGTTCGCGGATCGGGTT
>DASVMY010000082.1:0-1910 GCA_036384135.1 Caulobacteraceae bacterium | reverse complement strand
TCCACCTCCCGCGCGCTCTCGGCCGCCGGCGAGCGGGGCCGGCCCTGGAAGGCCACCCCGAACACGCGCACGAAGCCCGCGGCGGTGAGGGCCGCGGCCAGGGCCAGCAGGGCGCCCACGGCCGGGGCCAGGAACTTCAGGGCCGGAAGGGCCAGCTGTGGGCTGAGCAGGATGGCCTGGAAGGTCAGCCATTCGGAGACGAAGCCGTTCAGCGGCGGCAGGGCCGAGATCGCCATACATCCCACCAGGAACGCCATGGCCGTCTGCGGCATGCGCGCGATCAGCCCGCCCATCTGCTCCAGGTCGCGCTCGCCGGTGGCGGTCTGCACGGCGCCGGCGCCGAAAAACAGCAGGCTCTTGAACAGCGAGTGGTTGAAGACGTGGAACAGGGCCGCGGTCACCGCCAGGGCGGCGGCCAGCTCCAGGTGCTGGGCCTTGAACGCCAGGCCCAGGCCGAGGCCGATGAAGATCACCCCGACGTTCTCCACCGTGCTGTAGGCCAGGGCCCGCTTCAGGTCGGTCTGCATCAGGGCGTACAGCACCCCCATGGCCGCGGTGACGCCGCCAAGGGCCAGGACTACCAGGCTCCACCAGGGCGCCGGCGGGCCCAGCAGGTCGAAGGCGATGCGTATGAAGGCGTAGACCGCCACCTTGGTCATCACCCCGCTCATCAGGGCCGAGACGTGGCTGGGGGCGGCCGGATGGGCCAGCGGCAACCAGACATGCAGGGGGATCAGGCCGGCCTTGGATCCCGCGCCCAGGATCGCCAGGCCCAGCACCAGGGCGGCGACGCCGGCGGCGGGCGGATGGGCGCGGATCGCCTCGAAGGCGTAGCCGCCGTTCACCCCCGCCAGCAGCCCGAACCCCAGCAGCAGGCACAGGGCGCCGAAGCTGGCCATCAGCAGGTAGACGTAGCCGGCGCGGGCGTTGTCCGGCTCCTGGTGGCGGGCCATGACCAGGGCCCAGGAACTGAGCGACATCACCTCCCAGGCGACCAGGAAGCTGAAGGCGTCGCTGGCCAGGACGACTAGGTTCATGCCGGCCAGGAAGGCCGGGTAGAAGGGCAGAACCCGCTGCGGCTGCGCTTCATGGGGGCCGTAGCCGATGGCGTAGAGGCTGGCCAGGGCCGCGCCCAGGTTCACCACCGCCAGGAACACCGCCGCCAGGGCGTCGAGCTGGAACCGCGCTCCGACCCAGGGCAGGCCGAGCGGCAGCACCATCGACTCCGCGCCGGCCGACAGACCCAGAAGGCGGCCCAGCGCCACGCCGCCCGCGACCAGCGAGACCAGCAGGCATGCGCCATAGATCAGGGGCGTGGCGAGGGTTCTGCGCGCCGCGAACACGCCCACGGCCGCCAGCGCCAGCAAGACGCTGATACAGCCAAGGGCAAGTTCGATCGGAGCCGGCGTCACTTGAGCCTCACCCCCCGCCCGCCGCCGGGGCTTACCGCCCCCTCGGCGATCAACTCCAGGCCGGCAGCTTCCAAGGCGCCGATCAATTTCATCAGGGAGTCGACGTTGCCCCGGATCACCCCGTCGCTGGCCTCCATCCTCTGGATGGTGGGCACCGACAGGCCCGCCAGATCCGCGAGCGTCCGCTGGTCTAGGGCGAGCAGGGCCCGAGCGGCGCGGAGTTGGGCGGCTGTGATCATGTTTCAGCCATCAGTTTAACGATTTAGAACATTGAGTCTGGTGCTTTTACCAGAGATTATCACGGTTCAACACCCAGGCGCCAGCTTGACCGGCGCGGCGGCTTGTCGGCCGTGGCAATCCTGGAAGCTTAGAACACGACCTCATGCCGCGGGCCTCAGCCCGCCGAGCGCCGCCGCGCCGGCGGCGCTTCCGGCCAGGGTGACGTCGGCCAGCACGCCGCCGCCGCCGATGAGGCCACGCAACGCCGCTACGGCAGCC
>DASVMY010000081.1:0-6945 GCA_036384135.1 Caulobacteraceae bacterium | reverse complement strand
CGCCGGCGATTGTGGATTGGCGTCAGCAGCTTAGCCCGATGGGTCTCGTCGACCCCTCATCCGACCCGCTGCGCGGGCCACCTTCTCCCACAAGGGGAGAAGGGAGAGGAGGGGCGGCCTCAGTCATCTCGTAACACGCTGGAGTCTTGGGTGTTTCTGAGATGTGTGAATCGCCTAGCCACATGCGAGGGGGAGGGGCTCCTAGCCGCCGCTACAGCAAATGCCACAACGGACTCGCCAAACGAACGATCGTTCGTTAGCTTGCGCCTGTGGGAACCGAAACGCTGCGGATCGAGGACGTCCAGGCGCCCGCCACCCGGGATCGTATCCTGGAGGCGGCGTTGGGCCTGTTCGCGCGCCACGGCTACGCGGGAACCTCGATGCGCCGGCTGGCGCGGACGGTGGGGCTGCGGGAGAGCAGCCTGTACAACCACTTCGCCAGCAAGGAGGCGATCTACCACGCCCTGATCGACGCCTATGGGCCGGCCAGTTCCGCCCACCGCCTGCGCGGGGCGCGGTACCAGGCGCTGCGCGCCGACCCGGCGGGGTTCTGCAGGCTGTACGCCGCCGAGCTGCTGGACCAGTGGTGCGACCCGCGTGAGCAGCGCTTTCAGGAGATCATCGCCGCCGAGCGCAACCGTTTCCCCGGCGAGCGGGCGCACTATTTCGAGACCCTGTTCATCGAGGAGTCGGGCCTGGTCAGCGGCTATTTCCGCAACTTCGCCGTGGCCGGCCTGATCGTCACGCCCAACCCGCGCGAGACCGCGCGCCTGTTCATGGCCGGCCTGACGTTCGTACGCCTGGAGCATTTCATCTTCCAGGCGGAGCCTTCGCCGCGGGACATCGCGGCCGCCGCGCTGGAGCGGCTCTTGGCCACCTTCCTGACGCTGATCCGCGCCGACCAGCGGCCCTGCCCGGAGGGGCGCGTAGAGCCTGTCCCGTTTTGATGGACTCATCAAAACGGGATGAACAGGCTCGATTCCTAAGTTTGCGAGCACGATGACTTTTGCCGGTTCCGACAAATGTCATCGTGCTCTAACCGGCCAGGAGGACGCATGACCGTCCAGCTCTACGCCTATACCTGCGGCTTCGTGACCATCCCGCACGGCTTCCTGCTGGCCGGGCGCAAGGGGCTGATCACCGTGCCGGTGCCCGCCTATCTGATCGTGCACGACAAGGGCCGGGCCCTGTTCGACTCCGGCCTGCACATCGAGAGCCAGAGCGACCCCTTAGGCTACTTCGGCGAGGCGGGGCTGAAGTACAACACCTTCCACTTCCATCCGGGCGAGGAGGTGTCGGCGCGGCTGGCGGCCATGGGCATCGGCGCGGACAAGGTCGACTTCATCATCAATTCGCACCTGCACTACGACCACTCCGGCGGCAACGGCCAGATTCCCAACGCGCAGGTGGTGGTGCAGTCGCGCGAGTGGGCCCACGCCAAGGCCGCCGCGGACCAGGACCTGGGCTATCTGAGCAAGGACTTCGACACCGGCCACCGTCTGCGCCAGGTGGAGGGCGAGCATGACGTGTTCGGGGACGGCTCGGTGGTCTGCCTGCCCACCTATGGCCACACGCCGGGGCACCAGTCGCTGAGAGTGCGCACCGAACTGGGCGGCGAGTTCGTTCTGTGCGGCGACGCCTGCTACCTCAAGGAATCCTTGGAAAACCTGCACGCGCCCGGTGTCATCGCCGACAAGGCCGCCGCCATCGCCGTTTTCCAGCGGTTCCGCGAGATGCAGGCCAGGGGGTCGAAGATCATGTTCGGCCACGACCCCGAGTTCTGGAAGACCATCCCCCAGGCGCCGGTGCGGCTGGGCTGAGATCAAGGAACGTCATTCATGAGTGAAACCGAACGGCGCCCCCGCGCCCCTTCCCCGGAATCCCTGGGCGAGGCGCCGGGCCGGGGCCGGCTGCAGGGCCGCCGCATCCTGGTGGTGGGCGGCGGCCAGCGGACCTTCGATCCGGCCACCGACCCGGTGGGCAACGGCCGGGCCATGTGCCTGCTCTACGCCCGCGAGGGCGCGGAGGTGGCCGTAGCGGATGCAAGCCTGGCGAGCGCGCAGGAGACGGTGGCGCTGATCGCGGCGGAGGGCGGAAAGGCGCTCGCCATCCGGGCCGACGTCACCATCGAGGCGGACGTGGCGCGGATGCTGGAAGAGGGCGCGGCCGCCCTGGGTGGCCTGGACGGCATGGTGTTCAACGTCGGCACCTTCGGCGGCACGGGCCTGCGCGGCTTCGACCTGGCCGAGTGGGACAAGATCATGCAGATCAACCTGCGCGGCGGCATGCTGTGCGTGCGCGAGGCCCTGGAGCGGCTGGAGGAGGGGGCGTCGATCGTGCTGATCTCCTCCATCGCCGCCTTCCGCCCCGGCTCGCAGCTGGTGGCCTATGACACGTCGAAGGCGGCGCTGGGGGCCCTGATGCGCCATGCCGCCATGGTCGGGGCCCGGCGAGGCATCCGGGTCAACACCGTGGTTCCCGGCCAGGTGGACACCCCCAACGGCCGCACCGCCGGCGCTGGGCGCCCCGGCCGCGGGCGCGGCGAGAACCTGCCCTTCGGCCGCCAGGCCACCGCCTGGGAGATCGCCTATGCGACACTGTTCTTCATGTCGGACGAGAGCGTCTACGTCACCGCCCAGAACCTGGGCGTGGACAGCGGCATGATGGGGATGTGAGGAGAACGCGATGGATAGCCTGACTCAAAATGATCTGGACGCCGCCCGCCTGCGGACGGTGCGCGACCACATGGCGCTGGAGTGCGTCAGCGACTGGGACGCGGTGATCGCCACCTTCGCCCATCCGCGCTACGAGATGTACGGCTCCGGCGTGGTGTTCGACGGGGAGGAAGAGGTGCGGCGGTATTTCGCCGCCTCGCGCACGCCGTTCCCCGACCAGTCCAATGAGATCATCGCGCTGGCCGTCGACGGCGACACGGTGCTGGTGGAGTTCTGGCTGATGGGCACGCACCTGGGGCCGTTGCGGCTGGCCGACCGGACGGTGGAAGCCACCGGCAAGGCCTTCCGCATACGCATGGCCGCCAGCTTCGAATTCGCGCCCGGCTCCGACAAGATCGTCTGCGAGCGGCCCTATTTCGACCAGGGCGCGGTGGTCCGGGCGCTGGGGCTAGCTTAGGCGTGACCTACGACGTCGCCGTCATCGGCCTGGGGGCCATGGGGAGCGCGGCGTTGTATCACCTGGCGCGGCGGGGGCGGCGGGTGGTGGGGATCGAGCGGGCGGCCCCGGGGCACGAGGGCGGCTCCTCGCACGGCGAGAGCCGGATCATCCGCCTGGCCCAGTTCGAGAACCCCGCCTACACGCCCCTGGTGCTGCGGGCCTATGAGCATTGGAACGCCCTGCAGGCCGAGGGTGGCGAGACGGTGCTGATCGCCACCGGCATGCTGGAAGCCGGGCCCCCCGGATCGCCGATCGTCGAGGGCTCGCTCGAGGCGGCGCGCCAGAACGGCCTGGCGCATGAGATGCTGACGCGGGGGGCGGCGCGGGCGCGGTTTCCGGCCTTCGACCTGCCGGCCGACTGGACCGTGGTCTACCAACCGGGGGCGGGGATCGTGCGGGCGGACGTGGCGGTGCGGCTGCACATGGCCGGCGCGCGCGCCGCTGGGGCGCAGGTGCATGAACAGACCACCGTGGCGGCGGTCGAGCCCCTCGGCGACGGGGTGCGGGTGCGGCTGGCCGACGGCGTGTGGGTCGAGGCCGGCGCGGCGATCGTCACCGCCGGACCCTGGATCGGCGAACTGGTTCCGGAGCTGGCGCCGCATCTGCTGATGACCCGCCAGCCGGTGGGCTGGTTCGCCTCGGCGCGGCCGGAACAGACCGGCCCCGACGCGATGCCGGTGTTCGTGATCGAGGACGAGACCGACGCCATCTATGGCTTTCCCGACTTCGCCGGCGGCGGGGTGAAAGCCGCCTCGCACCGCCTGGGCCGGGCGTTGGCGTCGGCGTCGGACGCCAGGCAGGACGCCACCGCGGAGGATCTGGTCGGCGTGGCGGCCGCCCTGGCGCGGCTTATCCCCGGCGCGGCGGGGCCGCTGAAGGCCGTGAAGACCTGCATCTACACCTCAACCCCGGACGAGGAGTTCATTGTCGACCGCCATTCCCGTCACCCGCAGATCGTGATCTGCTCGGCCTGTTCCGGCCACGGTTTCAAGTTCGCCAGCGTGTTCGGCCAGATGTTGGCGGACATGGCGGACGGCGGGGACATCCCCGCGGAAATCGCTGCGTTCGGCATGGGGCGTCTTGGGGGGCGGTTCGGGAGCGCCTGAACCTCCGCCCGTTTCCCCGCGCGCCGGCTTGGGCTAATCACGGGCGATGAACCGACGTCCCGTCCCCTTCGACCTTGGCCCCGTGCATTTCATCGGCATCGGCGGCATCGGCATGAGCGGCATTGCCGAGATCATGCTGCGCATCGGCTATGTGGTGCAGGGCTCGGACGCCCGCGCCAGCGCCAACACCGAACGGCTGGAAAAGCTGGGGGCGAAGATCTTCGTCGGCCACGACGCCAGCCACATCGAGGGCGCCTCGGCGGTGGTCTATTCCAGCGCCGTGAAGATGGACAATCCGGAGATGGCCGCTGCCTCGGCCAAGCGTGTGCCGCTGGTGCGTCGCGCCGAGATGCTGGCCGAGCTGATGAGATTGCAGTTTTCCGTGGCGGTGGGCGGCACCCACGGCAAGACCACCACCACCTCCATGGTGGCGGCGATCCTGGACGCCGGCGGGTTGGACCCCACGGTGGTCAACGGCGGCATCATCAACGCCTACGGCACCAACGCCAAGGTCGGCGAGGGCGACTGGATCGTGGTGGAGGCCGACGAGAGCGACGGCACCTTCCTGAAGCTGCGCTCCACCGTGGCGGTGGTGACCAACATCGATCCCGAGCACCTGGACCACTACGTCACCTTCGAGGCGGTGAAGAAGGCCTTCCGCGACTTCGTGGAGAACATCCCCTTCTATGGCTTCGCCGCCGTCTGCATCGACGATCCGGACGTGCAGGAGATGGTGGCCATGGTCCAGAACCGCCGCCTGATCACCTACGGGACCAATCCCCAGGCGGAGATCCGCGCCACCAACATCGGGATGGGCCCCGAAGGCGCCACCTATGACGTGACCATCAACGGGCCCGACAACGCCGTCACCGTCCTGGGCGAGCTGCACATGCCCATGGCCGGCCAGCACAATGTGCTCAACTCCCTGGCCGCCATCGCCGTGGCGCGGGAGCTGGGGGTGTCGGAGAAGGCGATCCGCAAGGGCCTGGCCGGCTTCGGCGGGGTGCGGCGGCGGTTCACGACGGTGGGCGTGGCGAACGGCGTCCGGATCATCGACGACTACGGCCACCACCCGGTGGAGATCTCCGCGGTGCTGAAGGCGGCGCGGGCGGTGACCCACGGGCGGGTGATCGCGGTGGTGCAGCCGCACCGCTACAGCCGGCTGCACGACCTCTTCGGCGAGTTCTGCCGCTGCTTCAACGACGCCGATACGGTGATCGTGGCCGATGTCTACGCCGCCGGCGAGGCCCCCATCGAGGGAGCCGACAAGGACGCCCTGGTGGCGGGGCTGAAACGCTTCGGCCACCGCCGGGCCCTGCCGCTGGAGGGCGCGGCCAGCCTGCCGCGGCTGATCGCCGAGGAGGCCAAGGACGGCGACCTGGTGGTCTGCCTGGGCGCCGGCGACATCACCGCCTGGGCCTACGCGCTGCCGGGGCAGCTGGAAGCGCTGGCGAAGTCGTGAGCTGGCGCAAGGACCTGCCCAAGGTCGAGGGCAAGCTGCTGTTCGACGAGCCGCTGGCGCCGTTCACCTGGTTCCGGGTGGGGGGCAAGGCGGACGTGCTGTTCCTGCCCGCCGACATGGAGGACCTGTCGGCGTTCCTGGCCGGCCTGGCGCCGGAGGTTCCCCTGACCGTGCTGGGGGTGGGCTCCAACGTCATCGTCCGCGACGGTGGGGTCGAAGGCGTGGTGATCCGCTTGGCCGGCCGGGCCTTCGGCGAGGTGGAGGTGGACAAGGCCGAGAGGCAGGTGATCGCCGACGCCGGCGCCCTGGACGCGGCGGTGGCGCGGGCGGCGGCGGCTGGCGGGCTGGCGGGGCTGGAGTTCTATGCCGGCATCCCCGGCACGGTGGGCGGCGCCCTGACCATGAACGCCGGCTGCTACGGCAGCGAGACCAAGGACGTGCTGGTCTCCGCCTGGGGCTTCGACCGCACCGGCGAGCTGCGCAGCTATCGCGTCAAAGACCTAGGCTACACCTACCGTCACAACGCCTTGCCGGAGGGCGAGGTGATCTGGATGCAGGCGATTTTCCAGGGTCGGACGGGCGATCCCGAAGCGGTGACGGCGCGGATGGCGCAGATCACCGCCCGGCGCGAGACCACCCAGCCGATCCGCGAGAAGACCGGCGGCTCGACGTTCAAGAATCCCAAGGACACCAGCGCCTGGAAGCTGGTGGACGAGGCCGGCTGGAGGGGCAAGCCCTTCGGCGGGGCGATGTTCTCGCCCCTGCATTCCAACTTCATGATCAACACCGGCGAGGCCACGGCGGCGGATATCGAGGGCCTGGGCGAAGCGGTGCGGGCCGACGTGAAAGCCAAGACCGGCGTCGAACTGGAGTGGGAGATCAAGCGGATCGGGCGGACGGCGTGAAGCACAGGGCGGCGCATCCGAATGAGGCGTTAATCGTCGCCACGCACGGAACTGTCATCAGCCCGTGGTTCAGCCGTCGACTTCGCGTCGATCCCATGGCTCTGTGGCGCAGCTTGACCTTGCCCTGCGCCGTGGTGATGGCGGAGGCGGGCAGGGTCATGAGATCATTTCGGCGGATTCCTGAGGAGCCGCCCGCGTCCCTTTGAGGAGTTCGTCTTGCGTAAGGTCCTGCTCGCCGCCGTTCTCGCCGCCCTCGCCACGCCCGCCCTCGCCGCGCCGCCGCCCAGCGCGGGCGATC